>CAZLNH010000232.1:0-16014 GCA_964560775.1 uncultured Woeseiaceae bacterium | reverse complement strand
GTACCGGCGCTCCTCGGTGGCTCTTCACGCTCAGGTCGGTTCCGTAGGCACGATGTCGGATTGTTCATGAACGGCACGATGGCAGGGGCGGAGGTGTGCCCCGGGGTGCGCCTTCGCCAGCCCCTGCAGTAAAGCGTTCATGAATAATCCGGACCGGCAGCCTCCGGAAGTTGCGCGGCAGCTACGCCAGCACCCCCAGGATCAGGAACCCGACAGCGGCAATCGACGCTGCCAGCAGTGCATAAGGTAATTGCGTGCGCACGTGGTCGATGTGGTCCGTGGCGGATGCCATGGATGCGACGACGGTTGTGTCGCTGATCGGGGAGGCGTGATCGCCGAAGATGGCGCCGGATATCGCGGCACCGAGCATCAATGGTACTGGCAGGCCCAGCGTGGTGGCGATTGGAATGGCAATCGGAATCATGATTGCGAATGTGCCCCAGCTCGAGCCTACCGAAAAAGCAATAAAGGCGGACGCAATGAAGACCAGCGGTGCCAGCAGCGGTTCGGGTACTGCAGCGCCGACCAGGCCGGCGACGTAGGGGCCCGTGCCGAGCAGGTTTGCTACATCGCCGAGCGCCAGTGCGAGTAGCAGGATTGTTGCGATCGGCAGCAGCGACCCGGCACCTTTCATAAATATGCGCATCAGCTCATTGATCGACGTGCCGCCGCGTCCCAGGATCAGTATCCAGGACACGAGGATGGCGAAGCTGATTGACCAGAGGATGGCGACAGAGCCGGAGCCCTCGATAATGCTGCCGTCGCCGGTGATGTAGAGGCCTACCGGCATCATAAGGATCATCGCCAGGATCGGCAGCGTCATCAGGTAGGCTGGTGGCACCGGGCGCCCGTCGTCCTCAGGCACGGTTTCTGCCGTTACGTCAACGATCGGGGTTGCATCGGGCCACAGCAATTCGCCGCGCTGCGTGCGTTCCTCGGCAGCTTTCATCGGCCCGATGTTGATGTTCTTCCAGATAACAACGCCGGACAGCAGGATCGCCGTGATGGCGTAGAGGTTGTACGGGATGGACGCGATGAAAGTTTGCAGCGGGTTATCGATGCCGGTCGCCGCGACCAGGCCGACAATCACAGCGCCCCACGCATTCAGCGGAATCATGACGCACACCGGCGCAGACGTTGAATCAATCAGGTACGCCAGTTTTTCGCGGGAAATTCGCATGCGGTCGAACAACGGCCGGCTGACGGACCCGGCAACCAGCAGCGTGATATTCGACTCGATGAAAATAACGATCCCGGTGACCCATGCCAGGATTTGCGCGCGCTTCGGCGTATGCACCCAGCGTCGGGTCTCGAGAAAATGTACAAAGCCACGTACGCCGCCGGACTCCTCGATCGTGGCAATCAGTGAACCGATCAGCAGTGTGAAGATCAGTACGCGTGTATCGCCACCATCGCTGAAGACCTGTACGACTCCATCGAGGCCCGCGGTGACACCGGTAAGCGGATTGAAGCCGTTCAGGATCAGGTACCCCATCCAGATGCCGGCGAACAATGACAGGATGACCTGCTTGCTCCAGATCGCGAGGACGATCGCGATCACAGGAGGCAGTATCGAAAGCCAGCCTGGGTCTATCGTCATTAGCCCTGCCCCCTGTTGTTGTCTGGCGGCTCAGTCGCCGTGTGTACCGATGTAGCCCTCGAGAAACGCCGAGAGATTGGCGCCAAGTTCCCCGGACAGGTAACCGCCTTCCTGCACCAGCACTGTCGGCAGCGGGACCTGGCCGATGCGCGCGCCGATGCGGCCGAATCCCGCTGTCGTTACGGCCAGGCCTTGCAGCGGATCTCCTTCATAGGCGTCGAGCCCAAGTGCTATGACCAGCGCACCGGGGTCGAATGCCGCGATGCGCTTCAGTCCGGCTTCAAGTGTTTTCAGCCACTCATCATCCGCGGTGCCGCGCGGTAATGGCAGGTTCAGGTTGTAGCCGAGGCCCGTACCTTCGCCGCGCTCGTCGGCGTGGCCCCAGAAGAACGGATAGAAACGGACCGGGTCGGCATGGATCGAAACGGTCAGCACATCACTGCGGTCGTAGTAAATACTTTGCGTGCCGTTGCCGTGGTGGACGTCGATATCGAGTATCGCGACGCGGTCATGCTGCTCGCGCAGCACCTCCGCCGCAACCGCCGCATTATTCAGGTAGCAGAAGCCGCCGGCGACTTCGCGACTGGCGTGATGGCCGGGTGGTCGTGACAGCGCATAGCTCGCCCGGTCACCGTTGGTGACGGCAAGTGCCGCATGCGCAGCGGTGTGGGCGCTCCACAATGCGCTTTGCCATGTGTCCGCGGTAATCGGGCTCGCCGTATCGTAGTGGTGCCAGCCAGCCTGGCCCGCGGCCGACGCCGGGTAGCTGCCGTCACGGCGGTCGGGATGTATGCCGGGCACGACTTCACTGGAGCCGCCTTCGATGCGGGACCAGCGCACAAATATATGTTCGAGGTAATACAGATACTCGGGTGTGTGTACACGGGCTATGTACTGCAGCCCCCAGTCCTCCGGCGATTCGGCCACAAGGCCCGTTGCCTGCGCGGCGGCGAGCAGCGCGTCTGCGCGCGCCGGTGCCTCGGGGTTTGCCTGGGGTGCGCCTGACGAAAAAAAGGACTTCGGATCGTGCTTCTTTTGAATCGGGTCGTATACAACTTTCATGCATCGGTCCTGGTTAAGCAGTGCGTCCAGATGGTAACAGGGTGTGGCGCCAGTGCACCGCGCCGGGAATAATCAGTCGCCCGCCAGTTGCACAAACGACTGGTCGGATGCCTGGTAAATACGCTCATCATCACGGTGCTTCAGGCCGAGACGTTCGTAAAAAGCACGCGCATTGCTGTTCGTGCCGGCAACGGACAGTCGCAAGTGGGTTGCGCCGGCCGCCCGGCCGAGTCGTGCCGTCTCTTTCAGCAGGCGTTTGCCGAGCCCGGTGCCGCGCTCACCACCGTCGACGTACAGGTCCGAGACATAGACGCCCTGTTCACCGCGAAAGCTTGAGAAGGCCAGGTACCACAGCGACAGACCCACGGCCTTGCCTTCCCTCTCGGCAATCAATGCATAAAATGCGGGCGCATCTGAAAAGCCATGGCGGATAAAGTCGCCGGCGCTGGCTGTCGACTTGTGGCTTTCACCGCTGGCCCTGGCCAGTGCGTGAACGGCGTCGGCGATCGTATCGGCGTCCGTACGTGTCGCCTTGCGGAGAGTTACGGGATTGCTGTCGTTCATTTGAAGTCGGCTGCTGGTGTCAGCCGCACAGGGTATGTCAGTCGAGCGGTGTTGTCATTATGACGGTCTTGCCCATGTACGGTGCCATATTGTCGGGTAAGTGCGGAGGCACATGCTCGGCCGCCGGGCCCTCACCGATATGGTGGATGACATCGCCTGAAATGGCGCCGGTGGTTGGCGTCGATGCAGGGTTGCCGAATTCAAGAGTCGTTGCACCCGTAATTGCGGCAAGCCCGGCATCCAGTTTCATGCGCATCAATCGCCACGGCCGTACGCCGTTCTGTACGGCGATCAAATCGCCGTTGTGCCAGTACATGCCGTCAATTCCGTACAGCGGCAGATCGTCCGGAGCTTCGAGGTAATGCACGGCACCGTCCGCGAGCGAGATGACGGCGATGCCCGACGGGTACGATGATGCAAGAAGGTGCCCTCCATCCGGCGTAACCGTGATGCCGTTGCTGCCGAACACTTCCGAATCGAGCGCCAGTAATTCAATGGTATCGGCGTCATCCCGGACGATGCCCACCGCACCGCCGCTCAGGTACAGGCTGCCGTCGTGTCCGACAGTTACGTCGTTGAAGCCGTTCGTTACATCGTCACGCAGAAGCTTCTGCACCAGCGCACCCGTATCGAGATCAAAGCCGAACACACCGCTGTACGCGGGCGCGTCAGCATCAAAGCCTTCAGTAAGGAAAAACTGTGTGCCCACAACCCACAGCAGGCCGCGAGTTGTATCCACTGCCATGCCAGTTGCCGCAAGCTTCCGGCCTTCGTGTTCAACGGTGGCAAAGCGAGTGATTTGCCGGTAGCGATCAACGACGAAGATTTCGCCGGTACGCATACTGCCGAAGAAAAGCCGCTCCGTACCGGCATCCAGCGCAATTCCCTCCGGAATAAGCGCGAGTTCGTCGAACGTAAAATATGGCGTGCTGCTCAACATGGGCTGCGTGTTGGCGGCGAGTTCAGTAACAAGCTCTGTGAAACGCGGCAATTCACGCAATGATGCCAACGCGGCCTCGCCGGCGATGCCAAAGTCGACCCGGGCGTCCGCCAGTTGCTCCAGCGTGTCGAGCGCGGCATCCGCCTGTCCGGTCAGCGCGTAGGCGCGGGCCAGGTTGTAACGCGTGTAGTAGCTGCCCGGATTCAACGAGTAAGCGGTCTCCAGGGACTGCGTGAACTGTTCGTAGTCACCCGCCCGGTAGGCCTCTGCGGCTTCGCGCAGGTGTTGCTGCGAATCTGCGACCGGCGTTCCGCCAGGGGCGGCCGCGGGCAGCAGCATTACGGCTAATAGCGTGAAGAGGCCGCGCCGGAGCTCTCCGAAGTCGCGGGTTGCCGACCTGGCGTTTGTGGCCGTCATTGCGCTGTCCCATCTGAACATCTTCCGGCAATAGAGCAAGGTGCAACCGCAATAGTTCCGGCCAACCGGCGTCGGGGTGCCGCAGGCGCCCCGCAACGAGATTATTTTCCCTGGTGACCGGCAATTGGTACCCTTCCTCGACAACCCCATGACAACGGAGTCCGGATATGCCCGCAAAAATGATGATGGTAGTGGCCACAGCGTTCGTTGCCATTGGCATGGCAGGGTCGCTGGCGGCGGCCGAAACCAGTGCCGAGGATGCGCTGGAATATCGTGAAGCCGCAATGACGGCATTGCGCGGGCATATCGGTGCGGTCTCAAAGATCGTGCGCGGCCTCGTCGAGGATCACGGCTTTCTGCAGCAGCATGCCGATGCCCTTGCGGCAGGCGCGGCTGAACTGGAACACCTGTTCCCCGAGGGTTCGGATGTCGGTGAATCCGAGGCATTGCCCGTTATCTGGGAGGATCCGGAGGCGTTTGCCGCTGCCGTGGACAAGGCGCAGCAGGCAACGGCCGAATTCAGCAAGGTCATTGCCGAAGGCGGCGACGAGGCAGCCGTCGCCGCGGCGTTCCGCGAAGTGGGCGGTGCATGCCGTGGCTGCCATGATGACTTCCGCAAGTCAGACGACTAGGCAGGACCTGTTAATACTTATCTCGCGCATCCTCCCGGACCGGTTTTTCGTCCGGGCGCCAGGCTGGTGCCGATTGCGATCGGCATTGCGTTGCTGTTCCTGGTTTCCCGGGTCGCAGCCGACGAGGCCGATGCGCTGGTTGAAAAAGGCCGTTACCTCACGCATGCCGGCGGATGCGTAACCTGCCATACCGAGGATCGTGACGGCGCGGTCCCGCTGGCGGGCGGGCGCGCCATCGAATCCCCGTTCGGAACATTCTATTCGCCGAATATCACGCCGCATCCGGAGGACGGCATCGGCGGCTGGTCGGATCGGGTGTTTCTGCGTGCATTCCAGAGTGGCGTCAATCCGGACGGCGATGCCTACTACCCGGCTTTTCCGTACACGTCCTACACCGGCATGTCGAATGAGGACCTGCTGGCGATCAAGGCGTATTTGCAGAGTCTCGAACCGGTTGCAGGCAAGAGTCCGGATCACGATCTACCGATCGTCATGTCGTCGCGCATGACGGCAGCGGCATGGAAGAAACGCTATTTCAAACCGCAACGATTCAGTCCGAATATAAACGAGAACGATCAGTGGAACCGGGGCGCCTACCTTGTGCGCCATGTCGCCCATTGCGGCGAATGCCACACGCCGCGGCGCGCGCTCGGCGCGCTGGAACGGGACCAGGAACTGTCGGGCAACCCGGACGGGCCGGACGGCGAGAAGATTCCGAATATCACACCGCACGAGGAAAACGGCATCGGGGACTGGTCAGTCGACGACATCGAGTATTTCCTCGATACCGGCATGTTGCCCGATGGTGATTTCACCGGTGGATCGATGGGGCCCGTTATCGAAGACAGCACGAGCCACCTAACCCGCGAGGACCGGCTCGCCATTGCGGTCTACCTGAAGTCGGTGCCGACGCAGTAATGCCCCGGTAATTTGCAGCGTATTCAGTAGGCCATTGCAGCGCCGTCCGCTGCGCGCGTGTCGGCCGCGCCCTGGACAACGCCGGTTTCGGGATCACGATACACGGCCATGGCCGTGCCTATGCCATCGACCTCGCGCACCGTATGCCCGTATCCCTCGTAAAGGCGACGGGTATCCGGCGAGAACGACAGCTCCTCCATGAGCGTGCGGTCGGGCAGCCACTGGTGATGAATGCGTCCGGCCTCCAGGGCTTCGCCGATGTTCATGCCGTGATCGATGACATTGAGGATCGTTTGCATTGACGTGTTGATGATCGTCTTGCCGCCAGGACTGCCGGTGGCAAACAACGGCACGCCGTCTTTCGCCACAATCGTCGGCGTCATGCTGGACAGCATGCGTTGTTCGGGCCGGATGCGGTTCGCCTCGGTGCCAATGCGTCCCTCAATGTCGGTAACACCGGGCTGCGCATTGAAATCGCCCATTTCGTTGTTGAGCAAAAATCCCGCGCCATCGACGACAATCTTCGATCCATAACCCTGTTCCAGCGTATAGGTCAGGGACACCATGTTGCCGTCGCGGTCGACGATGGAAAAATGCGTCGTATGGTCGCTCTCGTAGCGCTCGGCAAACTCCGCCGGGTCGCTGACGGATGCCTCGCCCAGGCTGATGCTGCCGCGCAGGTTTTCCGCATGTTCCTTGGACGTCAGTCGTTCGATGGGCATGTCCTCGTTAAAATCCGGGTCGCCGAGATAGTGGGCCCGGTCTGCATAAGCGCGGCGCATTGATTCCGTCAACAGGTGCAGGTAGAGCGCCGAGTTGTGACCGATCTCGCCGAGGTTGTAGCCCTCGAGAATATTGAGCATTTCGACCAGCGCGACACCGCCCGAACTGGGCGGTGGCATGCTGATAATGTCATGCCCGCGATAGCTGCCGCGTATGGGCTCGCGCTCCTGTGCTTCGTAGCGCGCCAGGTCATCGCGGGTGATGATGCCGCCGTTGGCGGCCATGAAATCGGCAACGAGATCCGCTGTCCGGCCGTGGTAAAAGCCATCCGCGCCTTCGCGCTGGATGCGCTGCAGGGTTTTGGCCAGGTCGGGCTGCTTCCAGGTATCGCCCGGCTGGTAAAAGCTCCCATCCTTTTTCAGGAAAATTTTCGCGGAGCTCGGGTACAGGTCCCAGTCTGCCTTGCGGCGTTTGAACGACTCGTGCAGGTTCCAGCTGATCGGTATGCCGTTACGTGCAAGACGTATGGCCGGTGCGACCAACCCGCGCCACGGCACGCTGCCGAAACGCTGGTGGGCAAGTTCGAGGCCGGCAACGGTGCCCGGCACGCCGACGGCCAGGATGCTGTCGTGATTGGTGTTGTCACGAACGTTGCCTTCTTCATCGAGGTACATCGTTTCGGTGGCTGCCAGCGGTGCCTTTTCACGAAAGTCGAACGTTGTCGTTTCGCCGTCCGCGCCGTGATACACGAGGAAACCGCCGCCGCCGATGTTGCCGGCCGTCGGCCAGGTCACGGCCATCGCGAACGCCGTGGCAATTGCGGCATCCACCGCGTTCCCGCCATCTTTCAGCACCTCGAGACCAACTGCCGTCGCGTGCGCCGACGATGTCGCCACGGCGCCATGCGCACCGCGCACCGGTTCACGGCCAGCTGCCTGCGCGGCGGATTGCAGCAGCAGCAACGTGCTGACGAGGACGAACAACAGGCTGCGCATACTGGATAACGACATGGGAACTCCCCGGGCTGGCATCGTGCGGATGGCTTGGCAGATGCGAATGAACGAGCGCCGGATTCTACACAGGACACATCGCACTGCCAGCCGGATAAAAGGTTTGCGGCGAAACCGTTTGCCGAACGCGGAGAGTTTTGTGCGGCGCAGGTGCCGCTGCCCGCCGCAGCGAAACGCGATGCACCGTCTTTCGCAAAGGATCCCGATGTCTGTTGCGGCAGCCGCATCGCGGTATAGTCTGGCGATGCCGGAACCCGGAATCGCTTCATTGCTGCCCGTTGCCGCGACACTGGTGGTTGCACTGCTGGCCCGCAATGTGCTGGTCGGCCTGTTTACCGGCGTTGTTGCCGGAGTGGCGATGATCGGCGAAACCGGCGTGCTGATGTTTGTGCCATCGCTGGTACGTGATCACCTCGTGCCGGAAGTTGCCGACAGCTACAACGCCAGCGTGCTGGTGCTGCTTGCATTCATCGGCGGATTCGTAAAGCTGATTGAATCGTCCGGTGGCGGCGCAGCCTTCGCACGCAGTGCCGCGCGTTTTGTATCGGGACGATTACGTGCGCAGCTGGCCGCCTGGGGCGGCGGCGTTGCCATATTTTTTTCGGATCTCGGGACGCCACTGATCATCGGGCCGGTCTTCCAGCCCCTGATGGATCAATTGCGGCTGTCACGCCAGAAGCTTGCGTTCATCCTGGATTCGACGTCATCGCCGGTAGCGATACTGATCCCCTTTATCGGCTGGGGCGTCTTCATCATGAGCGTCATCGCCGATGCGTATGCAGCCAACGGCGTCAGCGGAGACGAGTGGGCGGCCTTTGTTGCAGCGATACCGTTCCAGGTCTATGCATGGCTCGCAATCGCCATGGTCCCGGTCCTTGCCTGGCTCGACTTTGACTATGGTCCGATGCGCCGTGCGCAGCCCGAACCTGAAGTCTCCACTGCTGGATCCGGCGACACCGCGGCCAGCCGCGCAACCCCGATGCTGGTCTGGCTGCCGTTACTGGTGCTCGGTGCAACACTGTTCGGCGTGCTGGCGCGATACGGCTTTCCGTTTCAGCAGGTTGCCGGCACGGATTTTCGCGCGGCACTGTCCGCGGCATACTTCTTCGCAGCGCTGACCCTGCTGGCACTGCTGCTGGGCAAGCGCCTGCAGTCGCCAGCCGCGGCCATCGGCCGATACATCGACGGCGTCAGCGGCATGATGCCCATTGCCGCAACACTGGTGCTGGCGTGGGCACTGGGCGATGTCAGTGCCGCGCTCGGCACCGGCGTCTATGTCGCCGAGATGGCAAGAGAGGGGGTCAGCGGCGGATTCCTGCCCGCGCTCGTTTTCCTGCTCGCGGCGGTGATCTCGTTTGCTACAGGATCGTCGTGGGGCACGATCATCATCATGATGCCGCTCGCGGTTCCGGCCGCGGTTGCAACAGGCGCACTGATGCCCGTGGTTATCGGCGCGGTGTTGTCCGGCGGGCTGTTTGGCGATCACTCGTCGCCGGTTTCGGAAACAACACTGCTGTCATCAACGGGAGCCGGCACGACGCCGCTGGAACATTTCCGAACCCAGCTGCCGTATGCTTTGACCAATGGCGCGATCGCGCTCGCCGC
Organism: uncultured Woeseiaceae bacterium; assembly: GCA_964560775.1. Classification (GTDB taxonomy): domain Bacteria; phylum Pseudomonadota; class Gammaproteobacteria; order Steroidobacterales; family Woeseiaceae; genus Woeseia. The sequence goes on along the minus strand of CAZLNH010000232.1, from coordinate 6,543 downwards.
CTTCGCCATTGCCGGGCAGACTGGCTGGGTCTGGATTGCCGCACTCGCCGTTGTAACGCAGTGCCTGCTGCTGGCCGGCCTGTCGCGCACCATTCCCCAAGTGTCTGCGCGGTAGCAGCAAGGCCGCCGCAGCCGTCGCGCCCCCGGCCAGGGCCCTGCCCGGCATTCTGGTATTGGCCGGGTCCGTTCGATAGAGTTAGGTGCTCGCCGCCACGGTAGAGCCGCCGTATTTCCATGCACGATACATGCCTCGCACCCGGGCCAGTACCAGGGAACCGAATAATGAAGAGAATCAGTGTGCTGGCCTCACTGGCGCTGGCGTCTGGCTGCGTCACCGCCGACGACGAGTCGCATACTGCTTTCGCGACCAGGAGCGTAGCGAGTTTCGATCGGCCGTGGGCCATGTCGTTTTTGCCGGACGGACGCTTGCTCGTTACCGAACAGGCAGGGCGGCTGCTGATTGTCACGCAGGATGGCGATAAATCACGTCCCGTCGGCAATGTGCCGGAAGTCGATTACGGCGGGCAGGGCGGTCTCGGTGATGTGATCCTGCATCCGGACTACGACGAAAACGGGATCATTTACCTGAGCTATGCCGAGCCCGGTGATGACGATACGCGCGGCGCCGCTGTCGCGCGCGCCCGCCTCGTGGCCAGCGAGGATGGCGGCCGTCTCGAGGACGTCGCCGTCATCTGGCGCCAGGTGCCAAAGGTAACCGGCCGCGGTCACTATGGTCACCGGCTGCTGTTCTCCCCGGACGGGCATCTGTTCGTGTCATCCGGCGACCGGCAAAAGTTTGACCCGGCTCAGGATATGCAGTCCAACCTTGGCAAAATCCTGCGGCTCAATGCCGACGGCAGCGTGCCGGCCGACAACCCGTTTGCGAACGAAGGCGGTGTTACGGCACAGATCTGGTCACTGGGGCACCGGAATCCGCTGGGCATCGCCTTCGATAGTGCAGGGCGGCTGTGGAACCATGAGATGGGGCCCGCCGGCGGAGATGAACTGAATCTCGTGGAGCGCGGCAACAACTACGGTTACCCGATCGTGTCCAACGGGGATCACTACAATGGCACCAACATTCCGGATCACGATACGCGTCCGGAGTTCACACCGCCGAAAGCCTGGTGGACGCCGGTCATTTCTCCGTCCGGCTTTGTTATCTATGACGGCACCGGGTTTCCCGACTGGACGGGTGATGGCTTCATCAGCGGCCTGTCGTCCCGGTCACTGGTCCGTATCGAATTTGACGGCAACGATGCGCGCGAAGCCGAACGGTTTGCCATGGGTAACCGTATCCGCGCCGTTGCACAGGGTCCGGATGGCGCACTGTGGCTGCTCGAGGACGGCTCCGGCGGCCGGCTGCTGGAGCTGACTCAGCCCGATTGATGCCCCTCTGGCCGGTCCCGGGCCGGCCAGCATGCACTACTCATCCCCAATAATCGCTGGGAGGACTCATGCTGCTTTTCGTTATTTCGGTCGCCGTGGTTCTGGTCGCTTCGTTTTTATGCTCAATGTTCGAGTCGGTACTGCTGTCGATCAATCACGCACAGGTCGAGTCGCTGACGCAACAGGGCAAGCCGGCGGGGCGCTTGTTCAATCGCTTCAAGCGCAATATTGACGTACCCATTGCGGCAATACTGATTCTCAATACGGCGGCGCACACCGTAGGTGCATCGGTCGCTGGCGCCAGCTATGTCGATGTGTTCGGTTCGGCAACGCTGTGGATATTCACGATCGTATTCACGCTGGCGGTACTGCTGTTTACCGAGATCATTCCGAAAACACTCGGGGTCGCCTATTCGAGCATTCTCGCCGTGCCTGTTGCGCGCGGCATCCAGATACTGACGATCGTGCTGCGGCCACTCGTATATATGAGTGAGCACATCTCCAGCCGTTTGCGCGGCCGCAATGAGCAACCGGTCACTTCTGTTGAGGAAATTCGCCTGCTGGCCGCGCTCGGACGTAACGAAGGCCTGGTCGGCGCAGGTACCGCCGACATGATACTTGGCGCGACGCGCCTGCGGCAGATGACGGCGGCAAATGTAATGATTCCGCGGCAGGAGGTGTCGTTCCTGTCGCGCGAAGATTCCCGCAACGATGTCGTGGAGAACCTCAAGACGCTGCGTTACAGCCGCTATCCGTTCACCGATACGCACGAGCTGGACGACGTGTCCGGAATTGTCATGGCGAAGGAGCTGCTGTTCTGGCTGCAGGAACACCCCGAAGGCGATATCGACTGGGATGCGCTGATTACGGAGGCGCAGATCGTGCCCGAAAGCAAGCCGCTCAATTTCCTGCTGCGCATGTTCCAGGCGTCACGGCGGCACCTGGCTATCGTCGTTGATGAATATGGGGGCGTCGAGGGTATCGTGACCCTGGAAGACGTGGTCGAGGAGATCGTCGGAGAAATCATCGACGAAAGCGACGAGCCGCTGGATGATATCCAGGTGCAGGACGACGGGTCCCTGCTTGTGGATGCGACCGTCGATGTGCGGCGCATTTGTGCGAAACTGGGTATCGAATGGAGACCGCAGCCTGAATTTGCGAGTATCGGCGGTCTGCTGCTCGAAGAGCTCGGCCGTATACCGGCCAAAGGTGATGCCGTTCTGTGGCGCGGCCACCGGCTTGAAGTACTGTCAGCGGGGCGACGCAGGGCCGAGCAGATACGCATCAAGCGTGCCGTCGACGATGATGATGCGGAAGCCGCCGAAAACGATTGAATAACAGGGAGGAGCGGATTGACTACAGTTTTGATTACGGGCGCCAATCGGGGCATCGGCCTTGAGCTGGCGCGGCAATACAAGCAACGCGATGCATCAGTTATCGCGGTCTGCCGAAGCGCCGGCGATGAATTGCCGTCGCTCGACGTCCGTATCGTTGACGGCATCGACGTGGCAGACGCCGACAGCATTGCGCGGCTCGCCGCCGACCTGGGCGATACCGTCATTGATATTCTTGTCAACAATGCCGGTATTCTGCGCGGTGATGATATGGCCGGCGCCGATCCTGAGGAAATGCTCGATCAGTACCGCATCAATGCGATCGGCCCACTGCTCGTCACGCGCGCGCTTGGCGGCAATCTTCGCAAGGGTTCTCGCGTCGGTATAGTGACGAGTCGTGTCGGATCGATTGCGGACAACGACTCCGGTGGCAACTACGGGTATCGTGCATCAAAAGCTGCCGCGAACATGGTCGGCATGAACCTGCATCACGATCTCAAAGGTCGCGGCATAGCGGTTGCCATGTTGCATCCGGGCTTTGTTGCAACTGGTATGACGCGGGGCAACGGCATGCCGGCAAGCGATGCAGCGGCGGGTTTGATAGAGAGGCTGGATGAACTCGATCTCGATTCGAGCGGCGGCTTCTGGCACGCTAACGGCGATCGGCTGCCGTGGTGAGGTGCGAACCATAAACATAATATTTCCAATAATGCGAAGGTATCCATGACAGAACCCCGTGCGCCGTCAATGCTGCAGGCATTGATTCCCGTTGCCTCCCTGATACTGATGCTCGCTTTGTCGGTCTACCTGTTCGGGTCCGACTCATCAGCCGGCCCAAACCAGATAGTCCTGACGTTGGGCGCGGCGATTGCGGCAATCGTCGCATTGCAGAATGGTCACCTGTGGGCCGAAGTCCTGAAGGCGATGATCCATGGGATCAGCACCGCGATGGGCGCGATTCTCATCCTGTTGTCCGTCGGCGGCCTGATCGGCACATGGTTGATGGCCGGCACCGTACCGTCACTGATTTACTACGGCCTGGAGCTGCTGAGTCCACAGTGGTTCTACGCCGCGACCTGTGTAATCTGCGCGATTGCGGCGCTTGCTACCGGCAGCTCGTGGACGGTTGCCGGCACGCTGGGCGTTGCGCTGATCGGCGTTGCAATGGGATTGGGCCTGTCACCGGCCATTGCAGCAGGCGCCGTGGTATCGGGGGCGTATTTCGGGGACAAGATGTCGCCCTTGTCGGACACGACCAACCTTGCGCCGGCTGTGGTCGATACGGATCTGTTCACGCACATCCAGCACATGATGTGGACAACGGGGCCGTCAATGGTTCTGGCACTCCTGTTGTTCACCGGAATCGGGTTGTCACAGGACCTGCAATCGGACACGGTCGCACTTCGCGAATTGATGGCCACGCTGGACCGTTCGTTCAGCATCACACCGATCGCGCTGATACCACTCGTTGTGGTTTTCCTTATGGCCTACATGAAAGTCCCGCCGCTGCCGACGATACTGTTCGGCGCGCTGCTCGGCGGTGTTCTTGCAGTCATCCTGCAGCCGGACGTCGTGCTGGAGTTCGCGGATTCGCCCGGGCTGCCGGTCGCACTCGCTTTGACAAAGGGCGTATGGCTTGCACTGGCTGACGGCTACACATCGAATACCGGCGTTGCCGAGGTTGACGATCTGCTGTCGCGTGGCGGCATGAGCAGCATGCTGGTGACGATATGGCTGATTCTTACGGCCCTGGCATTTGGCGCGGTACTGGAACACGCCGGCATGCTGAAGCGGCTGATCGAGTCGTCGCTGAAGGCCGCCAAGTCGACCGGTACGCTGATCATGACGGTTGTACTCAGTTGTATCGGTATCAATATTGTGGCGGCGGACCAGTACATTGCGATAGTGCTGCCGGGCAAGATGTTCAAGGCGGAGTTCCAGCGCCGCAACCTGGCTCCGAAGAACCTGTCGCGCGTGGTCGAGGATGCCGGCACGCTGACATCGCCGCTGGTGCCGTGGAATACCTGCGGTGCGTTCATGGCGTCGACGCTGGGCGTTGCGACGATTGCCTACCTGCCGTTTGCGTTTTTCAACCTGATCAATCCGCTGGTGTCGATATTTTACGGGTTTACGGGCCTGACGATCAGCAAGATCGAGCCGGATGCCGAGCCGGTAAGGGCTTAAGTCATGCCGCCAAGCCGCCGCGCCACGGTCCAGGCTACCGTGGGTTGAACGGCGGAGGCGGGCTCCTGCATCATTGCTCGTTTCTCCGTGAGGCTCGCTCTTGTTGTTGCGATACGCCTTGTCGTCCGTGTTGATTGCACTGGTACTGCTCCAGGGCGTGCGCGTCATGGCGGCCGGCGGTCTGGTGCTGCGCAATGACGTCTGCGTGCTGACGATCGGTTTCTACGATGCACATTTCACTGCCTACCAGCCGGATGCGCGCGGCAACGAGGAGTTCTGCGAACACCTGCCAGGTGCCGGTAAAACGATATTTGTCATTGATTACCTGCATCGCAGCCTGAAGGAAGTTCCGGTCGACTTTCGCGTAATTCGTGACGTCACGGGCAAGGGACAGTTCGTACGGGTCGAGGACATTGAAGCAATCGGCGAACTGGACGCGCATACGGTCTATTATCAGGAACCCGTGACCCGGGCGGACGGCACATTGATGATCGAACATGATTTTGCCGCGGAGGGCGAGTACGTCGGCGTCGTTACAGCCGGTCATCCGACGAACGACAGTACTTACACTGCCGCGTTCCCGTTGTCGCTCGGCGCGAGCCGGTTTCCGTGGGCCTATGTTGCGTTTGCCGGTGTCTTGCTGTTGGCCGCGATGTTCCTGTTTGTTATGAAGCGCATAGGACGGGGCGATCGGGCAGGTTCGGCATGACGTTCCTGAGACGTCACGGGCCGTGGCTGTTGGTATTGCTGGTCGCCATGCTGGCCTTTCCGCCGCAGTGGTATCCCCACGAAATGCGGCTGGCACTGACGCGCTGGTTCGGTGCAGCCGATTACCGGCCGTTGCCGGAATCAAAACCGGCGGCCGCGTTGCTGGCGGAGGAAAAATGTCCGCCCGACCCGTCCGGCTGGCGCAACGCGCAGACAATCGACGATGTCATGATCGGGGCGGTTAAAACCTGCACTGCCGACAACCCTTACCTGGTCGCAGCCGCGGTGCGCGGCACCAACAATGTCAGCAGTGACACCCTGATGCAAAGCGGGCTGACTCCCGATGCTATCGTCAAGGGGCGCGACCTCGACGGCGACGGCGACCCCGATGAGATTCATATCCGGCTCGAAGTCGTCGAGCTCAACGGCGCGTCCCCGATCGAGCGCGGAAACGTGACTCGCTACCCCATCGCGCCGGGCGTTGAAGCCGGCCTCTGGGTGTTCGCGCCGAAGCTGGTTGGCATGGCTGTCGAGAACCTCGAGTCGAATGAGGCGCGTTATGCGTTGCGGCTGCCGTCGCCGGCGATACGCATCGAACAGGGCGACACGGTGCATATTACGCTCGAGAATACGCACTATATGCCGCATACGCTGCATCTGCACGGTGCCGATCATTCGTTCGTCGACGTGACCGGCGAGGGCAATGACGGCGTGCCGATCGTCAGCGAAGTGCCGGTGATGCCCGGTAGCGCGCGGACCTACGAGCTGACGCCGCGGCACGCCGGCACCATGTTCTATCATTGCCATGTGCAACCGCACGTGCATGTGCAAATGGGCCTGCAGGGCCTGTTTGTCATCGAGGAGAACCGTCCGGATAACCGGGTGCAGACACTGAATATCGGTGCCGGCCAGGTTCGCGTGCCGTCAA
>CAZLNH010000231.1:0-5102 GCA_964560775.1 uncultured Woeseiaceae bacterium | reverse complement strand
GATTGTCTCGGCAAAGCTACCAGGCAAACTATTTCGATCTGAGTCTGACAGTACTAGAAATGCTTCGTCAGTTTTTTTGAGCACTCCAGTAGACAAACTCAGCGCGATTTCTATGTCCTCACGGCTACTCGTTTCCATGCGATTTTCTGGGACTCTGACTTGTCCTGACTATATGGAAGTCAGTAACTGTTTTGGGTCAACTGCTGAAATTGTAGTGCAATTCTTCTGGCGGGCTGCTTCCAGGCGCTAAGCGGTCATTCGGCCCGAACCAGTGTGACCGTCGCAGTGTGGCCACAAGCGGAGGTTTGGTCGAGATGCGGCATTGTGGACAATGCGATCGTCGTAACCGCGTGACGCTGAAGGCTGACTTCGAAGGCGAAATTTACAGACTCGAGTTCAGTAACGGAACGCGGTTAATTGGTTTCTCGGAACTCGCTGCCCCGGCTCTTGGCGGACGCGATGTACTCGTGTCCGGCAAGCGTGATGGCAATGTTCTATACGCCGACTATCTCAAGGTTGTTGATGGCGATGACAGCGATATCGTGGTCGTCGGCGAGCATTCTCAGTGAGACTCAATCCGGGGGCGGCGTGACAACGTCAGGCCTGCGAGAATCGCTATTGCGGCCATCGACCAGACTATGATCGCCCCGGTCGGCAGGTCAAGTGTTGCCGACAATACAATGCCGACGAAGTACGATAGAGCGCCGATTGTATAGCCGATGACGAGACGGTTGCCGCGCCGTACCTGCGACGTGGCGAGAGCCGGGATTATCAGGCTTGCAAAAACGAGGTAGATGCCGACGATCTGGACGGAAGCGGTTACGACGACGGCGAACGTCATGTAGAAGCCGAGACGTCCGAGTCGATCGCGGAATCCGAACCAGACCGCCAGGACTCCGGCGTAGAGCAGTGCGACTGGCACCAACGAGCCCCAGGTCGACCAGAGAATCTGCCCGACAAGCAGCTCTTTCAGGTGCTCGCTGCCGTGCGGATTACCCGCGAGAAGAAGGATTCCGCCGGTCGCGGCCAGGATAAACAGGCTGCCGATCAATGCCTCCTGGATATTCGGCAAATGCTTTTCGGTCCAGTTGAGGCTGAGCGCAGCCAGCAGTGCCGCGCCGACCGCCGCCACCTCGACCTCGAGCCCGTTGGGGTCCCAGTCCATGCTGTGTGCCGCGATGACACCCAGTCCCGCGACCTGGGCGATAGCGAGATCGATGAAAATGATTCCACGCTTCAGCACTTCCTGGCCGAGCGGAACGTGCGTCGTGAGAATGATCAGCCCGGCCACGAGGGCCGGGCCGACAATCGTCCAGTCGATAAAGCCGGTCATTGTTCCAGGGCCCCGAGCAGTCGATCGAGAATATCGTCGAATAGTGCGTAGAGATCCCGTGCCTCGTCGGACCCCCCGACGGTCAGAGGCAGCATGATCGCGGGGATACCGGTACGTTGGGACAGCCAGCGAGAGGAGCGGTCGTCCTGGTAGGTCGAACGCACAATGAAGTCCGCGCCGCCATCCTCGAATTCGGCAACGAGCTGGCTGAGATGGGATACCGTCGGCGGCAAACCCGGGACAGGCTCGAGATTGGCCACCTCCTCGAGAGCCAGCCAGCGTTCGAGATAAACCCACGACTTGTGATGCGTGATGACGCGACGGCCGCGGAGCGGGGCGGCCCTGGCCTCCCAGCGCTCGATAGCCGCCGTCCATTTCTCGAGGAATTCATCGAGTTTCGCCCGGTACGCTACGGCGTTGTCAGGGTCGAGATCCGCCATACGTTCGCCCAGTGCACGCCCGATAATTCCTATGTTGTGCGGGTTCGTCTGTATGTGCGGATTTCCCTGTGGGTGAATGTCACCCTGGGCACGATCGACGTTGCCGGTCGCCTCGAGGCGGACGACGAAACTGCTGGCCTCCAGGTACCCGGAAGTACCGGGCATGACGTTGCGGTTATTCGCTTTCTGCAGGAGTGCCGGCAGCCAGCCGATCTCGAGCTGTGCGCCACTGCAAACCACGAGGTCGGCACGCCGAACGCTGGCGATCAGGCTCGGTCGCGCCTGAATGTAATGCGGATCCTGGTGTGCCGTGGTCGCGCTCGACGTTTCTACGTGCGCTCCTCCGAGTTCCTCGGCCAGGGCGGCCCATTCGGGCTCGCACGCGAAGATGCGCAAGTCGGCCATCGCGCAGGGCGGGACTATGACCAGCAGCAGTAAAGTCGCGATTCTGTTCACGATGACGCTCCCCCGCCTAGAACGAATGCGCGCCGTGCGCGCCGATGCTGTGAATATACTGGACTCCCCACTGGTAACCTTCGTCCAGGCTTGCCATATCGCGCGTATACTGCAAGCGCAAGCGGCTGAACTCGCTGTTGGACCAGTCCATCATCACACTGTATCGTCGTGGGTCTCCAGCCAGCGGCTCAAGCAACGTTGCGTCGAAGAGGGGCCCGGGATCGTCAGACGACAGTCCGTCGACGCGAGCGCCGAAGCGCCAGCGCGGAAATGGTTGATAGACCGCCTGCAGATACCAGCCGAACTGCTCGTTGTCGAAGGGCTGCGTCGGTCCGGCTGGGAGCGCGTATTCGCCGTCGTCATTCTTCCACAACAATTCGGATTGCAGAACCAGGTTCTTTTGCCGCCAGTTGCCGTCCGCTGCCCACTTCCAGACAAAATGAGCTGCGGTCACGGCCGCATCCCCCGAGAATATCGCCGGGTCGTCCTCCGGTCCGGACGGCCGATCGGCAGCGGACGCTTCAAGATGAGATATGCCAGCAAGCCAGCTGTTTTCGGTGCCGACGTCACCGCCGATGTTGGCAAACAGGCTGTAACTGCCGACACCGGAATTGTCGGCGCCGGCGGCAGGATACGCGCCGCCGCGCATGATTTCCGAGCCAAGCTCGACATACAGTGGCGTCGGTGCAATCCAGCGCAATTGCACCCCGTCGTCGATGTATTGGCTGCCCAAAAACGCCTGGTAGGGCAACGGTTGGTCCGCGAAATCCCACGAGTGCAGGTGTTTTTCGTTGAGGTATCCGATGCCCGAGAAGAATCGGCCAAAGCGCGCCGACAAACCGGCGGGCAAAGCTGTGGTCTCTATCCAGGCCTCCTCGAGTTCCACCTTGACCTCGCCGTCTTCCAGCGCGACCGGCAGCGTCAGCCATGCAGTGAACTTGTCGTCCACGTTGGCACTGATGTCGATCTCGGTCTCCCCGAGTGCAAGACCCTGGTCAATCGGGCCTGCTTCTCCCCCGAATGGGAAGCCGGCAACCGGATTGTCTTCAGCGGCATTGCTGAAATCCCACGCCGTGCCACTGAATATGACACCGATCGACGGATTAAACGCCGCTTGGCCGGATCCGGAGGCAGGCGAGGCGGCCGCTGATTGCTGTGCGGCGGCATTTGCCTGGCGCGCATTTTGCTCAGCCACTGCGAGGCGGCGCTCCAGCTCACTGATGCGATTTTCGTATTCCGAGCGCAATTCCTCGATCGCATTGCGCAGGGATCCGATGTCGTTGTCCTGCGCCAACGCGGCGCCGGTCCAGAGTAGCGCGCATACCGTCACCGCGCTCCTGACAGGGTCGATACGCATGGCATCGCCTCCTTGTAAAACGGACTGATGTGCGCGACACCGGGAAGGCGCCGCGCGGTTACCGGATACAACTACGCGACGTAGGGCGGGGCTCGCTGACGGTGCGGAAAGAATGGCGGGGAAACGGCTATCTCGACTGCTTCGATCCGGGCAACGGGTGATGTCGCGGGCGGCAGCACGAACGGCCTCGATACGGGGATGCCGTGCGCCGGATTGGCGTGGCCCGAACAGTATTCACACGTCTGGAAGTCGCTGGACGTGTGGGTGGCCCCGTGCACGCTTACAGCAACCAGTCCCAGTGTAAGGACGACCAGCAGCGCGAAACTCAGTTGGCGAGTGGGCAGGCGCATAAACAGTTCGGCAATCGGGCCTCAATTCCGGACATAGTCTGGCGCGAATCGCCGGGAACCGCAACAGGTACGGCGACAATACTGACTGCTGTCGGCCAAAGGTCGCTCGCTGCGCGGCTTTGCTTCCAGCGCATGCAGCGATGCCTCGCGAGCTTCTGCGTACTGCTCTTCTTCGAACAGGAATTCGCCGCAGAAATAGTTTGGATCAATGCCGTCGGGGTTCGTGTTTAAAGCCTTCTTCAGATAGTGGCGCGCGAGGTCCCGGTCACCGAAGCCGATGAAGCCGCCAGGAACCTTGCAGCACAGCACCCCGAGACTCGTGTAGACCGAGCCGTTCATCGCTTCTGCGTCCAGCGATTCTGCGACCTTGATTCGGACTGCACGATACGTCGCAAGTCGTTGAGTTATTGGTGCCGGAGAGAGGACTCGAACCTCCGACCCACGCATTACGAAAGCTGAAATTGTAAGCTAATCTATTGTTTTAACTAAGAAGATGTCGCGGGATGCTCGTTGCATGATCGGTACGTTGCACGACAATGCACAACCAAGTCACGCAAAATTCCCGCAAGGGATTGGGCCACAACGGGTTTGCCTTAGGCGCGGCGTACGCGAATATCAAATTCGATGTGCTCCTGTTTCTTTACCGTATCAATAATTTCAAAAAGGTTGGTCGCGGTAGGATTACCAGTCGGGCCAAGCATTCTCATCAGGCTTTTCGCACTTCGCCCAGTACGCTCCGCAAGCGTTTGATATCCAATGGTTGCATTGATGTAATTGCTTAGAATACTTCTCCCACTATCAAGATCGCCTTTCAATAGCGATTCAATGGATTCTTCAATTAGAGCAAGTCGAAAAGACGGGTCATTTTGTGCCCGTGCGCGAACAGTTTCCTTAAAATCGCGTGTCAACGCCATCACACTTCTCCTCGACGCTTGCGAGACTTGTAGTCTTTCCAAAACTCTTTAGCTTGGGCGATATCAGCGTTTTGTCGTTTCTTGGTTCCGCCACAAAGCAAAATTACGGCGGTGGTGGTACGACCATCGTTTTCGGACCCGAAATAGACCCTGTACCCAGGGCCATAGTCGATTCTTCGCTCCGAAACTCCACCACCAACAGACTCAACGTCACCCATTAACCCTCGTGAAATCTTGTCGATGGCGGAAACT
>CAZLNH010000230.1:0-5130 GCA_964560775.1 uncultured Woeseiaceae bacterium | reverse complement strand
CGGACTTCACTGAGCAGGAACAGGTCCGTCAGCAACGCGCGAAGGTGTATTGAGGCATTCAGGTTATCGATTAGTTCCGAGCTGATTTTATCCTGCTCGAGTACCAGGGAAATGGCGGCGAGAGATTTGCGGGCGTCATCGGTGACAACGGCCGAGAACTCATGGTCGTCATTTTGCAACGCGGCACGGATCGATCGGGCGGCGTCCGCCATGCCACTGAGTACGGTGCGCACCTCCGATGTGCCGGATCCGGTACGGTCGTCGTCCCGCCCCTGCGCTGCGTAGGCTAACAGGAATTCATAGCCGGATTCGACTACATCGATCTGGTCGTGCAGTGTGGTGTGCGACATTGATTTATTGCGGGTCAGGAGCAGATCAGGACGATTCGCGGGGTTTCCACTGTTCAGGATCATGATTGGCCACGAGTTCATCCTTCGAAATCCAGCCTTTGATCATGGAGCGAAGGTAAAAGAGTTTCTCCGGGCGCACGCCGAAGTAAATGTGCAGCGCGATCATACCGACCAGCAGCACTGTCGACAGGCCATGCAGGAAAAACATCCAGCCAAGCGCGGCCTCGGACAGGGCATTGCTCCGATCCCACCATGGCGTATCGATCACGGCGAAAAGAACCAGGCCGCTAACGATAACCACGAGAGTAAGCACTGTGACACCGGTGTGCATGCCTTTCTGTGCCAGCGAGTATTTCCCCGGCTTCTGCTCGGCATCGAACGGCTCTCGCAGGTCGCGAAGGCTGATCCACATTGATTTAAGGCTTTTCCGGAACAACGAGCGAATGATGTGAAACAGGATGACCGCGGTAAACACCAGCCCGGCAATCCAGTGTATCGTCAGCCACGCGAAGTTGATGCCAATGATCGGCAGGATGCCGGTAATGAGCAGTACAACGACCGTGACGGCCATTACCCAGTGAAATGTGCGATCCAGTGCATCATGCCGCATTACCCGGGGACCATCCGAAGTTGGCGATTGCCGGCGCTTTGCAGCCGCCTTGATCAATGCATGAATGGCAACAAACAGAAAAGCAGCGATCAGGATAACCCACAGCAGGTCCCACGAAACGCCCAGCAATACTTCCCTGCCCCAGACATCGCGCTTGAATTCTGCAATATCCATGCAATCAACCCCGCATCGCGCGCCGCACGAGATTTTCCATCAGCGGCAACTTGAAATGATTGTACTTGAGTGGCTTCGCACCGCGCGTTGCAAGGGCCGCCAGTTCGTTACCGGAATCCTCAGACAACGTCTTGCCGCGCGCTGCACGCTCGACATCGCGCAGCCTGTAAGGAGTTGCCGCCACGCCTCCGCAAACGAAACGGGCCTCGCCGACGGTATCGCCGTCGAGTTCCATCGCAACCGCAATACTGACGAGCGCGAAATCCCAAACGTCACGATCGGCGACCTTTTCGAAATAGAATCGCTTGCCGGACCACTTGGCAGGTATGCGAACAGCAGTCAGGATTTCGTCCGGTTCAAGCGATGTCATGCGGGTGATGTGCGTGTCCGGACCGACAAAAAATTTGTCCGCCGGGATTACGCGTTCGCCATCGAGGCTCGCAGCCACCATCGAAGCTTCGAGTGCCACCATGGCCGTTGCCGTATCGGACGGGCTGACCGCGACGCAGCGGCTGGCCTCAAACAGGCAGTGTTCCCGGTTCATGGCGTCCGGGCCATCTGCATAGCAGATATTGCCGCCGGCCCGGTAGCAGGACAGGCCACGACGGTAGTACCAGCAACGTGCGTCCTGTGCGAGATTGCCGCCGACGGTGCCGACGTTGCGAATCTGCGGGCTGGCGACGCGCGATGCGGCGTCGCTCAGCAAACGGAAGTTTTCGCGGATCATCGGGTTGCGGATGACGTCACGCAGCGTTGTAGCCGCGCCAATCTCGATACCGCCGGCGGTCTCGCGTATGCCCTTCAGCGCCGCGATACCGTTGAGATCGATCATCGCCTGCGGGTTTTTCGCGCGATCCTTGAGCCAACCGTAGGTATCCTGCCCGCCGCCCAGCAGCCAGCCACGCTCGCCGTGCCGTGCCGCCAGTTCCAGCGCGTCGCCAAGCTCCACCGGCTGGTAGAGCTGTGTGTCCGGCATGACATCGAAAGAAGCCATAGCTACCTCAGAAATTGTTGGTCTGCAGCGTCTGGAATGACTGCCCGCGTCCCGCGACGTGGTTGACGATCATGTCCCGGCTGACCGGCGTGCGATTGAAAATATGCCCGTCCAGCGCATCGGCAATGGCCGATGTGAGCGCCGCCACCGAACAACCCATCGCCGGTTCGCCGATACCGCGTGCGCCGAACGGACTCTGCGGGTCAGGCAGGTCGACCGCACCGGTCCGGACATTGAGCGGCGTATCGAGATAGGTCGGTATCCCGCATTGGTGGAAGCCGACGTTGGCGGGCAGGCCGTTGTGCGGATCGTAGACATGGCGTTCGAGGCAGGCCATGCCCATGCCCCAGACCGCGCCGCCGGCCATTTGCGCCGCGAGGCCTTGCGGATGCACGACGGTGCCGCATTCCGCGATACCGACATAATCCAGTATCTCGTACTTGCCGGTTTCGAGATCCAGCTCGATCTCGGCGAAGGCAACGGCAAGCCCCGGGATGACGCCGGACTGCGGCAGCTTGTCCTTCGCGACGCCGATCAGTCCGCTGCCGGCCAGGTTCTGCACCGCGCGCTGCGTGACCTCGTGTATATCCTCGGGCCAGGTCTGGCCGCTGTACGCGCCGCCAAGGGCTACGGCCTGCGTGGCCGCTTCGGCGTAGCTCATCGAGCGCGACGCGTCCTCCACGTGAAATACGCGCTTGCCGTCAATGTCGTAGTCATCCGCGTCGCCACCGAACGATTGCGCGGCAATCTGCTTCAGCTTGTCGACGGCATCGAGCGCGGCGACGTAATTTGCGCGCTGGTGCGTAAAGGAGGTATTGCTGCCGGCCTGGTACGAACTCCACGGCAGGTTTTCTTCGGTTGAGCCGCGGTGTATGACACAGTCTTCCCAGTCGCACTTCAGCACTTCAGCCGCGGCACGCGTGGTCGACGCGTAAGAGTAGGTGCCAAGGTTGCCGACGCCGCTGTGCAGGTGTATCCGGCCGTCCGGTGTAATGCGCAACAGGCCGTCATAGCCGGTCGCACCCGCTGAGTGATAACCCTGGCCGACACCGATACCACGTACCTTGCTGCCGCGACGCGGTGGCTTGTTGCGCTTGGTTTCCCAGCCGAACATCTTCGCGCCCATGTCCAGCGCTTCATTCATGTAGGCGCTGGTTACCGGTTCCTGGTCTTCATAGACTGTTGTGTCATTGCTGGTTGCGTTGACCTTGCGTATTTCCACCCGGTCCATGTTCAGCTCGCGCGCGGCCTTGTCCATCATCGGTGCCATGATGGCGGCGATCTGGTTCTGCCCCGGGCCGCGCTGTGCGCCGCGCGGTGTCGTGTTGGTCATGACCGGCACGCCGCGGAAGCGCATCGCCTCCGGGTCGTATACGAGCGACACGGCACCGCCCGCGGATGAGCCGTCGCCGCCCGTCGCGTTCGGGCCGATATCCTCGACGATAAAAACATCCGCCGCCGTTATACGGCCATTGGCCGCGAAGCCCAGCTTGATCCAGCCCTGGAATCCGACGCGCGCGGAGCCGATGTAATATTCCTGTTCGCGAGTGATGCGCAACTGCACCGGCCGGCCGATCTTCCGTGAAAACCAGCCGGGCAGTGCGGCAAGCGGATACGCACCGATCTTCGAGCCAAAGCCGCCGCCGGTGTATTCGCTGATCAGTACGACATCTTTCTGTTCGACTTCGAGCAGGCGCGCGAGACCGGGCATCCAGAAACTCTGGCTCTGCGCGGAGCCGTAGACGAAACAGGTGCCGTTTTGCCAGTAGGCCATCGCGGTGCGCGGTTCCATGCTCATGTGCGCATAGCCCGTCGTCACAAACGGTTCCTCGATGATTACCGCCGCGTCGGCGAATCCCCTGGCCAGGTCGCCATAACTCCACTCGTGCGCAAACTCGCCGGTGGGCTCCTTGCCGGCACGGAATTCCGCAATCTGTTCCGGCGTCCACTTGATCGTCCGGAATCCCGAGCCTTCACTGGATCGCGCATAGACATTGCCTTCCTCTCGGGCATTCGGGCCGCCGGAGACCAGGCTGTCCAGCGGGTCGACAGCGAACGGCAGCGGTTCAATAGTCACCTTGATGCGAGCGAGCGCGTCTTCCGCCGTTTTTTCGTCGTCGGCGGCGACAGCGAGGATCGGATCGCCAATAAAGGTCGGCCGGTTGGTCAGTATGGCCGCATTCGGCGCCTCGACGGTCGGCACGTCATCGGCCGTGATGACACCGATAACCCCGGTCATGCCGTCGAGTGCTGAGGTATCGATATGGGTAACACGGCCGTTGGCCATCGGGCTAGTATAGAGCCGCGCATAGACCATGCCGTCAGCGCGAAAGTCCTCGGCATACCTGGCCTTGCCGGTCACTTTGCCAAGCAGGTCAGGCGGCGTGAAATCCTTGCCGATATGCTTGTAATTGCTCATCAGCTACGCTCCGCGGCGCGCATGACACCGTTCAGGTAATTGTCGTATGCACCGCAACGGCAGAGATTGCCGGCCATTGCCTGCTGTGCCTCTTTACGTGTAGGGTGCGGGTTCTCCCTGAGCAGCGCGACCGCTGACATGATCTGCCCCGGTGTGCAGAATCCGCATTGCGGGCTCAATTCATCGATGAACGCCTGTTGTACAGGGTGGAGCGTCCCGTCAGGCCGTTGCAATCCTTCGACAGTCAGCACTTGTCCGCCACGTACGCTGTGAGTGAGCGTCGAGCATGAGTAGTTGCTGATGTCGTTGACTAACACGGTGCACGCGCCGCACTCGCCCCGATTGCAACCGATCTTGGTGCCGGTCAGGCCGAGCTTGTAACGCAGAGTGTACGCCAGGGTTTCCTGGGGCAGTACATCGACGCGACGCGTACGTCCATTAATGTTCAATGACATCAGGCGTTCGACGGTTCCCGCCTGCCGGTCCTGTGCCATGACCGACTGAACGCCGGCATTACTCGCCGCAGCGGCGCTCGATGCGATGACTGCCTTGATAAAACGCCGTCGTGAAAGCTGTGGATTCA
>CAZLNH010000229.1:0-2481 GCA_964560775.1 uncultured Woeseiaceae bacterium | reverse complement strand
TCGAGCTGCTGGACGAAATCGAATCCGTACTCGGTATTGAATGCGCGCCGGTCACGTGGCCCATCGGCATGGGCCGGCGGCTGAAGGGCGTTTATCACCTGTTGCAGGATCGCATCTACCTGTACACGGCGGACGGACGGGAGAAGGCATCAAAAATTGAGTCGATCGACGGGCTCGATTCGGCGAAGACCGACGAACTGCTGGGTTATGACGCGCAGGCGCTGCGCGATGAAATCGAACTGGTCAAGGGCGCAAGCGCGGCATTGTGCATCGATGATTACCTTGCCGCGAAACAGACGCCGGTGTTTTTCGGCTCCGCGATCTCAAACTTCGGTGTCCGCGAGTTGCTGGACGAGTTTGTCGAACACGCGCCGCCGCCGCGGAACCAGAGAACCGAGCGACGCATCGTCGAGGCAGGTGAGGAGCAGCTGACGGGGTTCGTTTTCAAGATTCAGGCGAACATGGATCCCGGGCACCGCGACCGCATCGCGTTCATGCGTATCTGTTCGGGCGAATTCAGCAAGGGCATGCGGTTGCTGCATGTTCGGAGCGGGAAGGAAATGCGAATCGCAGATGCAATTACCTTCATGGCGGCGGATCGGCAGCATGCCGAAACGGCATACGCCGGTGACATTATCGGCCTTCACAATCACGGCACGATCAATATCGGCGACAGTTTCTCCGAAGGTGAGGTCATCAAGTTTGCCGGGATCCCGAATTTTGCGCCGGAGATATTCAAACGTGCAGTGCTGAAGGATCCGCTGCGGCTCAAGGCGTTGCAAAAGGGGTTGTCACAGCTTTGCGAAGAGGGTGCTACCCAGCTGTACAAGCCGATGCGGAACAACGACCTGATCCTCGGTGCTGTCGGCCCCCTGCAATTCGATGTTGTCGCGCATCGATTGCAGGATGAATACAAGGTCGCTTGCCAGTTCGAGCCGATCTCCGTGTCAACGGCGCGCTGGGTCGAATGCGATGATGAAAAAATGCTGGCGGAGTTCGAGCGCAAGGCGCATGACAACCTGGCGCTGGATCACAGCGGCAGTCTCGTCTACATTGCCCCCACCCGGGTAAACTTGAGCCTTATCGAGGAGCGGTGGCCGGACATTCGTTTTTGCGAAACACGTGAATTCTGATTCCAGCGTGTTTCGTTAACGCGAGCAGAATGCTTGTACGTTTACAATTCAGGGGCCAATTGAGCGGACGGGCGCGATAAACATGTCCATGCGGGATCGCCTGACTTTTCTCGACCGACAGTCCATTTCGTGGGCGCTGTACGACGTCGGCAACTCAGCGTTTGCACTCAGTGTGCTCGCCGTGCTATTCCCGCTGGTGCTCGGCAGCTACTGGAGCGGCGGTGAAGCGGACGCAACCGTCACCGCGCGGCTCGCCGGCGTCAACGCGGCGGCAAGTCTCGCAGTATTTCTTCTTGCACCGCTACTTGGAGCACTGTCGGATACCGGTGGCTACCGCAAGCGATTCCTGCTGCTCTTTGTTTGCGCTGGTGCTGCATGCACGGCCGCGCTAAGCCTGGTCGGCGAGGGGGGCTGGTCTGCAGCGCTGGTACTGTTCATGTTCGCATCGATCAGTTACTACAGCGGCAATGTTTTTTATGACTCGCTGCTCGTTGACGTCAGCAGGCCTCGCTACTACAGCCTGATTTCAACGCTCGGGTTCTCGCTGGGCTATTTCGGCAGCGCGCTGTTGTTGACGATGCACGTAGTAATGCTGCGCGCACCGGCAACGTTCGGATTCGAGGACGCTACCGCCGTCACATCCTTTGTTTTTGCATCGGCCGGTGTTTGGTGGGTGCTGTTCGTGCTGCCGCTGATGTTTTTCGTTCGCGAGCAGCCGTCTACACTTGCCGTATCGCGCGGCCGGGTTAAAGCGGCATATCGAGCGTTGCTCGAAACCTTCAGGAAGATTCGCCGTTACCGCAATGTCGTGCTGTTTCTGACCGCTTATTTTTTCTACATTGGCGGCGTTTTTACAGTCATAGTTATGGCGGTAAATTTCGGCCAGCGTCTCGGATTCAGCACAACAGACCTGGTCAGCGCGATTCTGATCACCAATTTCGCCGGCTTCCCGGCGACACTTGCATACGGATATCTTGGCCACCGGATCGGCCCGAAGCGCGCTCTGTTTCTCGGGCTTGCCGTATACATCGGCGTAGCGTGCTGGGCGGCATTCCTGTCCGAGGTGCGCGAGTTTTACATCATGGCCATCATCATCGGCTCGGTGCAGGGCGGCGTCCAGGGCATGAGCCGGTCACTGTACGCGGCATTGATACCTGCCGATCAGTCCGGCGAGTTTTTTGGCTTCTACAACACGTTGACGAAACTCGCGCACTTTCTCGGTCCGCTGCTGGTGGCGCTGGGCACGCTGGTGTCCGACGATCCGAAATTTATCCTGCTCGCATTGTTGCCGCTGTTCGTCGCCGGCGCGCTGCTGCTGATGCGCGTATTCGAGCCGCCGGAGCTGACC
>CAZLNH010000228.1:0-8675 GCA_964560775.1 uncultured Woeseiaceae bacterium | reverse complement strand
CGCCAAAACCACCCCGCTGCGCTCCTCGCGACGACAGGACATTTTGCAATCATAAACAGAAGAGATCATGGGCTCACTACACCTGCTTGACCTGGCCGCGATAGCCATCTATTTCGCAATCCTGATCTGGATCGGTATCCGCGTTGCGCGCGACGGACGCGGCGAGGGTGAGAGCGAATCGTTTCTCGCCGCTGACCGGAACATGAACCTCGTGCAATCCACGTCGACGACCGCGGCGACGGACCTGGGCGGCGGCTTCAGTATTGCGATGGGCGGACTGGGCTTTACGCTCGGCATCTCCGGATCCTGGCTCATTGCCATTTCCGGTTTGAGCGTCGTCATGGTCTCGTTCCTGATGGTGCCGCGCGTCAAGCGCTGGGCCGACAAGGTTCGCGGCCTTACGACCGGTGACCTGTTCGAGGCCCGTTTTGACCGGCGTACCGGCCTGCTTGCCGCCCTGGTCATTGGCCTAGCCTGGTTCACGTTCGTTGGCGGACAGATTATTGCCGGCGGCAAGCTGCTGCAGGTGACACTCGATCTCAACCTGACATTCGCAGTGGTCCTGTCTGGCGCAGTCATCCTGGCTTATACCGCGATGGGCGGCCTCAAGGCCGTCATTTACACCGATGTGTTCCAGATGTTCGTCCTGATGATTGGCATAATTTTCATCGCAGTGCCGATCGGTATGTACAAGGTGGGCGGCTGGGACGGAATGGTCGAGCACTTCACCGCGTCGCCCGCGACCGCGTCGATGGTCAGGCTCGATGCCGTCGGCTGGAAGCAGGCGCTGGGCTGGTTTTTCGCCATCTTCCCGGTCTGGTTTATCTCTATCGCCGCGATGCAGCGTATCGTTGCCGCGCGCGATGAGAAGACGGCGCGGCGCGCCTTTCTGCTGACCGGCGTACCGATCGAGTGGCCGCTGTTTGCGATCGGCAGCACGCTGATCGGCATGCTGGCGCGCATGCTGCTGCCCGATCTTGTCGATGCCGAGCTGGCGACACCGTCAATCATCATGCACCTGTTGCCTGCCGGTCTGGCCGGCGTCGTCATCGCTGCCTACATCGCGGCCGTGATGTCGTCCGCCGACTCGGCACTGATCGGACCGGTAGCCATATTCACCAACGATGTCTACCGCAAACAGATCAACCCGGATGCAAGCGAAGAGCGGCTCGTGCAGGTTGCGAGAGTCGCAACGCTCGTGCTCGGCGTCCTTGCCATCGCGATGGCGTATCTCGTGCCGAACGTACTGGACTTGATTCTGTACGCCTATACGTTCGGTGCCGCCGGCATATTCTTCCCGATGCTCGGCCTGCTGTTCTGGCGTGGCACAACGGCGAAAGGTGCATTCTGGAGCATGGTGGGTGGTGGTACCTCGGCAGTGGCGTGGTCGCTGGCTGGCGAGCCTATGGGTTTTGCTGCGTCCTACATGGGGTGGGTGGTCGGCCTGCCGTTGCTCGTCATCGTGTCATTGTTGACGGACCACAGTGTCGACGAGGACCGGGATCTGTTTTCCGTATAAGGATCCCAACTTTAAGTCCGCACAGGTAACCCCTGCCGGGGGTCCCTTTGGGGGAATGGCTCCCTGCGGTCCGCTTTATTTCCCCCAAAGGACCCGGGCAGGGGTTACCGGTGCTCCTCTGGCTCCGATAGGGCTCAGATCGTCGTGCCTATCAGCAGGTAGACGGCGACACTGATAACGCCTACGACCAGGGCATATGGCATCTGTGTCTTGATGTGATCGATATGGTCCGAGGCCGCGCCGGTCGAGGCTAGTATCGACGTGTCCGACAAGGGCGAACAGTGATCGCCGAAGACGCCGCCGCCTGCGATGGCTGCAACGGTGGCGTAAACCACCGGTTCTATGGCATTGCCGCTGAACGTAAAAGCCAGCGGCACGGCGATGGGCATCATGATGGCAAACGTGCCCCACGACGTGCCGGTCGAGAACGCGATCGTGCCTGCAATCAGGAACGTCAGCGTCGGCAACAGCGCCGGCGTCAGCCATCCTTCAGTCTGTGCAACGATATACTCTGCTGTGTTCAGCGTCGCGGAAAGTTCGTTGAGTGCGTAGGCAAACGCCAGGATGATAATGGCCGGCATCACGCCCTTGATGCCGGCTGTTGCCGTTTGCATGATGTCGGAGAACGGTATGCCCTGGATGCGCATGATGACGCCGGCAACAACCGCCGACAGCAGGAATGCCTCCATCGTCAGCGCGGAGCGCGTCATGACGAACGAGCCGACCGCGACACCAATGACAATCACAACCGGCACCAGGAAATTCCAGAACAGGCTGGTGCGCACGCCTTCATAAGGCTGGATATCGGTCAGTTCCTCGCCCATCAGCGGTTCCGCGCCGTCGCGCAGGACCTTGCCGGTCGACATCGCGCGTTCCTCGGCGCGTTTCATCGGCCCGAAGTCCGGCACGATCCGGGCGGCGATCAGGCCTACCATGGCAACGGCCAGCAATGCATAAACGTTGTACGGAATCGCGTAGATAAAGACCTGCATCGCCACTGCCGGATCGGCAATTGGACCCATCCCTATCAGCAATCCGGCGATGAAGACGGCCCAGCCGGTGACCGGAACGATGACGCTGACCGGTGCCGATGTGGAGTCGGCAATGTAGGCGAGTTTTTCCCTTGAAATGCGAAAACGGTCGGACAATGCCCGCATCGTCGAGCCAACAAACAACGGGCTGAAATAGTCGCTGAAGAAGACGAACATACCCATGACCCACGAGACGAGCTGTACCCGCGGGCGGGTCATGTTGCGGCTTTCAACCCATGCGCTGAAGTTGCGGATCGCTCCGGTCCGCTGGAAAAACGCGATCGATACGCCGATGAACAGCTCCAGCAGGAAGATCCAGGAAAAGCTCGTGGTTCCCAGTGCGTCTTTCAGCAGATTTGGAAAGCCGAGCAGCCCTTCACCTGCAATCAGCACACCGACGAAACAGGCCACGGCGAGCGAGAACACGGTGTTGCGCGTAACGAACGCGAGGACGATCGCAACAGTGGCTGGCAACAGCGACCAAGCGCCAACGGAAACCACTTCTTCCACCCGTTCCCCCTTTATTAACTATTATTTATCCACCGTCATCGCGAGGAGCGAAGCGACGTGGCGACCTCGTCCTGGCGGCGCGGTGCCGGTTTTCGCAAGATCGCCACGCCCTTCGGGCTCGCGATGACGGTGGGCCCTTCGGGCTCGCGATGACGGTGGGCCCTTCGGGCTCGCGATGACGGTGGGCCCTTCGGGCTCGCGATGACGGTGTTGCGGCGACAGTACACGATACATTGCAGGCTTACACTTCTCAGGTACCGTTGCAGGCTCAGACTTCGGTCGCCGCGCGCCTTCGTTCGAGGCGCGACATCAGCTGAAAGCCCAGGCTCCGGAACGGCTCCGGCGGCATCCAGCACGCCCGGCCGAACAGTGCATGGACATCCGGCACATCCTTTCCGTGCGCGAGATCGGCAAGCAGCCGGCCGAACAGCGTGCCCTTGACAATGCCACCGCCGTTGCAGCCCACGGATACAAACAGACCGGGGCAGTGTTCGCCCCACACAGGCGCACCATTCATCGTGAAACCCGTGGCGCCGGACCACAGCGATTCAAATCGTAAATCGCCAAGCTGGGGAAAGCGCCGTTGCAGAGATGACCGGAGTGCTGACTCGACAGCTTTATCCCCCGATTCCCTCTCATAACCATAGAGAGAGCGGACGAGCAGCCGGCCATCAGCCGTGCGCCGTAACGTGCTGCCGAGCCGGTGCGCGGGAAGCAACCCCCATTCCTGCTCCGAGCCCAGTTTGTCGTGGAGGGCAGGCGCAAGGGGTGCGGTCAGCGCGGCATAGGTATACATCGCGACGACACGTGACCCGCCGATTCCGAGTCCCTTGGCAAACGCATTGTTGGCCAGCACGACATGACGGGTGGTAATGCGGCCGCCAGGCGTTGCCAGTTGCCAGTGATTGTCAGTTCGTTGCAAAGACGTTGCCGGTGTGTGCTCGAATCGCCGAACGCTGGACGGCAGTCGGTTCAACATCGCACGAACCAGTGCGGCGGGCTGTGCGAGATAGCAGTTTGGTGAATAGAGGCCCTGCCGGTAGAAGCGCGTGCCGAGACGATTTTCCAGCTGGTCCCGGTCGAGCGCGGTCGCCGGCAAACCGGCCGCGTCGAGAAACTGCCGGTACTGCTCAAGCGCACGAATACCTTCGTCACCGGCCGCGGCCCGGTAGGTGCCGGTGCGGCGCAGTCCGCAGTCAATTCCAGACGCTGCAACATCGGTCACAACTTGCTGCATCGTTTCACCCAGCAGTCCGTTGCACTCCTTCATCCGCTGCATTTCGCCGGGATCCGCATCATGGGCCAGCGCGACCTCCAGCAGGAAACCCGAATTGCGGCCCGGGTTTCCTTCCTCCGGTACGGATGCATCGACAAGCACGATGTCGCTGCCGGGCGAAAGCTCGGCCCAGCGCTTTGCCGCGGCGATTCCTGTGTAACCGGCTCCGACTATGACGACATCGCAATGCGTGTCAGTTTGCAGCGACGGCTGGTGAGCGCGTGCCGGCAGCAACGCATTCCAGCCGCATTTGCGCAAATACGATGGATAAGCGGCAGTTTTCACTGTTGCGGCTGCAACTTTTCTGCTGTCACTTGCATAGAGTCAATACGGCGAGTAAGGCGTGAATGTAATTCTCCCGGTGTGCTGCAAGTCATTCACTTTACTTTATTTAATCTCTCGTGCGTGACGCCTGTCTGCCGAGGACCCGCATCTACTCACCATAATGTCTCAACGCAACGGCAGCCACCATCCTACAGGCGCCGGCGCGGGATGCTTACGTCGCGATTTTGAGACAGGTTTCTTTTCGTTTTCAATTTGCTAGCCTGAAACCGTTCGACGCAGTATTACTGATACTCGAATTTGACTGACTGAAAAACGGCAAACCAATCGAAAGGTTGGGACGCAAAGCCACCGGTCTAAGGGTGCAAACCTATGATAGCGGAGTTGCCAGTTGGCGTTATGTGCACACAGGTTTCGACCTTGCGTGCAACGAGCATTTCCTGGCTCCCTGCCGGTGTGGTGTCGAGTCGTTCGGCGCCATCTGCGCGTTCTGCTTTCCGTGACGTTTGCCTGCCACCACGGCAGGAGACTACACGTGAATCTTCACAGTACTCATTCATCACTTCGGGCCTTCCTGATCACGATCAGCTCGGCATTCGTGCTGAGCGGTTGTCTGATGGAAGAGCAAACTTCGGAAACCGACGAGCCGGACGACGATTCATCCGGTGAAATCCTCAGGAACCATCAACTGAGCGGCAGTGTCGGCGATGGGCCGGTGACTGACGCCGACATTCGCATAGGCGCGAACGATGGCAGCAGCCTCGGTTCGACGACCAGCGACTCGACGGCGAACTTCGCGATAACCGTCAAGACGCTTGGGTCGTACTATCCGCTCTACCTCGAGGCAACCGGTGGCATGGATCTCGTAACACAGGCAGCGCCGGACTTCACACTCCGCGGTGCGGCACTGTCGCCGGACGCGCAGTCTACCGCCAACCTGAATCCGTTCACGACGCTTGCCATGGAGCTGGCGGCCGACCTGTCGGGTGGTGCCACGGCGGCAAATATTGCAGTTGCAATCGGTATCGTTACCGACACGCTTGGCAGCGGCCTGGACGGTTTCGCCAGCGCCGGGCCGTTAGACACGCCTATAGACGGATCCAATGTCGCGGAAGTTATCAAGGCATCCGAGGCAGTCGGCGAAATAGTCAGGCGTACGCGCGATGCACTCGGCGCGGTCGGCCGCAGCGTGTCGGGCAATGGTGTCGTTATCGCCATTGGTTCCGACCTGACGGACGGTGTGCTGGACGGACGGGGTGGGGCCCGTGCCGATGCGCGTATCGCCGCCGTGGCCAATCTTGTCGTCGCGCAGGTCATGATAGAAGCGATGCAGAACAGGCTCGAGGTGCAGGGCACCGATGCGACAGCACGCATGAATGCGGCCATCGCACAAGTATACGCCGGAACGCCCGATCCGGCGCTGGATGAATTGCCGGTAACTGCCTCGATGCTCGACGCTGCCATCGCAGGCGTGCTCGCGGGCACGGCCTGGCAGTCGTCGGCAACGCTCGATGAAATGCTCGCCCAGCTCGGCCAGATTCAGCCCGGTATGTTGGCCGCCCAGGTGACGGCGGTCCTTCTCGCTGACGACGGTAGCCTGCTGGACAACATCGCTCTTGCCGTTGCCGGAGCGTCCGCCGCTGAACTCGAGATCATCAATGCTGTTGCCCGCACCGGTGCAGTGCCGCAGGAGAATCGCCCGCCCGAGATCAGCGGCCAGCCGGGATTAAACGTTGCTGCAGGCTCGGCGTACAGCTTTGTGCCACAGGCGGATGACGCGGATAGCGACACGCTGCAGTTCTCGATTTCCGGCCGTCCGTCATGGGCGTCGTTCAATACGTTGACCGGGGCGCTGACGGGTACGCCGTCTGAGTCGGATGTCGGCAGCAGCACCGGTGTCGTTATTTCGGTTTCGGACGGGGACGCGAGCGACAGCCTGCCTGCATTCACGCTGACGGTCCTGACCGGCGTGTCGAACGTGCCGCCCGAGATCGGCGGTACGCCGCCGACCAGCGTCGTGGCCGGTTCGGCTTACAACTTCACACCGACCGCGTTGGACGCGGATAGCGATATTCTCGTATTCAGCATCAGCGGCCGGCCGTCCTGGGCAAGTTTCGATAATGCAACCGGGAAACTGGAGGGTACACCGGGCGGCGGAGACGTCGGTATGCACGGTGGCATCGTTATCAGTGTCTCGGACGGTCAGGACAGCGATGCCCTGCCATCGTTCTCGATATCGGTCGAGGGAGTATCTAACAACGCACCGCAAATCTCAGGCAATCCGCCGTCGTCCGTGCTGGTCAACAATGACTATGCCTTCACGCCGCAGGCCAGCGACGGTGACGGCGACTCGCTGACTTTCAGCGTCGAGTCGTTGCCATCATGGGCGAGCTTCAACGAGGGCAGCGGGCATCTTTACGGCACGCCGGGCGATGGCGACGTCGGCAATTACAGCGGCATCACGATCACGGTCAGTGACGGTGAGGACTCGGCATCCCTCGGTCCATTCACGATTTCCGTCGATGCCGTTACGCTCGGGTCCGCGACGCTGAGCTGGACACCGCCGACACAGAACACCGACGGCACTCCGCTAACGGACCTTGCCGGTTACCGGATCTACTGGGGCACGTCGCCAGGCAGCTACCCCAATTCGGTCAAGATCGACCAGCCGGGCCTGACGACCTATGTCGTCGAGAATCTCGTGCCCGGCACGTACGAATTCGTCAGTACCGCTGTCAATGCGGACGGCGTCGAGAGCGACTACTCGAATCCGGCGACGAAGACCGTCGAACAGTAAGCGCCCGCGGGGAGCGCACGGAGACTGCTCCCGCCGTCCTGCTGCCTCACCGGCTCCTGGCAGGACGGGTACCGGCTCCGGGCCGGCGCGTCGCGATGGTACTATGCCGCCCTTGTGAAAAGTGCCGCGGGTCGCGGCACTGCAACGGAGCCGGGTGTGATAAAGACGGATGTCGTAATTGTGGGAGCGGGTCCCTGCGGGCTGTTCCAGGTGTTTGAGCTGGGCCTGCTGGGCCTGAAGGCCGAGGTCATCGACTCGATACCGCGGCCCGGCGGCCAGTGCAGCGAGCTGTACCCCGACAAGCCGATCTATGACATCCCGGCGATTCCCGTCTGCACCGGGGAGGAGTTGACGCAGAATCTACTGAAGCAGATCGAGCCATTCAACTGTGGCATGCACCTGGGCGACGAAGTCACGGAGGTGTCGCCGCAGGACGATGGCACATTCAGGGTTCGTACCGGCAAGGGACAGTTGTTCGCCGCGAAAGCCGTCGTCATTGCCGGCGGCGTCGGCTCGTTCCAGCCACGCCAGTTGCGCGCGTCCGGTGCCGATGACTGCGAAGGCAAAACGCTCCACTACCGCGTGCAGCATCCGCAGCAGTTTGCCGGCCGCGAAGTCGTCATCGCGGGCGGCGGCGATTCGGCGCTGGACTGGGTGCTGGCGCTGGTGGATACCGCGGAGCACATTACGCTGGTCCACAGGCGCGATGAATTTCGCGCGATGCCGGCCTCGGTTACGCGCATGCGCGAGCTCGTTAGTTCAGGCCGGATTGACCTGATCGAAAATGCGAAGGTCTCCTCGCTTGAACACACGAACGGGCACCTGTCGTCGGTCACGGTGCAACCAAAGGCGGGTGATGCGATCGGTGTTCCGGCGGAGCATATGCTCGTGTTTTTCGGCCTTGCGCCAAAGCTCGGGCCCATCGCCAACTGGGGCCTCGACATCAACCGCAAGACGATCAATGTCGATACCGAGTCGTTCCAGACATCAACGCCCGGTATCTATGCCGTTGGTGACATCAATCAATATCCGGGCAAGAAGAAACTGATCCTGTGCGGTTTCCACGAGGCCGCGCTGGCAGCCTTTGCGATCAAGCAGCGACTCGAGCCGGAGCGCAAGGTGCACGTCCAGTACACGACGACGAGTCCGATCATGCACGAACGCCTGGTGTGCCGGATTAGCGCGCCTGCACGCCCCGGATCGCGCCTTCGATCAGGTTCAGCGCCGCCTGGCGGCTGACGCCGCGCGGATCCAGCGCGC
>CAZLNH010000227.1:0-2642 GCA_964560775.1 uncultured Woeseiaceae bacterium | reverse complement strand
CGATGACGCCCGCAAATCTCTCGCCGCCATTTCCCTGGTACTCGAGCAGGATAAAATCAGCTCGGAACTAATCGATAACCTGAATGCCTCAATACACCTTCGCGCGTTGCTGACGGACCTGTTCCTGCTCAGTGAAGTCCGTTACGGGAGAGAAGACCAGTGAGATATACAGGCCCGGCCCTCCACTGCGCTACATTTTGACTCATCATGAAAAGCACCTGATATGAATGGACCACTAACACGCCGGCATTTCCTGAATCTGGTCGGCGCTGCCGGCGGCGCAACCGCCATTTACCAGACCAGTCTGGCCCTGGGGTTGCTGCCCGAAACAGGACCGGCTCCGCAACTCGACCTGATGCAAGTCGGGCGCAAAAGCAGGAAAGTCGTGATCCTTGGCGCAGGCGTTGCGGGCCTGACCGTTGCCTACGAACTGGAACGTGCCGGCTACGACTGCACGATTGTCGAAGCCTCGCGCCGCATCGGCGGGCGAATCATCACCTTCCGGCACGGCGATGTCGTGGACGAGATGGGCTACAACCAGGTCTGCAATTTCGACGATCAGCCACATTTGTACTTCAATGGCGGCGCGGCACGAATCCCCGGACACCATCATCGGGCACTGCATTACTGCAAGAAGCTGGGCGTCGAACTGGAGATCATGGCAAACGACAATCGCCTCGCGTGGACGCAGGATGACAATGCTTTTAACGGCAAGCCGGTGCGAATTCGTCAGTACACGTCCGACGCCCGCGGCTTCATGTCGGAACTGCTGCACAAAGCGGTCGACAAAAATATATTCGAAACGCCGCTGACAGACGAAGACAAAGAGCGACTGCTCCAGTTCGTAAAAGCATACGGCGACCTGGACGACAATGCTCTTTACAAGGGCACAGAGCGCGCCGGTTTTGAGTCGGGCGGCTTTCTGAAGCATGGAAAGCTCAAGGGCACGCTGGATTTGTCGGAAATACTGAAAAGCAGGTTCTGGCGTTATGGCATGCACTTCAATGAGGCTGAATTCTGGGCAGCACCATTGCTCACGCCGAAGGGCGGCATGGACAATATCATCAGGGCCTTCGTCCGCAATATTCGCAGTCCGATCATCCTGAACGCGCAGGTACAATCGATTCAGCTGAAGTCAGGTGGAGTTGACGTCGTCTACAATCACGACGGACGCCGCAGAAAAGTCAGTGCGGACTATTGCTTCAACAGCATCCCGTCGCACTTCATCAACGGCATCCCGAACAATTTTTCACCGGAGTATGCGCGCGGCCTGGCAACGATGCTGCAGAGGAACTTCTTCAAGATTGGCTTCCAGATGGCGGAACGATTCTGGGAGCGGGAAGGGATTTATGGTGGTATTTCGTTTACCAACCAGGAAATCAATGAGATCTGGTATCCCTCGCACGGCATTCATCAGCAGAAAGGCGTCGTCCTCGGCGCGTATACGTTCGGGCCTGAGGATTCCAACAAGTTCGAACGCATGCATCCCGAGGAGCGGCTACGCTTTGCAGCCGAGCAAGGCAACAAAGTCCACCCTGGCTACAGCGACTACGTCGAAAATGGCATAAGCGTTCCCTGGGGTCGGATGAACCACATGATGGGCTGCGGTAACCGGTTCGCCCCCGAGGACGAGGACCAGTACCTCAAGCTGCTGCAAAAGCCGGATGGCAATCATTACATGATCGGGGACCAGATCAGCTACCACTCCAGCTGGCAGGAAGGCGCTTACGCATCGGCGCTGAATGCGATCGAGGATCTGGACAGGCGTGTGCGCGCCGAAGCAACTACGGCGGAGGTCAAGCGATGATTCTGTTGTCGCGTATACGGTACTTGTCGGCCCTGTCGGTCATACTGTTCGCACTGCCGGCCATTGCCGCTGACCAGCCCGTTATTCCCGATGACAAATTTGTCTACTGCACCGTTTGCCATGGCGTGCAGGTTGGCGGCAACCGGGTCATTGCCGCGCCGCGGCTCAGTGACCTGCCGGCATGGTACGTTGAGCGGCAGCTGCAAAGCTTCAAAAAGGGCTGGAGAGGCGTGCACGACGATGATGCCGGCGGGCACGAGATGCGTCCTATGGCGGCCATTTTGACAGACGCCGGGATTGCCGGGGCCGCGCAGTACGTAGATGCGGTCGACTCGCCGCTGCCGGAAGTAACCATCGACGGGAACCCGGAACGTGGCAAAACTCTGTATGGCAGTTGCATTGCTTGTCATGGCGTAAAGGGTGAAGGGAACGAAACCCTTTTCAGCCCGACACTGGCCGGCCTGAATGACTGGTACGTCGTCAGTCAGTTGACCAAGTTCAAGGCGGGCATCCGCGGTAACCACGCCGATGACACCTACGGACAGCAAATGAGGGCGGCAGCAGGACTATTGCCGGACGAAGAGGCAATCAGGGACGTTGCGCGTTATATTTCCACACTGAGCAACCCATGAGAGACGAGACTATGAAACCAATACTAGTGGCGGTATCTTTGCTGTTCGCAGGCGCCTGTGCGTCTGCCGGCGATATCACGCGATACCCGTTACCCAATAATTCGACGTTCCCTATTGCGCAGGCCGTTGAGACATCGGCCGACACGGCCATCATCTACCACAGCGGCACGGTCCCCGGCCCCGCCAACCCGGATGCGGAACGC
>CAZLNH010000226.1:0-3956 GCA_964560775.1 uncultured Woeseiaceae bacterium | reverse complement strand
GCAGCGCGCCCGAACGGATGTGCCCGATGAAGATGTATCGCGGCGTGCCGAGCGCGCCGAAGACAGCGCGCAGCAAGCCGTGATAAGGCTCAAGGATTTGCGGGAGCAGTTGGAATCCTCCGCGCCCGATGCCCTGGAGTTGCAGCTTCAGAATGCCAGGGGGGCCCGCGAACGTGCCGAGAGAGATCTCGCGGCGCAGCAGCAACAGCTTGCCGTACTGGCAGATCGCTTGCAGCAAACCCGCGCGGACGGGCGCTATGAAACGCTCGAAGCGGCCGAACGGACACTGGAAGAAGCCCGTCGGCAGCATGAGGCGACAGAACGCAAGGCGGCGGCGGTGCAGCTGCTTTGGGAGACGATCAACAAACACCGCGACGCGGCTCGCGAGCTTTATGTCGAGCCATTGAAGGAGGCGCTTGGACGTCTTGGCGGTATTGTATTCGGGGCCGACTTTGAAGTTGACATTGATGAGACCTGGACCATCCGGTCTGAGACTCGCGACGGTCAAACTCTGGATTTCAACAGTCTCAGTATCGGGACTCAGGAGCAACTCGGCATCCTGATGCGCCTCGCGGCGGCGCAGATCGTCGCGAAGCAGGGCGGGGTACCGCTTATCATCGACGATGCTCTCGGCTTTTCAGATCCGGAACGGCTCGAATCAATGGGTGCGGCCATCGCCGCCGCCGGCCGTGATTGCCAGATCATATTGCTGACGTGCACGCCCGGACGATTCGCTCACGTTGGCAATGCGACGCTGATTCGGTTCTAGCCCGGACATCCATACCGTCAGTTCAGCGATTTCGATTCCAGCAGCGGCAAGGTCAGTGGCCACAGCGATTCCTCATGGCGCCGTCGAAAGAAATCGAGATGGCCTATCGCCTCGAGGCCGGCCTCTTGCGGTGTCACGGTCCTGAAGCCGGTGTCCGCGCGGCTGTATTGATCGAGTAGCCACTGCCTCGCGTCCGGCGGCGCGAAGTGGTCGTCACTGAAGCCGATCGACTGCACCGGAATTGTGAAGCGGCGATGGCCTTCCCAGTTGCCGAGATATTCCGGCCGGCGGCACCAGCGAAACCACTCCAGGGCAACTCCTTTCGGGACATCCGCCCCAAGTCCGAGTGATTCCCCGGGCAGGTAACCGTACAGCCGGGTGAGTCCCGAGAGCGCGGAAATTACGCTCCAGTAAAGATAGCGTCGCGCACCAGGGAGCAGGCCGAGATAGCCTGTGCCGGCGGCCAGCAGGACAAGGCGCGAGAAGCGCTCATTGCGGTCCGCAAGGCCGAACGCCTGGCCGCCAAAGCTGTGACCGATACCTGTCATCGGCATGCCGTAGCGCTCGTACGCCCAGTCGATGACGGCCGGAAAGTCCAGCGTCGCCCAATCCGTCATCGTTGCCTCGAAGCCTCTCAGGCTCTCTGGCCGGTTGTCACCCATGCCGCGCCAGTCCCAGGCGATAGCCGTATAGCCATGCCTGGCAAGCCATGCGGCGTAAGGGTGATAGAACCGTCCGGGCACGCCGGCGGCTGCCGCCAGCAATACCAGCTGGCCGTTCGCGCGGACCGGTTCAAATGCGGCAACCTGAAGCGGGAAGCCGTCAGTACAGCGCGTTGTCGCTACGTGCGGGCTCGCGCCAGACCGCTGCTTGTCACTCATCGGGGCAACCTGGGTCGGATATCCGGGTCAGCGCAATTGATCCAGCACTGTCTTAAGTGCGGACACTTCCGCCTCCAGATCGCCGACGCGGCGCGTGAGTTCTGCCACCGTGACGCGATCCGGCGCATTGCCGGCGACGTCGTTCCGCTGCCGGTCAGCATATGCCGCAGCATCCACCGGACCGGAGAACAGGTGCATGTATTCGGCATCCTTGCGGCCCGGTGTACGCGGCAGCTGCACAACCAGCGGTTCGGTTTCACGATCGGCGAGGCCAGACAGTGCCGCGACGACGGCGGCATGGTCCGGAAATGTGTGAAGACGCCCGCTGTGTGCTTTCAGTTCACCGGGCGTCTGCGGACCCCGCAGCAACAACAGGCACACGATCGCCAGTTGCGCGGGATCGAAATTCAGGTCGCTGAAACGCGTATTGCAAAATCGCTGCTTGTATTTTTCGACACCGGTTCTGAAATTCTCCTCAACCTGCAGCAGGTTTTTCGCTTCCAGGGTCCGTGCTGTCCGCTGCACTTCTCCTTTTTGCAATGACATGACCGGATTGCGAGCCGACTTCTGGTTGCAGGCGGTCGTCAGCGCATTCAGTGTCAGCGGATACTGGTCGGGCGTGACGATGGATTTTTCAATCAGGCAGCCGATGACACGGGCTTCGTTGGCAGTCAGGTTCATGGACGTTGCTGTATCTCCGGTGCGGCGACGAACGGCCGACAGGGCATGCGTCGCAAACTCGCGCCATGATACCAGTAACGTACCCCCATGGTCCGTGTCTGCACACTGCCTGTGGTCTACAATTTAAACCTGTGGATTACACCTTGACTATAGCTCGCCTAAACCTGTTTCTCATTGTGCCGGCAATGTTATTCAGTACCGGGTCGGCAATGCCAGCCGATAATGCGCGGCCGCCGTACGCGTCTGTACAGATCACCCGGATGTCGGAGGCGCCGATGCCGGTGCCAGGCGGGATTGCGACGGTCGCGGTGGACGAGCAGCGCCTTGCCGTCGGATTTGGACGCCTGCGGTTGCGCGAATTTACCTTCGATATCGGTCTTGACTATGGGTATACGCGGTACGAGTACACCGGTATCGACGGACGCAACCGCGACCTGCACCGGCTGCAAGTTCCGATGCGGGTGCAGGCAGCAGCATACGGCTGGCGGTTCGATGCACATGTCGCACCCGGCATATCGACGTCATCCAACGTGTTTCAGGATCCGTTCGGCCGGTGGTCCGGTGACGATGTGATCGTAACCGCGGCTTTTGAGGCCCGGCGCCCGGCGTCCGGTTCGCCAGGCTGGCTGTTCGGGCTGGCTTATGACCGGGCATGGGGCCGGCCGCGCATTTACCCCGTGGCGGGTGTCGAGCTGGCGCCGACGCCGGATGTCAGGCTGCGACTTGCATTCCCTGATTCGTCGCTCGACTACGACCTGTCGCCAGCGCATTCGCTGGCGTGGCGTATCTACCCGTCGGGCCATCAATGGCACGTTGTCAGTGATGAACTGGCTGCCGAATTCGACTATCAGGTGCGGGCGGTGCGCACCGATCTGACGTGGAGCTGGCGATTCACCCGGGGCCTGATCCTCGCCGTTACGACGGGTTACGAATCGCGCACCAGGCACAGCTTTTTTGATGACACTGGTGCCCGTATCACCGACGATGCCGCGAGCCGGTGGCTGTTCGGCATCAGTGTCCGCACAAGCAGGGCACCGCTGCCCTACAACAACAATTATGGCTGGTAGCCCGCGTGGACTATTGGCCGGGTTTGTAGGTTCTCACTGCGCGGCGTTCGACGTCGTCCCTATAATAAGCGACGTCCTTGAATTCCGCGTCAACGTACATCTCTGCCTGATCGTCGAAATGCGGTGACGACGGATCGTTGCTTTGCCCGCCGGCAAGCAGGGATTTTGCCCGGACCTTGTCGCCGAATTCGACGACAGCGACAAAGCTGTTGCCGCGATAGCCGTAGATTCGCTTCGTACTGTCGGTGCGCCTCGCGCCGTAAGCGGCGAGCGCTCCCCAGCGCCCAGACGCCAGGCCGACAGGAAAACTGGGTTGCTCGTCATCGAAGGGCAGGTCGATCGCGCCCTTCAGCCGCTGGAAGCGGTTGATCTCGCCCCACGGCGTGTTCCAGGTGCCGAAATCCCCATCGAGCATGGCGATGGTGTCCTGGAAAACCTGCAATCGTTCCTCGACGGGAGTCTCGCTGCCGAGATAGTTGATCAGCTCCATGTCACTCCGGTTATCAGGGTTACCGGCAACGTCCGCATAGCGCATGCCATAGAAATGAGCGAGCGACA
>CAZLNH010000225.1:0-24219 GCA_964560775.1 uncultured Woeseiaceae bacterium | reverse complement strand
CATTTCGCCTTTTCCGCTGGCGCTCTCCCGAGACCCGCATGCAGATGTACCTGGAGACAGTCATCGCGCGCGAAGACAGCGTCAAGGAGGTCAAACTCTTCCAGCTCGGCCCTCGGCTCCTTAACCGGTACCGGGACATATTCGACAAGCTGTTCGTCGAGGACCGGCGACTGACACTGCGGCGCGACAGCTGGGGCTTCGTTCTCGGCCTGCTGTCGACGGCGGCGTTCTATGGTGCTTACGTCTGGATTGTCGTCGCGACGATTAATGGCGAGATTTCGCTGGGCGCGATGACAATGTACCTGATGCTGTTCCGTCAAGGGCAGTCGGCGGTTGCGGCCAGCCTGACTGCCATAAGCGGCATGTACGAAGACAATCTATACCTGTCCAACCTGTATGAATACCTGGGGCAGCCGGTACTGGCGCGGGATGGTGATGCAACGAGTGGGCCGGATCCATCACGGGGACTCGAGTTCGACAACGTGTCGTTCAGCTATCCGGGCAGTACTTTACCGGCGTTGACTGACATCAGCCTGCAAATACGCCCCGGCGAAAGCCTGGCCCTCGTTGGCGAGAACGGGTCTGGCAAAACCACCTTGATCAAACTGCTGACGCGACTGTACGAACCAACAGGCGGCCGGATACTGCTGGATGGACTCGATCTTCGCGACTGGAGTGTCGAGGCGTTAAGGCAACGCATCGGCGTAATCTTCCAGGATTTCGGGCGCTACCAGTTTTCGGTCGGCGAAAACATTGGTGCAGGCGACGTACGTCACATTGACGACGAGGATCGCTGGCGAGCCGCCGCAAAAACCGGCATGGCAGCGCCGTTCATCGATACGATGCCGGACGGCTACAACACCCAACTGGGCCGCTGGTTCAAGGACGGACGCGAACTCTCGGGGGGACAGTGGCAGAAGATCGCGTTGTCACGCGCGTTCATGCGCAGCGACGCCGATATCCTGGTGCTGGATGAACCGACCGCCGCCATGGACGCCGCCTCTGAAGCGGAAGTGTTCGAACATTTCCGTTCACAAAGCAAGACAAAAATGACAATACTGATTTCGCACCGGTTCTCGACGGTCCGGGCGGCTGACCATATCGTCGTTATCCAGCAAGGCCGGATTGTCGAACAGGGTGATCATCAAGGGCTGCTGGCGTTGAATGGACGATACGCACACCTGTTCAACCTTCAGGCCAGGGGCTATCAGTAGATACTCGCGGCCATGACGCCGCCGTCGACAACAAGGTTGTGACCGGATATCCAGCGAGACGCCGGCGACGCCAGGAACAGGCATGCATCCGCAACGTCCTCAGGCTGTCCGAGCCGTTTGAGCGGTGCACGAGCCTGCCAACGCGCCACGCCCTCAGGCCACTGACCCTCGATGCCCGGGCGGCCGATTACGCCGGGTGACACGGCATTGACTCGAATGTTAAACGGGCCCAGTTCCTGCGCCGCAGACCGCGTAAACATAACGACCGCGGCTTTGGCGCTGTTGTAATGACTGTGGTCCGGGCCGGGGCTGATGGCGCCAATCGAGGCAATGTTGACTATCGCGCCGCCGCCGGCCTGCTTCATCTGTCGGCCGGCGAACTGCGTACAGTAGAACGTCGTGTCGAGATTCGCGCGATGCATGTCGCGCCACTCGTCAGGCGAGATGTCCAGTAGCGGCTTTGGTGGAAAAGTGCCGGCATTGTTAACAACGATATCAATGCCGCCGAGTTCGCGCTGGATCCGCGCGAGCAGCGCTTCGACGTCATCCGGATCAGCCAGCTCGGCACGCATGGCCATGGCTTTACCGCCGTCGGACTCGATGGCACGCGCAATACGCTCCGCCGATTCCCTGTTGCCACGGAAGTGCACAACCACCTGTGCGCCAGCCTCGCCGAAGCGGCGTGCAATCGCGGCGCCGATGCCCTGGCTCGCGCCGGTGACAAGCACCACCTTGCCGGCCAGATCGAGAAGTTCTGTGCATCGTGGAATCGTCATGGGGTGATCTCCGTCCCTGGCGGTTTACAGGAGGAACAGGATGCCATCATTTTTGGTCCGGAACTATCCGCCGAATGGGCCGCGAGCATGCCGGGTTCGTCCTTGGTGACGAACACGATGAATTTGCCATGCGGCATCGGGGCGTACTGACAGAACAGCAGGTTCAGGGCCCCTGGTGCCAGCCCCGGGTTATAACGTTTCGGAATAACACCAGCGTGAAGTTCTACCATGAAGGCCCGAGGACGTGGTCGAATGTGCAGGCCGGCGTTTCTTGCCGCTCGACCGACGACAGGGTCCTGGCTGACGCATCCGGCATACGGCGCACCAGGCACTGCGCTTAGTGCGAACTCTGCCCGCCGCAAGCAGTCGATAGTTGTCAGTGCGACAAATCGCGAGCGGGGGACGGCGTGAAATTCAAACTCAACGGCACGACAGAACAATACGATGGCGATCCGAAGCAGCCACTGCTCTGGGCGTTGCGTGACAACTATGGTCTGACCGGCAGCAAGTTCGGCTGCGGTATCGGCAACTGTGGTGCCTGCACCGTCCATATTGAC
Source organism: uncultured Woeseiaceae bacterium (assembly GCA_964560775.1). Classification (GTDB taxonomy): domain Bacteria; phylum Pseudomonadota; class Gammaproteobacteria; order Steroidobacterales; family Woeseiaceae; genus Woeseia. Next base: position 21,672 of record CAZLNH010000225.1, on the reverse strand, counting down.
GGGCGCGCGGCGCGCTCCTGCATTACACCGATGAATGCCGTCGACGGCCGGGTGATTACGACAATCGAAGGGCTGTCGCCGAATGCGAGCCATGCGGTGCAGCGCGCCTGGATCGAGGAAGACGTGCCGCAATGCGGCTATTGCCAGGCGGGCCAGATCATGGCTGTCGCCAGCATGTTATCGGCAACGCCAAATCCAACCGACGACGACATCGACCGCGAACATACGAACATCTGCCGTTGCGGCACTTATGTTCGCATTCGCAAGGCGATACACAGGGCCGCCGCCTACCTGCGTCAGGAGGCCTGACATGGACATTTCAGCACTCTCCAGACGCCAGTTTCTCAAGGCAACCCTGACCGCAACCGGCGGCCTGATGATCGGCGCAAGCCTGCCGCGCATCACGACGGCGAAAGACAGCGCCCGGCTGAACGCATTCCTGACGATAGAGCCCGATGGAAAAACGATCATCGGAGTATCGCAGCCGGACATGGGCCAGGGGATGTACACGACGATGAGCATGCTGGTTGCCGAGGAGTTCGATGCCGACTGGGCGAAGGTATCTGTCGAGCAGCTGCCGCTGATGTTGACGCGCGATGCCGAGGGCAACATGGCGTGGAAATATGTACCGCAGGGCGCAGGTGGCAGCACGAGCGTTGTCGATCTTTACCAACCCTTGCGGGAATTCGGTGCGCGCGCAAGGCAGCTTATGCTGCGCGCTGCCGCTGCACGATGGAACGTGGCACCCGATGCGCTCGAGACGGAGCCGGGCAAGGTCATTCACCGCGCCGGCGGACGCAGCGTACCGTACGCGGAACTGGGTCAGGATGCAGCCGCACTCGAACCGGCCAGTGTGGTTCCGCCGCTAAAATCGCCATCTGAATTCCGGCTGATCGGCAAGGAGGTCGTTGCACGCAAGGTTCAGGAAGTCGTTGATGGCACAACTGCTTACGGCATCGATGTGCGGATGCCCGGCATGCGGCATGCCGTCATCGCGCGCTGCCCGTATTTCGATGGCGAGCTGGCCGGGTTTGACGACACCGACGCGCGCAAGGTACCCGGCGTGCTCGATGTCGTCACGATGAGCGGCCCGGGCGCCGGCAAACCGTACTCGACGATGGCGCCCGGCGTTGCCGTTATCGCCGACTCGACCTGGGCTGCCATACGGGGAAGGGATGCATTAAAGATGCGTTGGGACGAAGGTCCGTTTCGCGGTGAGACGACCTCTGGCTTTGATGACGATTGCCAGACAGCGCTCGATGATGCGGGTGCGGGTCTCGTCGTCCGCAACGACGGTAATCTCGAAGCCGCGCTTGACGATGCTGCAACCGTCGTCACGCGGCGGTACCGCCTTCCCTATGTGCACCATGCGACGATGGAGCCGCAGAACTGCTACGCCGACGTGCGTGATGATGGCTGCACGGTCATCGGGCCGATGCAAATGCCTTCCGCTGCATCCAGACTGATCGCCGGCCTGACCGGCTTCGATCGCATGGCCATCGACATCCGCATGACGCGCCTCGGCGGCGGCTTCGGGCGCAGGCTGACATCAGATTACGCGGCCGAGGCGGTACTCGTCTCCAAGGCCGCAGGCGTCCCGGTCAAGGTGACCTGGACGCGGGAAGACGACATGGCGCACGACTTCCTGCGGCCCGGCGGCTGGCACGAGCTCTGCGCCGGACTGGGCGAAGATGGCGAGATCAAAGCGTGGCGGCACCGCGTCGCAAGCCCGTCGAAGTATTATCGGCGCGAGGACGCCACAGCATGGGAGGCCGAAGTCTACACCGACGACCCGCCTGCGGCCCTGGTCGATCACCTCCGTTACGAATACCTCGAGATGAATTCCGGCGCATGGCGCGGCTCGTGGCGCGCGCCGGCACACACGGCGAATGCCTTTACCGTGCAAAGTTTCATCGACGAACTTGCTGTTGAAAGTGGCCGCGACCCGCTCGAGTATCGTCTGGCGCTGCTCGGCGATGCACGCGAACTGCCGTATTCGAACCACGGCGGCCCAACATGGAACCCCGGGCGACTTGCCGAGGTGCTCAAGGTGGCAGCCGACAAGGCCGGCTGGGGCGGTACACTGCCGCAAGGCGAAGGCCTCGGCATTGCCGGGCATTTTACGTTCGGCGGCTACGTCGCGTGGGTAGCGCACGTGCGGGTTGGCCCGGATGGCGGGCTGCGGGTGTTGCGGCTTACCGGAGCCGTCGACTGTGGCCTGGCCGTCAATCCAAACGGCATCCGCGCCCAGATGGAGGGCGGCGCCTGCGATGCGCTCAGCACTGCATTGGGGGAAGAGGTGACGATCGACGGCGGGCGGCATCGGGAGACCAATTTCCACCAGTACCGCCTGATGCGCATCGACCAGTCCCCGCGTGTGATCGACGTGCATATCGTGCAGGGCAGCGACCAGCCGGCTGGCCTCGGCGAGCCGCCGGTACCGCCGCTTGCACCCGCCCTGACCAATGCCATCTACGCGGCGACCGGCAAGCGTATACGCGCACTGCCGATCGCGGACCAGCTCACAGAAAAACCGGCCTGAGCGCGCTTGCCTTTGGTCCGCACCGGCACCCCCTGCGGGGAGGTGTTTGGAGGAATGGCTCCCTTCGGTCCGCTTTATTTCCACCAAAGGGCTCCCGGCAGGGGTGCCGGTGCTCCTCAGTGCCCCAAATATTCCTACTTAAGTAAGCGTCAATGGCCGTGGACCGGTGCGGTGATGGATCGAGTTCCGAGCGCTGTGCCGGTACTATGGTCCGCATTCTGCTGTTACAAGGATTACTGCCGATGACTCGATTCATCCGATTGCCACTCTGCCTGTTCCTGCTGTTCGCGCCGCTGGCAATGGCTGCCGAAGACAGCGATGAACCTGCCTGGGATGTCAATGCACCGCCGGGCGACCCGCGCACCGTGGCTATCGACACCGATACCGGCACGTGGATGAGCCTCGATGTCAGTCCGGATGGCCAGACGATCGCATTCGACATGCTCGGGGATATCTATGTCGTGCCAATTGACGGAGGCAATGCCTCGGCAATCAACAGTGGCCTTGCCTGGTCAATGCAACCCCGGTTTTCACCGGACGGAAGCGAAATTGCGTACACGAGCGACGCCGGCGGTGGCGACAATATCTGGATCATGGCAGCTGATGGCAGCGACCCTCGACAACTAACGGAGGAGGAATTCCGGCTGCTGAACAACCCCACTTGGTCGCCGGGCGGCGACTATATCGCCGCTCGCAAGCACTTCACGACGGCACGCTCTTTAGGCACCGGCGAGATCTGGCTTTACCACCGTAGCGGCGGGGCCGGCATTCAGACCGTCGAGATGCCAGGCGAAAACCACCAGAAAGAACTTGGCGAGCCGGCCTGGTCGCCGGATGGCCGTTATATCTATTACACGTTCGATCGCACGCCCGGCTCTACGTTTATCTATGCGCAGGATTCCAATGCCCAGGTTTTTGAGATTCGCCGCCATGATCTTGAGACCGGCGCGAACACAAGTTTTGTCAGCGGGGCGGGCGGCGCAGTGCGCCCGGAACCGTCACCGGATGGCAACTGGCTTGCCTTCGTGCGCAGGGTCGAGGGGCGGAGCGCGCTGTTCGTCAAGAACCTGACCAGCGGCGCCGAAATGTTGCTGTTTGAGGGACTCGACCACGATATGCAGGAAGTCTGGGGCGTCCATGGCCTGTACCCCAACATGGACTGGATGCCTGACTCCGGCAGCATTGTCTTCTGGTCCGGCGGCAAGATTCGCCGAATTGATATCACAACCCGTGATGTCAAGACCATCGAATTCCGCGTCAATGACACGCGCACCGTTTTCGATCCGCCTCGACCGGCGGTCGAGGTCGCGCCGGAAACGTTCGAGACCCGTATGGTGCGGAACGCTAATGTTTCTCCTGACGGCGAACAGGTCGTCTTTGAGAGCACCGGGCGCCTCTTCATCAAGTCATTGCCGGACGGAACGCCGCGCCGGCTGACCCGCGATGACGGCGGGCATTTCGAGTATTTCCCGTCGTGGTCACGCGACGGCAGCCGCATCGTATTCGTAACCTGGAGCGACCGGGATCTGGCCCACGTGCATACAGTCGATGCCGGAGGTGGACGCAGCACGCCCCTGACCGAGCAGCCGGGACACTACCGGGCGCCGCGGTTTTCCCCGGACGGCAGCCAGGTCGTATATGAGGCCGTCGACGGCGGCTACCTGATTGCGCCGGAATGGGCGATTGAAACCGGTGTTTTCGTTGTGCCGACGCGTGGTGGCGACGCCCGCCGCATCACGGCTGACGGCAGCAATCCGCATTTTGGCGCACGTGAGGACCGGCTGTTCGTGACGCGCAGCGAAGATGACGCAACGACGCTCGTCAGCATCGACCTGAACGGCGAGGCGGCACGCACGCATGCGACCGGCAAGTACCTGCGCCGTTACGAGGTTGCACCGGACGAACGTCACCTTGCATGGCGCGAGAACTACCATGTCTATGCGGTGCCACTGCCGCCGGGCGGCAAGCCGCTTGAACTCGGGACATCGGTGGAAAGCGTTGCAATGACACGCGCAAGCGGTGACGGAGGGAACTATCCGCACTGGTCGGCGGGCGGCCGGACGTTGCGCTGGTCTTTGGGCTCGACGCTGTACAACGCCCATATCGATGAGCTGTTTGCCAGGGCCGGCGACGACGGTGAAGGCGGCTACAATGCACCCGATGACGGCGTCTCGATGTCGATGCGCCTCAAGGCAGATGTTCCCGATACCGTTGTCGCGCTGACGGGCGCGCGTATCATCACGATGTCGGACGCCGACGGTGGCGTGATCGAGGACGGCGTCGTTGTCGTCACCGGAAATCGCATCACCGCGGTCGGGGCAAGCGGCAGCACGGAAATTCCCGCAGGCGCCGAGCGCGTGGACGTCGCGGGCAAGACGATCATCCCGGGCCTCATTGACGGCCACGCCCATGGATCGCAGGGCGCAGAAATCATTCCACAGCAGAACTGGCTCGCGTACGCCACGCTCGCTTTGGGCGTCACGACGGTACATGACCCCTCCAATGACGCGACCGACGTTTTTGCGGCGGCTGAGATGCAGCGCACGGGCCAGATCCTCGCGCCGCGCATCTTTTCCACCGGCGATATCGTCTACGGTGCCAAATCCGCCTGGTTTGCAGAAATCGATTCGCTGGACGATGCGCGTGCGCATGTCAGGCGACTCAAGGCGCAGGGTGCGATGAGCATCAAGAACTACAACCAGCCGCGCCGCGACCAACGCCAGCAGGTTACGACGGCCGCGCGCGAGGAAGACATGCTCGTTGTGTCAGAAGGTGGCTCGCTGTTTCATATGGACCTGTCGATGGTCGCCGACGGCAACAGCACAATCGAGCACAACCTGCCACAGTCGATGTTGTATGGCGACGTGTTGCAGTTCTGGGGCCAGACGGATGTTGCCTACACGCCGACGCTCGGCGTTACCTACGGCGGATTGCGCGGCGAAGACTACTGGTACCAGCACAGTGATGTCTGGAAGCACCCGATCCTGTCGCGATTCGTGCCGCCCCACGTCCTGCGGCCGCGCTCGATAAGGCGGATGAAGGCACCCGAAAGCGAGTACTACCATACGACCAGCGCCGCGACAGCAAAGCTTCTGGCCGATGAGGGCGTGCTTGTCAGTATTGGCGCACACGGACAGCGCGAGGGGCTCGCGAGCCACTGGGAGATCTGGACGTTCGCGCTTGGCGGCATGTCGCCGATCGAGGCACTGAGTACCGCAACCATTGTGCCGGCAAAAGCACTCGGGTATGAGCGTGACCTCGGGTCAATCGAGACGGGCAAGCTGGCCGATATGGTCATCATTGATGGCGACGTGCTGTCCGACATCCGCCAGACCGACCAGGTCGACCAGGTCATGCTGAACGGGCGGCTTTATGAGGCGGCCACGCTCAATGAAATCGTGACCGGCGAACGGCAAACGCAACCGTTCTACTGGCAGCGATAAGGGGCGCAGACTCGCTGCCAATGCCGGACCGAAATCACTCGCCCGGCGCTGGCACCACCGTGCGCTGGTCAGCGCCTTATTGTGATCATCGGGTCGAAGATAATATTGTCGGTTTTGATCGTATACTTGTACGTACACTCATCAAGGCAGCCTGGGACTTCCGCAGGAACCTGTAGCGTAAACTCGCCCTTTTTCCCGCTGTTTGACCCGTTCAACCAGTTGTGGCCCGGGTTATTGGTTGGCACCGTGTCTAACGGCTCATTCTTCGGCGTGGTATTTACACTGATCGTGTCTCCGAGCTTCACGCAAAGGTTCGGCGGCGCCACGATAATTCCGCGCGGGCCATGATTGATCGTAATCTTTTTTCCCGGCTGGCAGTTGTCGGGAGCCGCCACCTGGCTCTGTGCAGAACAGGCACCCAATACCGTCGCCGGGATAACCACTATCCAGATACGCTTGTTCATCGTGCGCTCCTTGATCATTGATTGTCATTTTTGTCGTGCGGAGTACTGACTATTGCCCGCCCGCCGGTGCCGGACCGAGTGCGAGCAACGCAGTAAAACGTTCCTGCCGGCGGATGCTTGCCAGGTAGGGCTCTGCTGCCAGCATGCTTCGCGGATAACCGGCCGTAATGGCTTTTTCGATCGACTCGAACGCGCCTGGAACATCGCGGGATCGCACGCGAACCAGGGCATCGTAGTAATAGACATAAGGATCATTCGGCGAGATGGATAACGCCCGGTCGACCAACTCGCGTGCGCGCCTCGCGTTTCCCGCCATCATTTGTGCCCAGGCAAGCGCGTGCAGTGACTCGACGTCCCCCGAATCAACGGCGAGCCGGCTTTCGGACAATTCCGCCGCGCGAGCAAATGCCCCCTGCGCAGCGCCTTCCTCGCCGGCAAAATAAAGTGCGTCGGCCAGATTCAACCAGACGATGTTCGAATTTGGGTCAAGCTCGAGTGCCTTGCGATGAATGCGCACTGCCTCGGCAAAATCACCCATGTAATAGTAGATTGCGCCAAGATTGGACCAGGTGCTTTGTTGCGGGCTGATATCGATCGAGTTCTGCAGCGCAGCCGCGGCATCGTCAAATCGCCCCGCCATTGCCAGCGCACCGCCCAGATTGCCGTGCACCTGCCAGTTAGCGGGATCCAGGAAGACAACCTTGCGAAACGAGTCGGCCGCCTGGTCGTAGTCGCCCGTTGCAAAATAGAACGAACCAAGCGCATTGATCGACGTCCAGTTTCCCGGCTGCATGCGAATCGCCTGCTTTAACCTGACTTCCGCCTCCTCGATCCTGTTCTGGCGTTCCAGTACGCGTGCAAGGCCAAGCAGGGCATCAACGTCCTGAGCGTTCTTCTCAAGCGCATGCAAATAGGCGTTTTCCGCCTGGGCGATGCGGCTGGTCTGGCGATACAGGTCGCCCAGTGCCGTATACACCATGTACAGGTTTGGATTCGATGTCAGCGCACTGGAACACGAAGCTTCCGCCGCATCGATAAACGATGGCTCGCCGCCAACGGTGTAACTCTGCACGTAGCCGCGGCACATGCCCGCATGCGCCGGGGCAAAGCCTGGATCCAGTTCCAGCGCCTGATCGAAATAGTCAATTGCGTCCGCCAGGGACTCGACCGTCTGCGGGCGCTCGAAGATCTCCCGGCCCATCCTGTACAGGACATAGGCATCCGGCGTGGTCGCGTCATAGTCGGCGACAGGCTGCCGCGATCCGGCCGGCAGCACGGCCCGCAAGTTGGCAACGGTCAGGTCAGTAATCTCTCGTTGCACATCCATGAAGCTCTCGAGTTTGCGCTCAAATACCCGTGACACAACGTGGAACCCCGTTTCCGTGTCGATCAGCTGCACCGTTACTCGCAGAACATCATCTGTCAGCCGCACACTGCCTTCCAGGTAATACGCAACGCGCAGGCGGCGTCTTACGACATCAGTGCCGGGGTTGTCCGGCAACGACCACGCATCACCTCTTGATGACACCAACAGGCCGGGCACGCGAGCCAGCCGGTCGAGCACATCCTCGCCCAGGCCGTCACTGAAAATGCGGGCCAATGGCCTGTCGCTGATGTTCAGGAATCTCAATACGGCGATCGAACCGGGCTCGACAGGTATCGCTTCCCGCATGTTCTCGACAGTCGACGTAACCGATGTTTGCGGCACCCGGATACCAACGGATACCTGGTAGAGGCCGACCGCAAGCGTTGCCAGCGCATACGCCGCGACAATGGCCAGATAATTCTGCACCAAGCCACTTCCTCGTCTCTCGTCGCCACCGCGGTCGATCGTCAAGCGCCCGCCGGTGAATTCGAGGAACCATGCAAGCACGATCACTAACGGAAAACCGGCAATGACAACATAGGTTACGAATGGCGTAGCCCAGGCAGGCAGGCCGAGGTTGGGAAAAGTTGCATCGGCGACCTGGATCAACAGCCAGCCGGCAACAAGGTGAGCGGCGGCGGCCTGCACCACGCCGCGATGCACCAACTGCTGCCAGAATGCCGGTGCGTCTCCGGTCAGCGACTCACCAGCAGCAAAGACGCCGGGCTTTGCATCGAAGTGTGGTTCGACGATGAGCCTGTAACCACGCCGTGGCACGGTCTGCACGAACTCGGGATGATCCGCATGGTCGTTGAGCCCGTGACGCAATTCGCTGACAGCGTGACTAAGCGCTTCGGCACTGCCGACGCCCTCGCCCCAGACCGCGGAAAGCAGTTCGTCGCGGGTAACAAGTTGCCGTGGACGGCTCGCCAGTACCAGCAGTATTTCAGTCGCTTTGGAGGGAATATGACGGGGCTCGCCATTGCCGGAAATCGTGCCGGTCAACGGGTCAATACGAAAGCTACCGAGCCGGAATCCCTCTAGCAACTGATCGCGCACGGTCGTCGTCCGCAGCACCGGATACACCTAGCATAGCAGTTAGGGTGCCGACGGTCAGCGGCTGTGACGGTGCACCCTTCCTGCCGATCCATATGGCGGTTAGCCGGCGGCCGGGTTGCCGCGATCGATGGCCGGCGTTCCGTACGCCAGTGTTTGCCGGTGGCGAGCGCTACTCCGGGTGGCGGTCCCGATAATAGCTTCGAAACACATCAACGACGACATTAATGTCGTCGGTACTGATATCGAGGTGCGTGACGAGGCGTAATGTGCGCGTACCGGCAATGACGATGCCGCGTTCGCCGAGAAATAGATGTAACGATGCGGCGTCTTCGCCGACGTCGACAAAAACCATGTTGGTCTGGACTGCCGCCGGGTCGATCTGTATGCCATTGATCGTCGCCAGCCCGTCTGCAAGCTTTCGTGCATTCGCATGATCTTCGGCGAGGCGCTCGACGTGGAAGTTCAACGCATGTATGCCACCGGCCGCCAGGATGCCCGCCTGGCGCATGCCTCCGCCCAGCATCTTGCGCCAGCGCCTGGCGTTGGCGACAACGGCGGCGGCGCCGCATAGAACAGAGCCCACCGGCGCACCGAGTCCCTTGGACAGACATACGGACACCGTATCGAAATGCCGTGCAATGTGACTTGCCGGTACTTGCAGGCGCACCGCTGCATTGAACAGCCGTGCGCCATCGAGGTGCAACGCGAGTTCATTTGCCTTTGCGAAATCCGCTGCCGCCTCGAGGTAATCGAGCGGCAGCACCTTTCCTCCCTGTGTGTTCTCGAGACACAGCAGGCGGGTGCGCGCAAAGTGGCAATCGTCCGGCTTGATGGCGGCGGCTACCCTTGAGAGGTCGAGCGTCCCGTCCGGCTCGAAGTCCAGCGGCTGCGGCTGGATGCTGCCGAGTACTGCCGCGCCACCGCCCTCATACTTGTAGGTGTGTGCATCCTGGCCAACGACGTATTCATCGCCGCGTTCACAATGACTGAGAAGCGCCAGCAAATTGCACTGTGTGCCACTCGGCGTAAACAGTGCGGCCTCGGTACCAAGCATTTCGGCTGCCAGTGCCTCGAGCCGGTTCACCGTCTTGTCTTCACCATACACATCGTCGCCAACCTCGGCGGCGGCCATCGATGCGCGCATTTGCGGTGTGGGTGTTGTGACGGTGTCGCTGCGCAGGTCGATAGTCCTGTTGTCGGCGCCTGCGCGAAAAGGCTGCGACTCATTCATCGCCTTCGCCATCACTGCAGAAACTGCGGTGCAAGAAGCAGGGCGGCGAGCGATACAATCACTACACCAATCAGGTTAAGAACCATGCCGGCCTTCACCATTTGCGGAATGCTGATGGCGCCGGTTGCAAATACAATCGCGTTGGGTGGAGTGGCTACCGGCAGCATAAAGGCGCAACTGGCCGCTATCGTTATCGGTACTGTCAGAACGATGGGGGGCACACCTGCCTGTACGGCTATAGCCCCGACGACCGGCAACAACGTGGCGGTCGTGGCAAGATTGCTGGTCAGCTCCGTCAGGAATATCACCAGCAACACCGCTGCCACGACGAGCACGGTGGTGCCCATGGCGTTCAGTGGCGCCAGCAATTCGCCCATCCAAAGCGCGAGCCCCGAATCGGAAACGGCAGCCGCGAGGCTGAGCCCGCCGCCGAAAAGGATCAGCACACCCCATGGCAACCGAATCGCATCTTCCCAGGTCATCAGGCGCGGCGCCGCGGAATCGCCGCTCGGTATCATGAACAACAGCACCGCCGCCGCCATGACGATGCCGGCATCAGATACGCCACTGACATCCAGCCAGTTGGACAGCGGCTGGCGGAACATCCAGCAAAATACGACAGCACCGAAAATGACGGCGACACGGCGCTCCGCCGTGGACATCGGGCCGAGTTCTTCGCGCAACTCGTGCAGGTGCACGTGTACCGCCTGGCTTTCCGGGATGTTGACCGGGTAAACCAGGCGGGTCAGGACGAGCCATGCCACCGGAAGCATGACGAATGTCACCGGTATGCCCACGGCCATCCAGCGCGCAAAACTGATCTCGATGCCATAGTTCTCGGCGAGGTAACCAATCAGCAGCGCGTTGGGCGGCGTCCCGATGAGTGTCGCGAGCCCGCCTATGCTGGCCGAATACGCGAGCCCGAGGAGCATTGCAATCTGGAAGTTGTCGCGTTCTTTTGTACTTATATCCGGCACATGGTCGCGAATTACACCGATGACGGATAACACGATGGGCAACAGCATCATCGTAGTCGACGTATTGGTCATCCACATGCTGAGCAATGCGCAGACCAGCATGAAACCACCGACCAGGCGGCGGCCGTCAGTCCCGGTCCGGTCGAGCACCGCAAGCGCGATACGCCGGTGCAGGTTCCATCGTTCGAGCGCCAGCGCGAGCATAAAGCCGCCGAGGAACAGGTAAATGATCGGATTGGCGTACGGCGCCGCCGCGTCGCGAATGCTTGCAATCGACAGTGGCTCGAAGAGGACGATCGGCAGAAAAGCGGTTGCAGCAACAGGAATGGCTTCCGTCGCCCACCAGATCGCCATCCAGATACCGATGGCAGCAACACGCCAGGCCAGCGGTGACATCGTGTCCTGCGAACTTTCCGTCAGCAGCATGGCGACGAACAGCAACGGACCGAGTATGCGCCCGATTACCTGGTGACGTTCCGGTGTCTGGTTGGCCGGCAGTGTGACGTCAGTTTCGGCAGATGTCATGGGGCCTCCCGGTCCAGCATGCATGCAGCAGCGTCAGGCAGTTTTGGCACGCGGCAATATGTCCTCCAGGGAGTTCAGCAGCCGGTCAATTTCATTCTTGCTGTTGTAATGCACCGGGCCGATCCTGATTGCTCCTCCAGACTCAAACAGGCCCAGCGCTTTCACGACTTCCAGCGCGTAGTTGTGACCGCTCCAGACAAAGATACCCCGTTTCGCAAACGCTTCGGCAATCGTGGCCGGCGCCCGGCCCGCGGCGGTAAAGGCCACTGTCGGCACGCGCCGGTCCATCGCGCCCGGATCCGTAATTCCGTGTACGGTGACCCCCGGCAACTGCCGCAAGCCGTCAATCAGGCGGCGGGCCAGGCCGGTTTCGTATTCATACAGGTACTGCAGCGCTGATCGCACATGACCGCGACGGCCCGGATACGCGCTGTTCCGTTCGTGAAATGCGTGCGCCATCGTCCTGCCAATCCAGGCGAAATAGTCGACTGCAGCACCGGTACCGGCCATGCCTTCATGGCTCTGCGTGCCGGTCTCGAAACAATCGGGCAGCGATTCGGGTGCCGGCCGTACTTTGTAAGGATGCAATGCCTCGAGGCGTTCCTTGCGCCCCCACAATATTCCCTGGTGCGGACCGAAAAACTTGTACGCGGAGCAGGCAAGGAAATCGCATCCCAGGTCCTGTACATCGATAGCTGCATGTGGCGCCAGCTGTACGGCATCGATGTAGGTCCATGCTTTCGCCGCACGCGCCTTGCTGCAGATGGCCTTTATGTCGTTAATAGTACCCGTCAGGTTGCTCGCACCGCCGACGCAAACGAGCCGCGTTCGCGAGTTCAGTAATTCGTCAAGCGCCGACAAGTCAAACTCGAATGTTTCAACGTTGAAGGGCAACCACCGTACCTTGAGCCCGAGATCTTCGGCCAGCAATAACCACGGCGAGATATTTGCGTCATGATCCATGCGCGACAGGATAATCTCGTCTCCCTCACTGAACAGGCGGCCGAGCGAACGTGACACGTGCAGCGTAATCGTCGTCATGTTCTGGCCGAAAATTATTTCCTCCGGTGACGCGGCGTTGAGAAAATCCGCCATCGCCGCATGCGCTTCGTCGACGATCTCGTCAGCCCGCCTCGACGTCGCAAAAAACCCGCCCAGGTTGGCGTTTGCCTCTACCAGGCATTCAGTCATTCTGTCGACGACGATCTGCGGCACCTGGGTGCCGGCCGGGTTGTCGAAATACACTCGTGTCGTTTTGCCGTCCTTGAGCGCAAGGGCGGGAAACTGGTCGCGGATGGCGTCTATATCGTAAGTCATCAAACTATCCTGGGGCTGCCGTTAAGTTTTCCTGGTTCCGGTGGTATTTGCTTTGGTCCGCACCGGTTTGCATTGCGGGAGTTCGTTAATGGAATAGCTCCAATTGGTTCGCGTTATGTCCCGGCGAAGTCCCCGCCGCACCGGTACCCCCTCCGGGGAGCCCTTTGGAGGAATGGCTCCCTTCGGTCCGCTTTATTTCCACCAAAGGGCTCCCCGGAGGGGGTACCGGTGCTCCTTTGAGACTGCCGGGTACTCCGGTTCGTGCTATTGGCACTATCGTGGATCAGTCCTGCTCCTTGCCTCCCCACTTCTCGCGGTGGGCGTCCTCGGCGCGCTGCCGGACGCGCGCGTGTCGATTGTGCAGTAACAGGGAACCCGGGTCGCAGACCTCTGCGCGAATCAAACCGAGATCGCTGGCGGCATCGAACAGGCTCGGATACCAGCGTTCCCAGTTTGGCAGCATTACTTCAACTTGCTCGCGCAGGTTCATCAGGCGAATGTATACGAGCGATGCAGTCGATACAACGACGGGTTCCGGAATCTACGACCGATGTGACGGACGCGCGGGACACCGTATGCGCTGTGGTGGTGCTTACGGCGACGTTTGCGCCATCGCTGTTATTCTTCGATCAGCCGCACTGCGACGAGGATGGCCGCAAGCAGCAGAAAGCCCGGTGCCAGGCTCTCGATATTCCAGGAAACAGATGCCGGCACAGCCGCCAGCGAGCCGAGCTGTGCCAACAGCCAGCTCAGTAACTGGCTGGCGGGGCCAACCGCAACCAGCCCACCCGCCGCCGTTGCCACCGGCACCAGAAGCCGCCGCACCCAAAGCCTGCGCTGCACACGCCTGACGACCCGGTCACTGAATCCATTGTCGGGTATCGGGTCGCCGCGGAACATGTCCTGGAGCCGGAGATCCTCGTCGTCCATCCTGTGCTCAGCCATGTTGATGATCTTTGATTTCAAAACGTTCCCGAATCCTGAGTTTGCCACGGTGAATAACCGACTTGACGGTGCCAACCGGAAGATCAGTGGCATCGCTGATTTCGCTATGGGACAGACCGCAGGCATATGACAGGATCATCACCGCGCGCTCATCGCGCGTCAATACAGCCAGCAGCCTGTCAAGATCTGTCACCTCATCCACTGCGTCGGTCTGCTGCGGAACCGCACCGGACTGCGCCACGCCATCGAGAACAGCACGATAGCGGTCCCGGCTGCGTTTCGACTGCAGGAATGTCGTCCAGGCAATCCGCAACAGCCATCCCGCGAAGCTGCCCGTGCCGCGGAAACTGCCAAGCTTTTCCCACGCGTGCAGAAAGCAGTCCTGTGCCAGGTCGTCTGCCAGTGCGGCATCGCGACAAAGCCGCTGCAGGAAGATGCGCACGCGCGACTGGTGACGGCGCACCAGTTCCCCAAACGCCGCGGCATCCTGTGTCGCAAGTATTTTCGCAACGAGATACTGGTCGAGTTCATTTGGCTGACAGTTTGCGGCCGGTGTGTTCAGGCTTCATCCTTGCGCTTGTCGATGCGCGACAGAATAAGGTAAGCAATGCCGATTGCCAGCGGCAACATCGCGGTTGCAAGCAACGGCCGTACCGCGTCCTGCTCGCCAAGCACCGGTCCGAACAGCGCCAGACCCACGCCGATCGATATTGCTATCGCGCCGCGCCTCAAATCCTGCATCGCAGATTTGCGCGGTTCCGCCAGCCGGTCCACCAGTTCCGGGCTCAGCTCCTGGCCACGCTCGAGCGCAGCGCGCACCGTCTTCTGCATCTCGGTACGGGAGCGATACCGGAAATAGTAAAATAACCCCAGAACGATGCCGATGACGGCAAACATCGAGATTGGTATGAATTCCTCGTACATGACTGACTCCAGATAGGGCGCGCACGCCGCGCCTGTAATCTACCGGATGCCGGTCACGGGTGGATTGGATGCAGCACGCCGGATGGCGCCGGACATCAGCCGTCTTTGACGCGCCACCTGGCAAGCAGCGCGGCTTCGCGCTCCGGCGCGAGCCCCGCCCGCATCGTCCCGGTGCGCTCGGCCGGCAGCGTCTTCCACCACCGCACCGTATCGCGCGCCGTTTCCCGAGTCGGCCGGTTTTTAAGGCCCTTTTCATACGCGCGGGCGCCGCTGACCCGGGCCGCGAACCGGGAGTCGGCGACCGGCGGTACCCAGATCGGCAGCTCGCGGCCCTCGGTGGCGCCGTTGGCGTCGAGGAACCCGTAGTCGACCCAGGCGGGCCGGGTCTCGGCAGCAGTCACCGCAAGGCTGTCTTCCAGCAGCTGCCCCATCGTGAAGGATCCCGGCGGCGTCACCGTGTTGTAGGTGCCGGTGATCCGTTGCTCCGCCACATCTACGACAAAATTGGCGAGGTCCCGCACGTCGATGATCTGGATCTGGTCGTCGGGCGTTCCCGGCCAGAGCATGTCACCGCCTTGCCCGGTGCGTACCGGCCAGTAGGTGTAGCGATCGGTCCGGTCACCAGGTCCGCAGATATAAGTCGGTCTCAGTACCGCCAACCGGTCGGCGCCGAATTCCTGCGCCGCCCGCTTCTCGCAAAGTGCCTTCAAGGGACCGTAGGTTTCGCCAGTGACCTCTTCAACAGCTTCGTCCGCGATCGTCGCCAGTGGTGCGTCCTCGTCAATGGGCGCACCGAAATCCGCGTAGGCGGAAATCGACGAGATAAAAATGTAATGCGATGCGGCATCCGACAACAGCCGGGCGGAATCGGCCACATGTCGCGGCACGTACCCGGAGTTGTCGATTACTACGTCCCACCGCCGTCCCTTGAGTGCATCCAGGTCGTTGTCCCGATCGCCGGTCAGTGTTGTCAGGTCAGGGAATATCTCGTCGTTGGTGCGGCCGCGATTGAAGAGATCAACGCTATGGCCGCGCCGCAGCGCCTCGCTGACCATGTGCGGCCCAATGAAGCCGGTACCGCCAAGCACCAGGATGCTGAGCGCACCGTCCGGAGTCGTTCCCTGCGCGCGTGCGACGCCCTGCAGGGCTCCTGTCGCCATTACGGCACCGCCCGCCAGTCCGGCCTGCATCAACCTGCGCCTTTGCCTGTCCACTAACACCCCCCGGTACCATCAGTAATCATGATCCTGCAGGCCGGCATACACCGGTCCGAACGTTAGAACACCAACCAGGTCGGGGGTTCCCGGCCTTTAGCGACAGCTTACCGGTAGCGCTTCATGACGCTTGCCAGCGCGTCCTTGCCGGGATTGAGCCGCTCATAGGGGATTTTCGACAGCGGTTCATCGACGCTACCCGAGAGGTCATGCATATCGCCTGTCTCTCCGTCGATGTACAGCAGTCCCGTTATGATCTCACCGGCATTCACGCTGTCGCGCAGGAACGAGAACGCGGCGGCGCGACTGGTAGGATCATAGTCGGCGTCGACCTTGCGGAACACGATCTTGCTGCCGTCATGCAGTTCAACCGGCATGGCTGCGCCTTCCTGGTAGGCAGTAACGATCTCTTCGGCCGGCGGCACAAAATCCGCGTCGATGACGTGATGATAGAACTGCCGCGTATGCGCGTAACTCTTGGTCGATCCTTCGTGATCATTGAACGTGACGCACGGACTGATGATATCCAGCAGCGCAAACCCCTTGTGCGTCAGCGCGCCCTTGATCAGCGGCACCAGCTGCTGCTTGTCGCCGGAAAAACTTCGGGCGATGTAGGTTGCGCCAAGACCTATTGCCGTGCTGACCGGGTCAATCGGCATTTGCCGGTTCGCGGGGCCTTTTTTAGCCTTGCTGCCAACGTCGGCGGATGCAGAATACTGCCCCTTCGTCAGGCCATAGACGCCGTTATTCTCGATGATGTAGCACATGTTCAGGTTGCGGCGGATGACGTGCGCAAACTGCCCCATGCCGATTGACAGGGAATCGCCGTCGCCTGACACGCCTATGTATACAAGGTCACGATTTGCCGCATTCGCGCCGGTTGTTACCGACGGCATGCGGCCATGCACGGAGTTGAAGCCATGTGACTGGCTGACAAAATAGGCCGGTGTCTTGGATGAACAGCCGATGCCGCTCATCTTGCCGAGCATGTGCGGCTCGATTCCCAGCTCGAACACTGCCTGAATCAGCGCGGCCGTGATCGAATCGTGGCCGCAGCCGGCGCACAGGGTCGACACCGAGCCCTCGTAGTCGCGCACGGTCAGCCCGAGTTTGTTCCGCGGCATCTTCGGGTGTGTAACTTTCGGTTTGGCAATATAGCTCATGGGCAGGTACCTTTCCTTACGCAGCCTGGCCTCTGGCATGCTCTTCCAGGATCTTGTCGGCGACGAACCTGGCGTTGATCGGCATGCCGTCATAGTGCAGCAGCGGTATAAATTTCGCCGGATTGATATCGAGATCAAGAATCAGCAAAGAGCGAAGTTGCGCGTCGCGGTTTTGTTCGACGACATAGACCCGCTCGTGCTTCTCGATGAACTCACGGACATCGTCGTTGAAAGGAAATCCCCTGACGCGGCAATAGTTGACCCCGAGGTTCTTTTCCTTGAGCTTCACCATCGCTTCTTTCACGGCGCCTTCGCAACTGCCGATGGTCAAAACAGCCACTTTGTTGAATTTCGAATATTCAATAACAGGTGCCGGCACCATGCCTCTAGCAGTGTCCCACTTGACGAGCAGGCGATCGACCACCTCCTGGTAGTCTGCGGAATCCTCGGTATAGGCACCGTACTTGTTGTGGCCGGAGCCGCGGGTAAAGAAAGAGCCTTTGGGATGCTCGCCCGGCAACGTTCGATAGGTAATGCCGTCGCCATCTGAGTCAATATACCGGTAGAACTTTTCCATGCCGTCGAGCTGCTCTGCCGTCAGCACCTTGCCCCGGTCCGGACGGTAATTTTCGTCCCACTCGAAATCCGGGCACATCCAGTCGTTCATGCCGATATCAAGATCCGACAGCACCATGACCGGCGTCTGCAGCCGGTCGGCCAGGTCGAATGCCTGGACGGACATGTAAAAACATTCCTCCGGATTAGCCGGGAAAAGCAGCACATGTCGCGTATCGCCGTGCGATGCATAGGCACAGGCCATCAGGTCGCACTGCTGGGTACGCGTTGGCATGCCGGTCGACGGACCGGTCCGCTGTACATCGAAAATGACGGCGGGCACTTCCGCATAATAGGCAAATCCGATGAACTCGCCCATCAGCGAAATACCTGGTCCGCTGGTTGGTGTAAAGGCACGCGCCCCGTTCCAGGTCGCACCAAGTACGACACCGATCGCCGCCAGCTCATCTTCTGCCTGCACGATACAGAACTTCTTGCCGCCACTTTCCTCGTCCATCCGGAACTGCTTGCAAAAGGACTTGTATGCGTCCATCAGCGATGTCGAAGGCGTGATCGGATACCAGGCGCCGATGGTCGCACCGGCATAGACGCAGCCGAGGCCGGCAGCAGTATTGCCATCAATCATGATATGCCCCCGCGTCTTGTCCATGCGCTTGACAGTCGTGGACAACGGGCAGCTGAAATTTGCCAGCGCGTAGTCATAACCGAGCTTGATCGCCTCGAGGTTGGAGGCAATCAATTTCTTCTTGGACGCAAATGTCTCTTCGAGCAGTTCGGTTATGACCTCGAGCTCGATGTCCAGCAATGCTGCCAGAACGCCGACGTATGCGATGTTTTTCATCAGGATGCGCGCGCGGGCGCCATCGAAGTGCTCGTTGCACATCTTCGATAACGGTACACCGAGCACATTGATGTCCTCGCGGTTCAGCTGCCGGCTGCGTGGCCAGGTCGAGTCATAGAGCAGCCACCCGCCGGGCGTTACTTCAGCCATGTCGCGCGCATAGGTCTGCGCATTCATCGCAACCATGACATCAACCCGGTCCGCACGTGCCTGGTAGCCTTCCCCGGTTACCCGCACCTCATACCAGGTGGGCAGTCCCTGGATATTGGACGGGAAATAGTTTTTGCCGACGACCGGTATTCCCATGCGGAATATCGATTTCAGCAACAGGCCGTTCGCACTCGCCGAGCCAGTTCCGTTGACGGTGGCTACCTTGATTACAACATCGTTTACTGAGGACACGAAACTCTCACTCTGGGCCTGAAACTGTTGGACCAGCCCGACACGAAAAATTCGCCGCTGACTCGAAGTTAAAAATCATTGCCCACAAACCGCAGCACGGGGATTGCTGCCATCATCTTCCGGCGGAAGCCCTGAGGCGAGCCTTGTCCGGCGACGCTTCGTCGACGGCGTAGGGAATCAGCAATGTCGACTTCTGCATGTCCCATGCGCCGGTTGGGCAACGCTCCGCGCACAGACTGCAGTGCACGCAAATATCCTCATCCTTGACCATTACGCGGCCGGTCTGCGGCAGTTCCGACGAAACATACAATTCCTGCTCGAGGGTCTCCGCCGGTGCGGACAACCGCCTGCGCAAATCCTCTTCTTCGCCATTGTGGGTAATGGTCAGGCAATTTACCGGGCAAATGTCGATGCAGGCATCGCACTCGATGCACAAGCTGGCGGTAAAGACAGTCTGGATATCGCAGTTCAGGCAGCGCTCGACCTCTTCCATCGTCTGCTCCGCCGTAAAACCCAGCTCGACCTCAATATCGATCTTCTTGAATCTTTCCTTCAGGTCGACGTGCGGCATCAAGCGGCGTTCTGCCGGATCGTAATTGTTGGAGAAACTCCACTCGTGCATGCCCATTTTCTGCGTGGCGAGATTCATGCCATGCGGCAGGCGATCGTCGAGAGCTTCTGCCTGGCAGTATTTGTGCATGGATATGGCGGCTTCATGACCATGGGCAACCGCCCAGATAATGTTCTTCGGACCGAATGCAGAATCACCGCCAAAGAAAATACCATCGCGCGTGCACATCATCGTTTTCTCATCGACAACCGGGCAATCCCATTTGTCGAACTCGATTCCTATGTCCCGCTCGATCCACGGAAAGGCGTTCTCCTGCCCAATCGCAAGAATCACGTCGTCGCACGGTATGACGACCTCGCCGACGACAGTGCCGCGATCGATCCCGCCGTCATCGTCGACCATGTACTCCATTTGCTCAAAGCGCATGCCGACGAGCCTGCCATCTTCGATAACGAACTCTTTTGGCGAGTGATTGACGAGGATTTCAACATTCTCCTCTTCGGCGTCCTCGAGCTCCCAGTCGGAAGCCTTGAAGAAACCGCGAGGCTTTCGCGCCATGACCTTGACGTCCGTTGCACCGAGGCGCAGCGAGCTCCGGCAACAATCCATCGCCGTATTGCCGACGCCTATAATCAGTACGCGTTCGCCGATCGAATCGACATGCTCGAACGCGACCGACTCAAGCCAGTCAATTCCAATATGCACATTGCCGGTGGCATGCCTGCCTGGCAGGTCCAGTTCCTTGCCGCGCGGCGCGCCGGTGCCAACGAACACGGCATCGAAGCCGCCGTCGTTGATGAGATCCTTCATGCTCTCGATGCGGTGATCGAGCTTCAGCTCGGCACCCATATCGATAATGTAATTAATCTCCTCGTCCAGCACCTTGGGCGGCAGCCGGAAACGTGGAATATTGGTTCGCATCAGGCCCCCGGTCTTACCGAGTGCCTCGAAGATTGTTACGTCATATCCGAGTGGAAGCAGGTCATTGGCAACGGTCAACGACGCACAACCGGCGCCGATCAACGCCACCTTCTTGCCGTTCATCTGCGCGGGAGCCGTCGGCAGCCGGTCGCTGATATCGTCACGATGATCAGCGGCAACCCGCTTCAGGCGGCAGATCGCGACGGGCTTGTCCTCGACACGCCCGCGCCGGCAGGCGGGCTCGCACGGACGATCGCATACACGCCCGAGGATGCCGGGAAACACATTGGACTCCCGGTTCAGCATGTACGCGTCGGAAAAGCGGCCCTGGGCGATCAGCCGTATATAGGACGGGACGTCCGTGTGCGCCGGGCAGGCCCACTGGCAATCGACGACCTTGTGGAAATAATCCGGATTCGAGGTATCAGTTGGCTTCATTTATGTTGTGCGGCAGGGCTCGCACGACCGGGCAGCGGAGCACGCCGCTATTGCAAGAGGATTTGGGCGCTAGCATAACGGGATCACACGGAAAGTAAACAGCTTGCTGCCCGTTGCAGGAAAACGCCGCATCGGGCAGCTGGGCCTCAGCGCCGCCGGTTGAAATCGAGACGTTTTCCGGCTATTGCCCCGGTCAATTTGCCATCCCTGAAGGCGATTTCGCCATTGACGATGCTGGTATCAATGCTGCTGCCGAATGTATGGCCCTCAAACGGCGACCAATGCACCTTGTACAGCAGGCTCGACGTGTCGACGCGGCTGGGACGATCGGGATCCACCAGCACGAGGTCGGCGTAGTAACCCTCTCGCAGGTAGCCCCTGTCAACGACACCGAATATGTCGGCGATGGCGTGCGAAGTACGATCGACTATCAGCTCCAGCGGAAAGTGCCCGTCCGCAGCGAGATCAAAGAGACACGGCAGCGCATGCTGCACGAGCGGCAGTCCGGACGGTGCCTTGAAATACGGGCGGTTCTTCTCACTGGCGGTGTGAGGCGCATGATCGGTGGCAATAATGTCGATACGCCCGTCGACGACTGCCTTGCGCAACGCGTCGCGGTCGGCCGCCGTCTTGATCGCGGGATTGCAATTGATGCGCGTACCAAGATCGGCGTAGCGGCTCTCGTCGAACCAAAGGTGATGCACGCACACCTCCGCCGTGATGCGCTTTTCACGGCGGTGCGCACGCGAAAAC
>CAZLNH010000224.1:0-4066 GCA_964560775.1 uncultured Woeseiaceae bacterium | reverse complement strand
AAGATCAGCCGCAAGGCTATTCGGGCGATGCCATGTACTTCAAAGCGGGCGCATACAACCAGTGCAGCACGAAGGATGACGCTGCAATGTGGTACGCCGCCTGCGCAGGCACGGGAGACTGGGCAACGGACAAGGCTAATGGCGATTACGCCTCTGTGGCTTTCCGTCGAATACTACTGACCCGCTCTGTCGATCCTGTGAGATAGCCTGAGGAAAATGAACGCGTTTACCAGCGAGTTGAAAGTTTTCCTTATAACGGACTTGAACAGGAAAAATCCGAGATGAAACACTGCGCCAGTTTGGTCGCCGGCCTGCTTGTTGTCGCAGGATGTGGAGGCGGCGGATCATCAGTTCCAAACGGCGGCAACTCTCCAGCGACGCCGGTGCCGCCCGTCTCGGAACTGTCGTGCACCGGAAATAACCTCATCAACGTCATTGCTGCCACGGATAACGGGCAGAGCCCTGCAGGCAACGGGCCGGACCGGGCGATCGATGACAATCTGGATCCTGCTTCACGTTGGGAAACATCCGGTGATGCGATGACGATCACCTTTGACCTGGGTGCGCGGCACCTGGTCAGGGAAGTCGGAATCGCCTGGTACGAGGGGGACCAACGTGTTGCTTCTTTCAGCGTTCTTGCATCGGTTGATGGCGTCAACTTTGAGTCATTGCTGGCTGATCAACAGTCTTCTGGCAAGACCCGGAATTTTGAACGGTATGACACGCCTGATACGCCGGTACAGTATATTCGTATTGAAAACTACGGAAACTCCCTGAATTCGGACAATTCAATCGTTGAAGGTACCGCTTTTGGCTGCACGCTCGATACGCCAACCGCAGTATTCGAACCGGGCAATGTAACGGCGTCAGACTTTGCGCTCGACCCGACTCAACCACCCGGATCGAACATTGACCTGATCAGCTGGAAGCTTGATACACCGGCGGATCTCGATGGCAATGGCCGCTCCGATACCGCAAGTGAAACGGATCTGGCGAACGGGTTTACGGATGAATTTTTCTTCACCGGCCCGGACGGCGGCATGGTGTTTCGCTCCACCATTGGCGGCGCAAAAACATCCGCTAACACGAACTACACGCGTTCGGAACTGCGCGAAATGCTGCGCCGCGGCGATACCAGTATCAGCACACGGGGTGTAAACAGAAACAACTGGATACTGGGGTATCAACCGGATCCGGGATTGGCGATAGGGGGGCGTAACGGTGTGCTGCGTGGCACGCTCGCCGTTAACCAGGTTACCGAAACGGGAGATCGCAAGCAGGTTGGCCGGGTGATCATCGGGCAAATCCACGCGGAGAGCGATGAACCTGCGCGGTTATATTATCGAAAGTTCCCTGAAAATGAGCGTGGGTTTATTTACCTCGCACATGAGATCCGGGAATCGGACGATATCTATTTTCCCGTGGTTGGTCCTGTTAATAGCAACCCGGACAATGCGCCTTCCGATGATGCGAATCCGGAAAATGGCATTGCTCTGAATGAAATTTTCTCCTACGAGATCACGCAACAGGATGCTCGCATCGATGTAATTGTAAGGCGCGGGGACAGCACTGGACCCATCATCGGTCACAATTACATAGATATGCAGGAACAGATTAGCGGCTATGACGTGCCGGAAGAGTGGATGTATTTCAAGGCCGGCTCCTATGCACAAAATAACACCGGAGACGAGACTGATTTTGACCAGGTTACGTTCTACAAACTTGAGAATTCTCACGAAATGTAGAAACGGGTCCTGACCTGCATTCAGTACGACAGAAGCCACTTGGCCAAATACTTTCGGGAGAACGTAGTTTGCAAAGCCGGGCCGCAGGCAAGAAGAAACCGAGCGTAACCATTGATCCTGAGATACTGAATAATCTGTCCGGGCCTGATCGGGCACTATCTGACCGCCTTGTAGAGGCGCGTCTCGATGCACGCGTCATGCAAGAGTTTCCCGGTGAATTGCCAACGAGTATCGATCAGGCTTACGGAATCCAGTTCGCGTGTATCGCGCACTGGCCGGACGACGTGGCTGGATGGAAGGTCGCGAAATTGCCGCCGCACGATCGCGGCAAATTTCCCGCGGAGCGCCTGGCGGGCCCGGTCTTCGCGACAAGCGTTCGCGAGGTCGAGGTCGGCTCAAATACCGTCGGCCAGATATGCAAAGGCGGCTTCGCAGCGATAGAGGCCGAATTCGTCCTCAAGCTCGGAGTCGCGATTCCACCCAGCGACAGGGAATGGTCGGATCGAGACATTCTCGAGCACATCGCGGGCGCTTATGGCGGTGCGGAAATCGCCAGCAGCCCGATGCCTTCTGTCGTCGAGCTGGGATGCATGGCGATCATACCGGACCTCGGTATCAGTACCGGTGTCATCGTCGGTCCGGAGATTCAGGATTTCGAGTCGTTGCCAGGGGATGCGCTCAGTGTCCGCGTCTCTGTTGATGGCGAAGTCATGGGCAAAGCGCAACCGGGTCCAATCGGTGGAGCCCCCTTCGAAGCCATGCGGTTCCTTATCGCGCACTGCGGCCGGCACGGCATCGAGTTGCCCGGAGGAAGCCTCGTTTCTACCGGGCTGCTCACCGCTGTACACGAGGTGACGGTCGGGTCGGTCGCACGTGTCGATTACGGGTCGTTTGGCTGGTTCGACGTGGAGTTCGAGGCTATCCCTTGCAGAACGCGGCGTTGCTGACGAGAAAATTCGCGCCGATCCGGAGACAGGTTACCGGCATCTCTTCGGGAAACGCGGCCGATGGCGTCGAAATGAATCAGGCTCCGACAGCGAGGTGATTTAACGAGAATCGCCGGCGACTCTCCAGCGCGCGCCGGCGAGCGAGTTCTATCTGCTCGGATTCATGGGCGGCGATTAGCTTGTTCAGTAGACGTGAGAAATGCGCGTGCATCGCACTTCGGGCGGCATCTGCATCACGGCTTTTCAGCGCATCGAATATTTCCTGATGTTCCTGTACCCGGCGCCGTCCGTCCGTTTCACAAACCGCCTGGTAGGCCTTGTGAATGAACGGTGAGTTGTCACGGATCTGCCACAGATTGTCGATCATCGTCGCGAGCATTCTGTTCTGGGTTGCCTTCGAAATGAGGTGATGGAATTTCTGGTCCGCGAGTTCCGAAATCAGCTTCCCGTCGACGGATTCGTCGGCCATCTCGTGCAACGCCGTCTCGAGTTCGTCGAGTTGCTCATTGCTGATCATCGTTGCGGCCAGCGCGGCGGCTTCCCCTTCGACGAGCGCACGCGCCTCGGTTAGCTCGAACGGGCTAACACCCGGGTCACCACCGTCTACGTCCGATGCGATGTCCAGTATATAGACACCGGACCCGGTCTTGACCCTTACCTGCCCTAGCGCCTCCAGCGCGACGATCGCTTCTCGAACAGTGGGCCGGCTGACGCCGAAGTGTTCGGCAAGCTCCCGCTCCGGCGGCAGTCGCCCTCCGGCCGGATACTCGCCACTCCGGATTAAATCCTGTAATTTCTTTTGAACCCCGTGGTACAAGCGCCTGCCGCCGGCCATGCGCAATCTCTCCTTCTGACCAATTGGTCTGCCGGGACACATTATTCAGCCGGTAGTGTACCTTATGCCAAATTTTGGGTCACCGGCTTTGTGTTTCCCCCCGGCGGCCAGCAGTCGGCGTCGCTCGCTGCTAGCGGCCGGACGTTTACGCTGCTCCCCAAGGTTTCCCTGATCGGCGGTGCGCAGCCGTCGTCCGACATGGTAACGAGGGACCGCTCTACATCGCGTAGCAGCCGGTCGAACATTCTGAGTTAAAATTAAGGCTGATGACCCAAAGCGGACGGCATCAGCTGTGTGGCCGGAGTCCGCGAAGGGGGGGGTGCCTATGGATTCGAATGCAGTTGGGTATGCCAGGGCCGCGATCGCCGCTACGATATTCTTCTTTGCAGTGATGTTTATTGCTTTCCTCTTCATTCAGCCCGACTTAAATCCGCTCCATCGATATGGAAGCGAGTATGCGGTGGGTCGCATGGGTTGGCTGATGAAGTTGAGTTTTTTTGTATGGGGCGCGGGACTTTTTGCGTTTGCTCTCGCAATGG
>CAZLNH010000223.1:0-4104 GCA_964560775.1 uncultured Woeseiaceae bacterium | reverse complement strand
GCCTATTACGAACTGGGCTGGGGCGGCTGGTGGTTCTGGGACCCGGTCGAAAACGCGTCATTTATGCCGTGGCTCGCCGGCACAGCGTTGATACATTCGCTGGCCGTGACAGAAAAACGCGGCCTGTTCAAGAGCTGGACTTTACTGCTGGCGATTTCGGCTTTCTCGCTGAGTTTGCTCGGCACGTTTCTTGTGCGCTCGGGCATCCTCGTATCGGTGCACGCATTCGCGACGGATCCCGCACGCGGCCTGTTCATACTGATGTTCCTGCTGGTTGTAATCGGCGGCGCGCTGACATTGTATGCCTGGCGTGCACCGCGGGTGGATTCAAATGCGGGCTTCCGCGCGATGTCACGCGAGACGTTTCTGTTGCTGAACAATGTCCTGCTGGTCATTGCGGCAACGCTGATACTGCTCGGCACGCTGGCACCATTGATCGTCGAGGCCATCAACGGAGAAAAAATTTCCGTCGGTCCGCCCTGGTTCGAGATCGCGTTTGCCGTGCCGATGGTGCCCCTGATCTTCCTCATTGGCGTCGGCATGCACACGGCGTGGCGCCACCAGCCGTGGCGCGACCTGTCGAGGCAACTCAGGATACCGGCGGTCCTTGCCATCGTGCTCGGGCTCGCGGTGCCGACGCTGATCTACGGACGCTTCGGACTGTTGCTCGTGGTCGGGTCGATTGCGGCATTCTGGCTGCTCGCGGTGTCGCTGTTGCAGCCTTTGCGGTCGTGGCGCCGCCCGCCTGGCACCTCGGGTATTACTCGCGCGGCACTCGGCATGTCCGTCGCGCATTTCGGCGTAGGGTTGTTTGTATTGGGTATCACATTCGTATCTGCGTTTACTGTCGAGAAAGACATCAGCATGACGCCGGGCGAGTCGGCGGAAGTGGCCGGCTACGAATTCGAGTTGCTCGGCCTGCGCGATGTCGATGGACCCAATTTCCGGGCTTTGGAAGGCGAGATCGAAGTGCGACGCAACGGCGAGTTTGTCAGCACGCTGCGGCCGCAGAAGCGCACCTACCTGGTGCAACAGAGCCCAATGACCGAGGCCGGCATCGAGGCCGCCTGGAACCGCGACCTGTTCGTCGCACTTGGAGACCCGCTTGGCAATAATGCGTGGAGTGTGCGCATCCAGTACAAGCCGCTGATCCGTTTTATCTGGCTGGGTTCGTTCGTCATGGCACTGGGCGGCCTTATTGCGCTGACGGACCGGCGCTACCGGCTGCGCGTGCCGGCGCGTGACCGGCAGCCGGCGGCCGCGGCGCCGGAGCCGGCCCGATGACTTTACGTTTTCTCGCACCAATCGTCGTATTCGCGATCTTGATCCCGCTGTTCATTTTCGGGCTGTCGCGCGACCCGTCTGAACTGCCTTCGCCCTACATTGGTAATCCGGCACCGTCGTTCAGCCTGCCAACACTGCAGGACCCGGACAAGACTGTTGGCAGTGACGACTACTCTGGTCAACTGGCGCTCGTCAATGTCTGGGCAACGTGGTGTGTCGGTTGCCGCCATGAACACGCATTCCTGATGGAACTGTCGGAACGTGGTGAGGTGCCCATCTACGGCCTGAACTGGCGGGACCAGCGGCCCGATGCGCTCGAGTGGCTCGATGCGCTTGGCGACCCGTACGTTGCATCCGGCTATGACGCCGACGGCCGCGTCGGTATCGACTGGGGTGTGTACGGTGCG
This sequence comes from uncultured Woeseiaceae bacterium, assembly GCA_964560775.1. Lineage (GTDB taxonomy): Bacteria > Pseudomonadota > Gammaproteobacteria > Steroidobacterales > Woeseiaceae > Woeseia. The sequence goes on along the minus strand of CAZLNH010000223.1, from coordinate 2,413 downwards.
CCGGAGACGTTCCTGATTGGCAGAAACGGTGACGTGCTCTACAAGCACATCAGTCCGCTGACGGAGAAGGTCTGGCAGGAGAAATTCCGTCCGCTGATCGATGCCGAGCGGAGCGCGCAATGAGGTTTCTTGTCTGCATCGTGCTTTTTCTTGCGCCAGCGATCGTGCCCGCGATCGACACCGGTGTCGCGTTCGAGGATCCGGCCATGCAGGCACGTTATGAGAACCTGATCGATGAAGTGCGCTGCCTGAAATGCCAGAACCAGACAATCAAGGATTCCAATGCCTTCCTTGCCTCTGACCTGCGGCGTGAAATTCGCCGGCTGATGGTCGAGGGCAAGACGGACGAGGAGATCTTTGACTTTCTCGTCACACGCTACGGCGAATTTGCGCTTTATCGCCCGCGCATGAGCGGCAAAACGCTGTTCCTGTGGCTCGCGCCGCTGGTACTGGTGCTTGCCGGAGGACTGATCGCCGTACGGGTCGTCCGGCGCCGCATGACCATGCCAATCGACGACACCGACGATGTTGCCGTAGCCGACAGCCGGACTGCCGAATGATCTGGCTGTTGTTCGTCCTGATGCTGCTGGGCGGCCTGGTTGTCGTCGTCTGGCCGATGCTGCGTCGGGAGCGCCGGCTCAGTATCGCGTCCGGCAGCGCCGCATTGGTCGTGATCGTGCTTACAGCCGGCCTGTACGCACAGATTGGGTCACCCGGCGCTGACCCGGGGGAAACTTCCGGTCCGCCCGACATCGACGCCATGGTGGCGGCGCTGGACGCACGGCTTGCCGACAACCCGGACGACGTCGAAGGCTGGAGGATGCTCGGCCGCTCCTATATGCAGCTGCAACGTTATGACCGCGCCGTTTACGCCTTCGAGCAGGCGCTGGAACGTGAGGGCGGTGACAGTGGCCAAGCTCTCGCCGACCTTGGCGAGGCGCTGACGCTGGCCGAAGGTGCTGGCGTGACGGGCCGCGCCGCCCAATTGATCGAATCGGCGATCGCCGCGGCGCCCAACAATCCGAAAGCACTTTTTTACGGTGGCATAGCGGCGTTCGAACGTAACGACCGGGAACGTGCCGCGTCGCGCTGGGAAGCGCTGCTCGCACTGTCACCGCCGCCGGAAGTGCAGGATGTACTGCGGCAACGCATTGCCGAATGGCGCGGCGAAGCAGTACCACAACAGGAACCGCCGGCGCGCACGGCCCCGGAGGCTGGCACGATGGCCGTTGAGGTTGAAGTATCGCTGGGGGAACCCGCCAGCAAGGTGGTTCCGGGCAACGCAACGGTATTCATCATCGCACGCGACCCGGACCAGCCGTCACCGCCGCTCGCGGCTGTCAGGCGGCGCGCCGCGGAGTTGCCGGCCACGGTCAACCTGAGTGATGCTGACGCGATGCTCCCGGGACGACCGCTGTCCGCATACACCCGTCTCGAAATCGTGGCACGGGTATCCATGTCCGGCCAGCCGATTGAACAACCAGGCGACTGGTACGGGACAGCAAATATCGATACCAGCGAATCGACACGAGCTGAAATCATTATCGATCGTGTCGTCGATTGATCGGAGGACACGGCGTGATTCCCTGGGCACCGATTGAAGACGCCACCATGTGCTTTGCCTGCGGACGCGATAACCCGATCGGCCTGCAGATTCAGTTTACGCTCGATGACGATGGCCGCTGCCACGGGCTGTTCACACCCGGACCGAATCACGTCGGCTACGAAAACACGGTGCATGGCGGGATCATCTACGCAGCCCTGGATGATGTCATGGCGAACGTGCTTTACCTCAGTCAGCGCAAGGCTCATACCGCCCGGTGTGAAATCCGCTATCGCCAGCCGCTCGAGGTCGGTCAAACAGTTCGGCTGCAGGGCTCGGTTGTTAATAAACGCCGGCGCCTGTTGCAACTGGAGGGGGAGGCCAGACGTGTCGCTGACGATGCATTGATCGCAACCTGCGATGCAAGCTTCATGCTGGCTTGACGATGTCTCTTCCCGAATCGTTCAAAGGAAGATTGCGGCTGCCGGTCATCGGTGCCCCGATGTTTATTGTCTCAGGACCGGAACTCGTACTGGCGCAGTGCAAGACAGGCATTGTCGGGGCGTTTCCGGCGCTCAATGCCCGCCCCGAGGCGATGCTGGACGAATGGCTGGCTCGCATCAGCAGCGAACTTACCCGGTTTGCCGAAGCGAATCCGTCGCTGCCGGTGGCACCTTTTGCGGTAAACCAGATCGTGCACCAAAGCAATGACCGGCTACACCATGACGTTGAAATGTGCGTGAAGTACAAGGTACCGATAGTCATCACCAGCCTCAGACCGCCCGCTGAAGTTGTTGAGGCAGTACATAGCTATGGCGGCCTCGTGTTTCACGATGTCATCAACGTGCGCCATGCACGAAAGGCAATCGA
>CAZLNH010000222.1:0-2086 GCA_964560775.1 uncultured Woeseiaceae bacterium | reverse complement strand
GCCCGCCGCGGCACTGTCGACGATGAACTGGCATTTATCGAACAGCATGCACCGGGCATCTTTGACATCGAGGCCGACGGCCTGCCCGTGAAGTACCGGGCAGCACAGTTTCTCGCCCTGGATGCGTGGTACACGACGCTGGACGATGCCGAACTCAAACGCCGGCTTGAGCAGCTGCTGGCCGTCGAACGTTCATTCGGCGTCGAGCCCACCGACGACCCGGCCAGGGCATTCCAGATTCTCGCGCTGACGGGCGAGATCGAGGAGGCGATCAAGCTGGCATTGTCGAGACTGGCAAGTGAGTCGCCACTGAATCATCCGGGCTGGCGCCGTGCGCTTGACCAGCCGCAGTATCACGATATCGTCACCGATGCGCGTGTAGAGGCGGCACTTGTGCGCTGGGATGAGCAGGAAGCAGACGTTCGTGAACAGGTGCGGGCTTATCTTGCTGATATGCGGGGAGCGGCTTGAGGCTGGTCGTTATTTCGGTACCGACATCATTCACTTTCTTGCCCGAGAGATGACCACTCGGCGTGCTCAATGGTCTTTACGACAAATTCCAGCGACTGGCCTTGATACTCTCCGGTAATTCGCCAGCACCCTGCGCTCTTGAAGTTGATTCCGGTCAGAATGGTCCAGACGTCGTTTGCCAGGCCCGCGTTTGTCGGCCGTGAGATCACAGCGTCGTTCGGCCCTTCGTCAAGGCGCTCGATACGCCCACGGAAATCGCGTTCCATCCCGGGCTGAAAGCCTGCTGAGTACCAGGACAGCTTGACGGAAATCAGGTTTGTTGGACGAGTTGTGGGCCACACGCCGTCAGGTGGCAGGATGACAGCGAGTGCCTCGGATCCGAACCACGTATCCGCTTGTGGCCAGGGTTCGGCAAATACCTTGTTGGCGCCTATCGTTTGTGGGCAGTTCTCATCGGCATGGGACAATGGGCATAGAACAAGCAGGGAAACGGCACAGGTAGCGAGCGGGAGGTGCTGGTATTTCATGATTGACTCCGAATGACCCGCGAATCACTGGTCTGGGCCGCCCTCATACCGAAATTATAGATCAAAGCAGGCGATCGCCGGCTTTGCGCCGCCTCCAAAAGGATTTCTCTATTTCTGAGACTTTTACATTGATTTTCAATTGTTTAAGTGACATTAACTGGTTATAATCACAGCTCATCCCGCCACACGGAGGTGCTGTGATGCCAGCCGATTTCCCTGTCTCCACGAACCATCCCAACGCATCGATCGACGCATCGATCGACGCATCGATCGACGCCCTCGATCACGCCATCGTGACGCTCGCCGCGCGCATCAATGCCGCCACCTACGACCTGCTGGTACTCATTCGCCGCTTCGACGAGCGTGGCGGGTGGTTGCGGTGGGGATTCGACTCCTGCGCAGACTGGCTGCACTGGCGTTGCGATCTTTCACTGAGTGCCGCGCGCGAGAAAGTGCGGGTGGCGCATGCCCTGAAAACCCTGCCGTCGATCGCGCCGGCGTTTGCCCGGGGCGAGCTCTCCTATTCCAAGGTGCGGGCGCTGACGCGGGTGGCGGGTCCCGACAACGAGGATGCGCTGCTGGCATTTGCCTTGCGCACGACCGCGTCCCGGGTCGAGGAGCGGTGCCGGGAATTGCGCTGCGGCACGGTTGCTTCCACCGACGACGCGCTACGCGCTCAGGCGAGGCGGACGTTGAGCCTGCGCCGGGATCCCGGCCGTGGCACCGTCACGATCAGCGTCGAGCTGCCGCTGGAAGCCGGTGAACTCATCGACAAGGCGCTCGACAAAGCCGTGGAAAGCGCGACGGATGCGGCAGAGTCGCCGCCGCCTGACGTTGCCGGGCAAAGCTGGACGCAGCAGCGTGCCGATGCGCTGGTCGCGATGGCCATGGCGTACCTGTCCGGAAATCGGAACGGCTCGTCCGGTACCCCGGATCATTACCAGGTCGTGGTGCACGTGGATCAGGCCGCACTGTCTGGAAATCGCGGCCGATCCGGATTGCCGGTCGAGACGGTGCGGCGTATCGGCTGCGACAGCGACCGGGTCGTCCTGGTTGAGGATGGGCATGGCGAGCCGCTCAGCATCGGC
>CAZLNH010000221.1:0-3168 GCA_964560775.1 uncultured Woeseiaceae bacterium | reverse complement strand
CGGCCGGCCGTGGGATACGGCCAAGAGCTTTGAACAGGCGGCGCCGGTGAGTGCCATTCATCGCGCCGCCGATATCGGGCATCCGGATTCCGGCCGCATCTGGCTCGCTGTCAACGATGCGCCGCGGCAGGAAGGCGATCTCAGCGATCTCATCTGGCCCGTGGCCGAGGCGTTGGCCGAATTGTCGACGCTGTTCACTCTGGCCCCGGGTGACCTGCTGTTCACCGGCACACCTTCCGGCGTCGGCAGCATCGAGGTAGGTAACCGTGTTACCTGCGGTATCGACGGTATCGATGAACTGACGATCGAGATAGCGTCCGGCTAGAGCGCAGCGCCAAACGACAGTTCCTCGTCCGCGATTCCGAGCAGCGTGTCGATAATGTCGCGCCGGCCTGGCTGTACGTGCCGGCCTTCGGTCCAGCGCAGGACTTTCGGCATGCGCGCGGCGTCGTAGAGGGAGTCGGTTTCACCCGCCGGCACCCGTTCGTCGGCACGGGCACCGACAATCAGTACGGGACGCGGCGCCATCATCGATACGTGCGCCGCGGTATCGTGCAGCGGGCCGTAGACAATCCAGTTCAGGACACTTGCCACTGCTCCTTGAAGCCATCCGAGGTTGATTTCCCGTCCGAGGTTCGCCGCAATCCACGCACGATTGTCCGCGGCACCGTGCACCAGCATCAGGGCTTTTATACGTTCATCGCGGGCAGCGGCCGTCGCGGCGAAAGGTACACCGAGGCTGACGCCGGCAAGCGCGAGGCGGCCGGGGTCTGCCCAGTCCTGTTTGTGTAACCAGTCGGTGGCGAGCCAGATCGCCGGAGCTGCGTCGAAGAATGCGTTGCGCACGACCGGCAATGCCGCAAGTGTGCCGAGCTTGCCACGGGGATCGACCAGTTTCGAAACCGGGTAATCGAGTGCAACGATCGCCCGTTCACCTACCTCATCGAACAATGCGACGGCATCACTGCCCGTTCGGTGGCCGCCCAGCAACATCAGTACTGGCAGTTTGTTGTCGTGTTGCGTCGGGCGCAGGACGCGCACGGTGACTTCAAGTCCGGAATCGGATGCAATGTTGACCCGTTCGGCGATGATCGCCGGATCGGACTCGAGCGTCTGGTGTGTCGCCGAGACAAGTTCGCCTTGCCGTGCTTGCAACCGGTCACTGTGGTCGCGGTTTGCGTCCCACTGCAGCCAGGCGAGGGCTACGCCGAAGGCTGCAATGGCGCCCAGCAATAAAAAGGCGGCACCCTTCGTAAATTTTTTCAGTCCTTGCACGCGCTGTCTCTCCGGAATCCGATCTTTGCAGCCCTGTCAACCGGCCGCAGCGCCGGCGCGGCCGCCGGCGGTTCAATGTGCCAACGCAGGCCGGGCGCACCAAGGGCCCGCTTGCCGGCGCCGTGTCGATTTTCGCACAGCACTGGGTTAACGTTCCGCAGTTACAGACACCGGGAGCAACAATGAATTCACTTCGAGCGATCACAGTCGTGCTTGGCTGCCTGGCAGTGACAGCCTGCGGCAGCAACGGCGAGGACGGCAGCGATGCCAGTGGCGCGGACCTGATCCTCGCCAATGCACGGGTTTACACACTCGACTGGAGCGAGCCGGCCACTGACGGCACGATACAGCCGGACGCCCCGCGCGGCGACCGCGGCTGGCAGCCGGACGCCGAAGCGGTGGTCATCGACGGCGGTGAGATCACGTTCGTCGGCAGTACCACGGACGCGCTCGAACGCCAGGGCGAAGCGACACGTGTCATCGATCTTGCCGGTGCAACGGTCATTCCCGGACTGGTCGATTCCCACACTCATGTTTTCGGGCTCGGTGCCGGCCTGCAAAGGGTCAATCTCGTTGACGTCGACACAGAGGAAGAAGCAGTTGCGCTGGTTGCCGAGCGCGCAAAGTCGGTGCCGAAAGGCGAGTGGATATTGGGCCGCGGCTGGGATGAAGGTGCCTGGGCGAACCGGTACCCCGACAAAACATTGTTGACTGAAGCCGTGCCCGATCACCCGGTATTCCTTGAAAGCCTGCACAGTTTCGCCGGCTGGGCCAACCAGATGGCGCTCGACGTCGCCGGCGTTACCAAAGACACCGAAACGCCGACCGGCGGCGAGATACACCGCGGTCCGGATGGCGAGCCGAACGGGTTATTCCTGAATCGCGCCGTGCCCCTGATCAGTGACGCCGTACCCGCGCCATCACGCGAGGCGTTGATCGAACAGGTCCTGGCCGGGCTCAACCAGATGGCGGAAGACGGCTATGTAACCGTGCACGATGCCGGCCTCGGCCTGCGCGAGATGAGCGTGCTCGAGGAGCTCGAAGCCGATGGCCGGCTGCCGATACGCGTGTACGCGATGATCTCATTGCGTGATGGGGAATTGATGCGCGAGTGGATCGCGGCTGGTCCCGACCGCGACGCCGACAGTATGCTCGTGACCCGTACCGTCAAGGCCTATTACGACGGCGCCCTCGGCTCGCGCGGCGCGCGGCTCTTATACGACTATTCCGACATGCCAGGACATCGTGGCGTCAGCGGCGATAACTACGGCTTCGACGAAACAATGATGGCGGCGGCGATGGCGGCCGGCTTCCAGGTGGCGATCCACGCAATCGGCGATGCCGGCAATCGCGAGGCGATGGACATCCTCGAACGCATCATCGACGAGTTCCCGCAGGCCGCCGACCAGCGTCACCGCATCGAACACGCGCAGGTGCTGCACCCGGACGATATTCCGCGGCTCGGCCAGAACGGCTTCATCGCATCAATGGAGCCACCCCATGCGATGGAGGACAAGACCTGGGCCGAGGAAAGGCTGGGTCCGGAACGCATCCTCGGTGCCTATGCGTGGCGCACGCTGCGTGAAGCGGATGCGCACATTACCTTCAACTCGGATAACCCGGGGTCGGATCACTCCATTTTCTATGGCCTGCATTCGGCCATCACGCGCCAGGACAAGGACCAGAAGCCGGAAGGCGGCTGGTACCCGGAGCAGGCCGTTACAGTGGACGAGGCCGTGCGCGCTTACACCAGCTGGTCGGCGTATGCGAGCTTTCGCGAGGACGAAACCGGCATCATCGAACCCGGCCGATGGGCGGCCCTGACGGTCATGGACGTCGACCCGTTGGTGCTCGACGACGAGAATCCCCCCAACATATTGAACGGTCGCATCC
>CAZLNH010000220.1:0-1618 GCA_964560775.1 uncultured Woeseiaceae bacterium | reverse complement strand
GCATCCGATCGCGCCGCCGACGAAGGGCATCGGAATAGTCGCGGCGCCGCTGATTATCGCCTTCAACTTTATACTCGAAGGCGTGGCGCTGCTCGCGAAGCCGCTGTCGCTGTCATTGCGACTGTTCGGCAACATGTTTGCCGGCGAACTGATTTTTATCCTGATTGCGCTGCTCGGTATCTGGCAGCTGCCCCTGCATTTCGGCTGGGCGGTTTTCCACGTGCTGATCGTGACGCTGCAGGCCTTCATTTTCATGATGCTGACAATTGTGTACCTGAGTCTGGCTTCTGAGAAACACTAGACCTTTTATAAATCTCGACTTGATCCTCGACAGGAGAAACTGATGGAAACTGTTATTGGCTTTACCGCGATTGCCGTCGCGCTACTCATCGGCCTCGGCGCACTCGGTGTGGGCATCGGCATGGGCCTCCTGGGCGGCCGCTTCCTCGAAGGTGCCGCGCGGCAGCCGGAACTGGCTCCGATGTTGCAGACGAAGATGTTCCTGGTTGTCGCACTGCTCGACGCGGTAGCCATGATTGGCGTCGGCATCGCGCTGTACTTCGCGTTCGCCAACCCGTTCATCGGCCAGTTGCAGCAAGCGCTCGGCAGCTGATTCGCTTGCGGCAGCACAGGCTGTCGCACTGAAGTAAACGTTTAGGAGTCTTCCGTGGACATCAATATGACCTTGCTGGGCCAGTCGATCGCGATGCTCGTGTTCGTCTGGTTCTGCATGAAGTTCATCTGGCCGCCGATCATGACCGCGATCGAGGAGCGCCAGACGGAAATCGCCGACGGCCTGGCAGCGGCGGAACGCGGACAGAACAAGCTCGAGCAGGCGAAAGCCGAAGCCGACGAGATCATAAGCGACGCGCGCAAGCAGGCGACGACGATCCTCGACCAGGCAAATGCCCGCGCCAACGAAATCATCGCGGAAGGCAAGACCGAAGGCATCCGCGAGCGCGAACGCCAGTTGGCAGCGGCCCGTTCGGAGGTCGAGCAGGAAACGAACCGGGCGCGCGAAGAATTGCGTGGCCAGGTTTCGGCTATCGCGGTTGCCAGCGCCGAGAAAATCCTGCGCCGCGAAATTGACAGCAAGGCTCACGAGGACATCCTGAGCAAGCTGGCCGCCGAACTGTAACGCAGGATAAAGCCGATGGCGGACAACAACACGATTGCAAGGCCCTACGCACGGGCGGCATTTGATCTTGCCGAGGAAGGCGGGCGGCTTGCGGCGTGGTCGGAGGCGCTGACGCTTGCAGGGGCTCTGCTCGAGGACGGCCAGGTTGAGGATTTTCTCGGCAACCCGGCGCTCAATGAGAAGCAGCAGCTTGCGTTCCTGGTCAAGCTGTTTGCGTCCGCGGGCGGTGAAAGTTCTGTGTTCGACGGCAGCGACTCAGCCGGCACGAACTTCCTGAAGCTGCTGATCGAATACGATCGCGTCGATGTGCTGCCGGAGATTGCCGGGCACTTCAACGCCTTCAAGGCAGAAGTCGAGAACACGGTAGACGTAACCGTGACTTCAACGGTGCCGCTTACCGCTGCACAGCAGCAGGAAATTACCGCGGCCCTGAAGGCGCGACTGCATCGCGACGTTCGCCTGACGACGGCAACGGACGAA
>CAZLNH010000219.1:0-2193 GCA_964560775.1 uncultured Woeseiaceae bacterium | reverse complement strand
TCGGTATCCGCCTGAAATACCGAACGATCCTCGGGCTTGTCGAAGTACATGTGCCAGATGACGCGCAGGTAGTAAAAGGCGCCGATTACAGCAGCGAGGACCAGGAAAACAGCAAGACCCGCGAAGCCGGCATCCAGCAACGCATTGATAACGTTCAGCTTGGCAAAGAAACCGACCCACGGCGGCACGCCGGCCATGCCGAACATGAAGAACAGCATCATCAACGCAAACCACGGGCTGCGCGCGTTCAGGCCCTTGAAGTCACTCAGGTTTTCGGCCTCGAACCCCTGCCGGCTCAGCAGTATAACGACGCCGAACGCACCGGCCGCCATGACAACGTAGGTTAGCGTGTAATACAGCGCGGACGCATAGCCCTGCGCTGTGCCGGTGAAAATTGCCAGCAGGATGAAACCCACATGGGCAATTGCCGAATAACCCAACATGCGCTTGATGTTGGTTTGCGCTATCGCAACGATATTACCGACCAGAACGGACAGCACGGCCACCACCATGATCATGCCTTGCCACACCTCGTGCAGGTCACCGAGGCCATCGACGAGTATGCGCAATGTCAGCGCAAGCGCGGCGAACTTCGGCGCTGTGGCTATATAAAAGGTCACTGGCGAGCGCGCGCCCTGGTAGACATCCGGCAGCCACATGTGAAACGGCACACCGCCGAACTTGAAAGCGATGCCCACTATCACGAACGCGATACCGAACCAGAGCGGCATGTCATTAATGTCTGGGCGTGCCTGTATTGCAGCGGCTATTTCGTCGAACTGCAATGTGCCGGTCACGCCGTAGATCCACGAAATGCCGTACAGCAGCGCGCCGGACGCTATCGCGCCCAGCACGAAATACTTCATTGCCGACTCGGCTGCCACGGCTGATCTTCGCTCGTAAGCGACCAATGTGTATTGCGAGAGCGCCAGCGTCTCCAAACCAAGGTACATGATCAGCAGACTGTTTGCCGAAACCATGATCATGATGCCGAGCAGACCGAACATGCCGAGCAGATAGTATTCGCCCTGCAGCATGGCGTTCTGTTTCAAATAATCGCGCGCGTACAGGAACCCGACCGCAACGACCCCGACCGACGCCAGCTTCAGGACCTGCGACAGGTCGTCACTGACGTAGCTGCCGCTGAAGATGACGGTCCGGAGTTCTGGTGCCGTCAAAACCAATGCCGCACCGGTGGCAATCAATGAACCGATCGTCAGCCAGAACGTAATCATCCGCTGATCATCACGCAGGAACAGGTCCACCAGCAGGACGACACATATCATGCCCAGCAATGTGATCTCGGGGGCGGCGGGTAAGAGGTCAGAAAAATTCATGCGTTACTGTCCCTGCATGGCAAGTTTTGACTGACCGATATGTTCGAGCAGTTCATCCACGGTGACACTCATCATGTCGACCAGCGGCGCGGGCCACAGTCCAACCAGCAGCACCGCCAGCGCCAGGATGCCGAGCACTGCGTATTCGCGGTGATTCAGGTCCTCGAGAGCCTCGACATGCTTGTTCGCGACCTCGCCGTAGATGACGCGCTTGACCATCCACAACGTGTACGCGGCGCCCAGGATCAGGGTCGATGCGGCAAGAAACGCAAACCAGAAGTTCGCCTTGAAGCTCGCAATGATAACCATGAATTCACCGACAAAGCCGGACGTACCCGGCAGACCGGCATTCGCCATGGCAAACAGCACCATGAATGCGGCAAACACCGGCATCGTGTTGGCGACACCGCCGTAGTCGGCAATCTGGCGGCTATGCATACGGTCGTACAACACGCCGACACACAGGAACATCGCGCCGGACACGAGGCCGTGCGAAATCATCTGCACCATGCCGCCGGTCATGCCAAGCGCCGCGCCGCTGCCCTCGCCGATCGACCAGAGCAGGAAAAAGCCAAGTGTGACGAATCCCATGTGCGCAATCGACGAGTACGCAATCAGTTTCTTCATGTCCCTTTGCATCAGCGCCACGAGACCGATGTAGACAACAGCAATCAGCGATAACGCAATCAACAGGCCGGAAAAATAGGCGCTGCCATGGGGCAGCATTGGCAGCGACAGCCGGATAAAGCCATAACCACCCATCTTCAGCATGATGGCTGCAAGGATGACGGAACCGCCGGTCGGCGCCTCGACATGTGCATCGGGCAACCACGTATGCACTGGCCACATCGGCACC
>CAZLNH010000218.1:0-13059 GCA_964560775.1 uncultured Woeseiaceae bacterium | reverse complement strand
CCGTCCTTTTTGCTGACAGCGCCCTTATCCCAACGATCAAATGTGACGCGCAAGGCTACAGACATGGAAACACGGACGCACATCATAACCCGGGAAGCCAGCACGCACGTTGCCGCGTGGCCGTTTGTGCGGGATTGATGTCCATGTTTCGCCTGTCGCCTCCGGCAACTTTGTGCGTCGTGCGGCTTTCGTCAGTTGGCGACACCTGCCATGCCCTGGCCGTCGTGCGCGCGATCCAGGATACGTGGCCCGAAACGCGGATTACCTGGATCATCGGCAAGGTCGAAGCGGCCTTGTTGAGCGACATCGCGGACATCGAGTTTACCATCTTCGACAAATCGGCAGGGGCGGCAGCCTACCGCGAGTTACGGCATCATCTGCGCGGCCGGTCCTACGACGCCGTCCTTTGCATGCATGCGTCTCTGCGCGCCAACCTGATCTACCCGCTTATAAGTTCGAAACACAAGGTCGGCTACGATCTCGCGCGCGCCCGCGACGGACAGTGGCTGCTGACCCGTCACCGCATCCCGCCCGTCCCACGACAGCATGTTCTTGACGGGATGATGGCGTTCGCCCGCTTTCTCGGTGTCGGGGAACGGCCGTTGCGCTGGGACATCCCGCTGTCTGACGCCCATCGCGACTTTGCCGCGCAGTACCGCAGTGAGCACCGGCGGCTGTTCGTTATCAGCCCGTGCAGCAACCAGCGTTCGCGAAACCATCGAAACTGGAGCGTCGAGAACTACGCGGCGGCCGCGCGGCATGCGTTGCACAAGTTCGACTGCCGCGTGCTGGTCACCGGTGGCGCATCCGCAATTGAACAAGAGTACGGGCAAGCCATTACCCGGCTTGCGGGCAGCGGGGTCGATAACCTGGTTGGCCAGACGAGCCTGAAGCAGTTGCTGGCGCTGATCGAGGCGGCAGACGCGGTGCTCTGCCCCGACTCGGGCCCCGCTCACCTCGCGACAGCGGTGCAGACGCCTGTGATCGGCCTGTATGCGACGTCAAACCCGGACCGCACCGGACCCTATATTTGTCGCGACCTGACGATCAACGCCTATCCCGAGGCAAGCCGGACGTTTCTCGGCAAGGAACCGGACTCGTTGCGCTGGGGCGTGCGCGTGCGTGAGCCGCGGGCAATGGGGCTGATTCGGCTGGGACGGGTGAACGCCGCCATCGATGCCCTGTTCAGCCCCTCGGCAGGTGTTGTAAACCTGTCGCGATAAGAGCCATTCGTATCTTTTACCCGCATATTTAGCTCACTTTCGCGGATCTTAGCGGCCTTGCTGGCGGACCTGCAGTCGTCACGATGCGCCATGCCAGATATCGACCTCTTATCGACATTTGGCAACTTTTAGTGATTTTTAAGTGACCTGCCGAACAACTTAGCGGCGAGATGGCCTCCGGAATGCGGTGTCGCAACTTCGCTCTGCTAGCCCTCGCCGAGATTCGGGTATTTTTGCTGCTTTCGGCGACGTTCGCCACACGATCTCAACAGACGCCGGGGTCTTTGCCGCGTCAATGCTGTTGGTCTGCGCCGCTGAGGTAATAAGACGCGCCGCAGTAGCCACACTTGGCCTCGCCGGTTTCCTTAATGGGGAGATAGACACGTGGATGGGAATTCCACAAATACATGCCGGGCATCGGGCAGGACAACGGCAGATCCGACGGCCGTACCTCATACCGCTGCTGCGCATTCGCCGGGATAAGGTTCTGGTCAATTGAGCCTGATTTCGCTGCCACGTCCGTGCATTCTCGCTGTAGGGCCAAAATGCGAGTATAGCAATGCCGGCGCAGCGCCGGCTAACCGAGGATCCGGTCCCACAGGTCCCGCACGAGTGCCCGTTCGGCGGAGAATTCCCGGGGCTCCGCCAGCGGTGGCCGTTCATCCAGCGACAGGTGATGCAGACGCGTCCGGTAGCGGCGATAGGTATCCTGGAGGTGCCGGACATCCCGATCATCCAGCGCCCCGACGGCACCCAGGGTGCCGAGTTGCCGAATGTTGTCGGAATAGTGGATAACCTCTGCATGCTTCGCGGCGTTAATCAGTACAAGGTACTGGACGAGGAATTCAATATCACCGATGCCGCCCGCGCCTTGCTTCAGATCGAAACTTTCGCTGGCGCTGTCATCCAGCTCTGCCCGCATTTTCTGGCGCATTGAGCGCACGTCATCGCGCAGCGTTTCGCGATTGACACGATGTTCAAGGGTTTGCGACCGGATGCGTTCGAACTCCCTGGCAACCCGTGTGCTGCCGGCAACCGGTCGTGCGCGAAGCAGGGCCTGATGTTCCCAGGTCCATGCATTCTCGGCCTGGTACCGCTCGAAGGCATCGACGCTCGTTACCAGCATCCCGGCTCGCCCGCTCGGGCGTAGCCGAGTGTCCACTTCGTACAATGCACCCGAGCCCGTTTGCACGGTCAGGAAATGCACCAGCCGGCGCGCCAGGCGCGCGAAAAATACGCCGTTGTCGAGTTCCCTGGCACCGTCGGTGTGCTGCTCCGTGCCGCGTGAGTCATGCAGGAACACGAGGTCCAGATCGGAGCGGTAGGACAATTCGATGCCGCCAAGTTTGCCGTAGGCGATTACGCCGATGCCGGCGGCCTGCCTGTCACCATTGTCCGAGAAACCGGGCGCGCCGAATTTCAGAACCGTGTCCTGCCATGCAATGCGCAACGCATGCCCGAGGACAATCTCTGCCAGATCCGTCAGGCGGTCACTGACTTTCATAACCGGCAGCTGGCCGCTGAAATCAGCAGCCGCCACGCGAAACAACGCGGCACGCTGGAACTGGGCGAGTGCTTCGACCTGTCGCTCGCTGTCGGTGTCGCCGAGACTCGCAAGCCGCTCCCGGGCATCATCGCGCAGCAAGTCGGCGGTCAGCCGGGCCGAATACAGGCGTGGATCAAGCATTTCATCAAGCAACAGCGGGAAGCGGGCGATTTCATCCGCCAGGTAGCCGCTGCGCTCACAGAGGTCGACGAGTCTTTCCAGGGCAGCGCTGTTTTCGTTGAGCAAGGCCACGTATGCACTGCGCCTCAGCACCTCCGCGAGGATTCCAAGCAGCCGCTTCAGCACCACATCGGGCTGCGATTTGTTCTGCAATAAACCCAAAAGACCGGGCAGCAGTGCCTTTAACCGTTTGCCTGCCGTGGCATCAACTTGTTGTGTTGCCCTTGAAGACAAAAACTCGCTGATGATTACCGCCAACTCCCGCGGGTTGCAGTAACCTTCATCGGCGAACGTTGCTTGCCAGTCCGATTCACTGCAGTCGGTATTGCAGCAGCGAGACAGCGCTGCAGTCAGTGCAGAGGATTCGCGCTCGCCTTCGCCCCGAAACGCCACTTCGGCGAACTGGCTGTTGACGAACGCCCGGTGACGCTTGATGTCCGCGTTGAGGTGGTCCCAGTCAGGGTAACTGAGTGCCAGCGCCAACCGCGCCTGGTCGGCACGGTTTGTCGGCAGGTCATGCGTTTGCTGATCGCGCAATGCCTGCAGGAAATTCTCGAGGCGGCGCAGGAAGCAGTACGTTCGGTCCAGATCGGCTGCCGTGCTGTAACCGATTTCCTTGACCTCGCGCAGCACCTTGAGCGCCTGCTGGAGGCTGCTGCATTGAAGTGGCCGCATGTTACCGCCACGCACGAGTTGCAACGACTGGACGATGAACTCAATCTCCCGGATGCCGCCCGGCCCGAGCTTGATATTGCGCGCCATTTCCCGCTTGCGGACTTCGGCGGCAATCCTGGACTTCATGTCACGCAGCGACTCGAACACTCCGTAGTCGAGATACCGGCGGTAGACAAACGGATTGATCAGCTCCGCATGCAGCGATTTCACTGTCGCGTCATCATGCGGCGGCGTAACCACGCGTGCCTTTACGTACGCGTAACGCTCCCAGCTGCGCCCGTGATTTACGAGGTAAGACTCGAGCGCGGCAAAACTTGCTACTACAGGGCCGCTGTCACCGAAAGGCCGCAGTCGCGTGTCAACCCGGTAGACGAAACCGTCTTCGGTCACATCCTCAAGCAATGCCACGATGCGGCGGGCCAGCCGGGTGAAATAGTCCTGTGCCGCAAGTGTCCGGGCGCCGTCCGTCTCGCCTTCCCGCGGATACAGGAAAATCAGGTCGATATCTGACGAAAAATTGAGTTCGCAGCCGCCCAGCTTGCCCATTGCCAGTATGACCAGCGGGATTACCCGGCCTTCAGGATCCCGGGCTGAGCCAAAGCGCGCGGCCAGCTCCTGCCGTGCATACTCCTCGGCCGCAATAATCAGCCGATCCGCCAGCGACGACAGGGCAGCGAGAGTCTCCGGCACCGGAGCCTCGTCGTGCAGGTCGCGCCAGAGGACACCCAGCAATCCGCGATTGCGTGTATTGCGGAGCCATTGCATAAACAACGTCGCATCAGGATCCGCAGGCAACCGGCTGTCACTACCGGCCGATTCCGGCGGCAGCGTATCCGTCACCGCCGTCGTGAACCATTCCCAGTGACGTAACAGTTGCTGCGCCGCGAATTCACTTGCAGCAACAGTCCGCAGCACCTTTCCGGCGATTGGCGCGTGTTCGTGCAGCCAGTCCGGTGCACCGGCATCCTGCCCTGCCAGGCGTTCCAGCCACAACAGCACTGGCTGTTCCAGCGTTGTCGGCAGGCCGTTTTTCAGTCCGGCAAGCAGCGCTTCGAATCGGACAGCATCGCTCATCAGTGCCAGTCTATCGAATTCCGTTCAGAATAATGAGCGCAATGCGTAACGGCGCTTTTCGCGGCCACGGATTGATGTTGATGCCGATGTATCAACCGATTCGGGCTGGGGTACTCCGGCGCGCTCAGGCTTCGGAAGCAGCGTCGCGGCCCACAAGTTTGGCAAGGACCTGGCTGAATTCCACCGGTTTGCCTATTGCATGACCCTGCGCGTAGTTGACGCCGAGTTTCTTCAACAGTTTCCTGATGCCGTCACTTTCGACGTATTCCGCGACCGTGTCGAGCTCCATGACCTTCGCCACCTGTGTAATGGCGGCAACCATGGACTCGGAAATCCGGTTGTCCATGATGTCCCTGATGAAACTGCCGTCGATTTTCAACGTGTCGACGCGAAAGTTTTTCAGGTAGGCAAATGAGCTAAGGCCCGCCCCGAAATCATCGAGCGAAAACCGGCATCCGCGCTTGCGCAGTGCATTGATAAACGTCTGGGCTTTGTGACGGTTTGCGACCGCCGCGGATTCCGTAACTTCGAAACACAGGGCAGACGCCGGAATTCCGCTGGCATCGATCTCTTCTTCGATAAAAGTCAGAATCTCGTCATCACCAAGCGACTGGCCGGAGAGGTTGACGGCGAACGAGGCCTTGCTTTCGACCAGGTACTCTGCAAAAGGTGCGAGGTGCGCAACTGCGGCGGATACGACCCATCGATCGATCTGCGGCATCAGCTGATAACGCTCTGCTGCTGAGAAGAATGAGCTGGAAGAAACCTTCTTGCCGTCGTTGTCGTGCATCCTGAGTAGCAATTCGTATCGCGGTGAGCAATTCGTGCCGTTGAGCGGCACGATCGGCTGCGCATGAAGCTCGAAACCGTCTTTTTCAAGCATGCGCTGGATCTCCGACACAAGATGCATGTCGTCATAGCGTCGTATGATGCTTTGATCGTCCCGATCATAGACTTCGATGCGGTCTCGTCCGTGGTCCTTGGCGGCGTCGCACGCGATACGGGCGGTCGTCAGGACCTCACCTTCATCGGAAATGCGTGTATCGAGGGTAGATACGCCTGCACTTACCGTAACCTGCAGCGTCTTGTCGCCTTGCAGGTAGCGGAGCTGGTCTCCGTTCTTGCGCACTGCCGTCGCAAGTTCGATCGCCTCGTCCACGCTACTGTGCGTGAGAAGAATGGCAAAGTCGTCGTCGGCAAGGCGCGTCGCAACGGCGTTCCTCGGCAGCATATCGTCGAGAATCTGGCCGAAGCGCTTGATAACCTCGTCCCCTGCCGTGCGGCCAAAGGTATCATTGAGCAGTTGCAGGTTGTCCAGGTCAAAATAAATCATCTGGTGGCTGTCGTTTTCGGCCGCAAGCGCCTTCATCGACTCGACAATCTGTGCTTCGAAGCCCGGCCGGTTCATCAGCCCTGTCATCGGATCGAAGGATTGCTGAATAACGTATTCGATCTTGCGCACTATGTGCGACATGAACCGTCCGTGCCCGGCTGTAAACGGCTCCCCTGAAACGCGGCCAAGCTGTGCGACGACGCCTTCAATATTGCCCGCGTGATCATATAGCGGGCAGAGCATCGCCTGGTACCCTTGTTCGGCCGGGTTGTCCGATCCCGCTACCGGCGGCACTTCATAAATTACCGGGCCGCGCTGGCCATCGAGCCGCGGGTACAGCGAGTCCATCAGGTATTTGTCGAGCGACTTCCGGTTGACGTTTTTCCAGCTGGCGTGTGTGGCGCTGATGCGAATTCTCTTCGCTGGCAGCAGCAACACACTGTACGCTATACCGAGAAAGCGGCCGCTCTGTCCGACGAGTTGTGCGAGCCCGGAATGACTTCGGGATGTGCCGTGAATCTTCTCATCCACCCGATAGACAAGCTTGAGTTCATCCTCGGACGCGGCTGCCCGTGCCTCAAGCTCCTGCAACCGCCTTTGCAGAACCAGGGTGTCACGAATGACCTCGGTCGCCGGCAACAGGGTGTTCTTGAGCAGGTTGGGGTTGAACCACGACGACTTGCCAGCATTGCGCGAGAACACGGCGAGGAGCACGCCAAGTGCTTCTCCATCATCGCCACCAATCGAAAGCAGCAGTACCGTCCGGCCGGACGTCAGCGTGCCGCGCAGAAATGCTGCTTCAGGGTCGGCACCGGACAATATCTCCATTGGCAATTCACCAATGTAGTTGTCGACTTCATAGTCCTCGGCACCGTCGCTGCTCCAGACGCATTCACGCGCGAGGTCGTAGAAGCAGAAGCACTGCGCGCGGGGCACCAGGGAATGCAGCAAACCTTTTACATTGCCGATGCTCTTGCGCGTGATGATGTTGTGCACGTCCGCCGTCATTGGCTCTCGTAGCTCCAGCCCCCTGAGCCGGCGTCAAACGGGCTTGCCGTCGGCTCGGGCACAATGCCATGAGCCATGCCGTCCCGCTGTGACCTGGGTCTCAGGGGTCGTGGAAATGAAACGCAATAGTTCCGTAAATCAGTAACCTGGCCGCCGTGCGGCCGGGAGCCGGCGTCCAGGCGACGACTCCCGGCCGGCCGCCAGCCAGCATGTGGCCGGCCGGACGCCCCCACCCGGTCAGCTATTGGCGCCCGGTGTCACGGCAGCGCGGCCAGCCATTCGTCGTCGGATCCCTCGTTGATCCCTTCAAACAGCGGGGTACTGAGGTAACGCTCGCCGGTATCGGGCAGCATGACCAGCAGGACGGATCCCGATGGCGCGTTTGCCGCCACCTTGAGACCGGCGGCCAGTGTCGCGCCCGCCGAGATACCGACGAAGATGCCCTCTTCGGCGGCCAACCGGCGTGCCACATCAATGGCGTCACTATCGGTTACCGGCACCAGCTCGTCGTATACGTTGCGATTCAGCACATCCGGTATGAAGTCCGGTGTCCAGCCCTGAATCTTGTGCGGCGCCCACGCATTACCGGCCAGCAACGCTGCACCGGCCGGTTCCGTCGCCACAATGGTGACGTCCTTGCGTGCGGCCTTGATGATTTCGCCGGCACCGGTCATGGTGCCGCCGGTTCCATAGCCCGTGACCCAATAATCCAGCCGACGCCCGGCAAAGTCCCGCAGAATTTCCGGGCCCGTCGTATTGCGGTGGTAATCGGGGTTGGCAGGATTCTCGAACTGTCGCGCGAGAAACCAGCCATGCTTCTCTGCAAGTTCTTCGGCCTTCCGGACCATTCCGCTGCCACGCTCGGCGGCTGGAGTCAGTATCACCTTGGCACCAAGGGCGCGCATGATTTTGCGTCGCTCAATCGAAAACGATTCCGCCATTGTTGCGACGAAAGGATAGCCCTTTGCGGCGCAAACCATGGCGAGCGCGATACCTGTATTTCCGGAAGTTGCTTCGACTACGGTTTGACCCGGTTTCAGGACGCCTCTCTGTTCCGCATCGTTGATGATTGCGAACGCCAGCCGGTCCTTGACCGATGCCATCGGGTTGAAAGACTCGACCTTCACAAATATTTCGACATTTGCCGGCGGAATCCGGTGCAGACGAACGACCGGTGTATCGCCGATAGTGTCGAGGATGCTGTCGTAGATCATTTCTGTATTCCTCACTCTCACTCTGGTTTTGGATTATCTGCCGGCATGATTCCGGCCCCGGGGTTCTGGCCACCCGCTTGAATCCCAAGCCGGGCGCGCCGTTTCGACCGCCCATTTGCCCGTTTGTGGCGCGGTACCAACAGTTTTCCACCGCTAATAACGCATTCGTCTAAAGAACGCCACAAATCGCGTAGATTCCGGTGAAATTGGCTGAAACGTTCGTCTCCGGCGCTGGTCTATTTTTCAGTCCGTGACCTGCACCGTGATAACCAAGATGAAATTACAACAACTGAAGTACCTGCTGGCTATCGTCGACAATGGCCTGAATATCACCGCTGCCGCTGAGCGCTTGTACACATCACAACCGGGCGTAAGTAAACAACTCAAACTGCTGGAGGAAGAACTCGGCATGCAGCTTTTCACCCGGCGTGGCAAAAGTCTCGAAAGTATTACGGTTGCGGGACACCAGGTCATCAGGCGGGCCCGGCTGATCATGAAGGAAGTCGAAAGCATCCGCTGCCTCGCATCAACCCATTACCGGGATGACGATGTTGTATTTCCTGCGCCCCTGCGCCATTCGCAAGCCCCCTGAACACGTGTATTCCTGACGCCCGTCGCACCGCTTGTCAGTAAATCCGGATGCCGCCGTGCCGCTTTCGGCTACGGTAATCTGTCCACCAGAGGCCGCCGAGAAATCCGGCCAGCAAGACGACCGCCAGAGCACCGCCGACCCATTTGACCGGCAAGCTGTACTTGTACTGATCCTGCCTTGCCGCGAAATCCTCATTCTGTTCGGTCAGGTCACTGATTTGTGCCTGCGCTTCGGTGATCTCTGCCTGGTGCACGTCGAGCTGCTGTTCGAGTCGTTCGATCGTTTGAGCCGGCTCCGCAAACGCCGCCCGCAAATTATCGAGTTCCTGCTGCAAGCGTTCGCTTTCGGCCTGTGACTCGCTGACAATCAGTTTTGCCGGTTTCTCGGTGACCAGGTAGGCGGCCTTGACGTAACCCTCGGTGCCGTCCGGCAGCCGCACCTGTGCGTAGCTGCGGTTCCGCGTGAGGATTTCCATTTCCTGACCGCTTTCGAGCGTACGGAATGCCCGGTCGCTGGTGTCCGCGGCACGGTGCAGCCCCAGAATCAACTGGTCCGTCACGTAGGCCGTTTCGGCGATAGCGGTCATCGGCAGCGCTGCCAGTACCAGCATGTGGAGCAAGAATCGCATCGTAGTAGCCTCCCGTGGCGCCTCCTGGCGCAGCGTACTGATGCCGGCGCCCCCGTATGACGGCCCGGAGTGTACTACAGAGCCGCCCCCGGTACCGGCCGGCCAGCGTCGCCAAATGGCGACGTCAGTCAATGCTCACGCACCCAGCGGAGCAGCGCCTCCTGTACCTCCTCGCCTGTGCCGCGGTGACTTTCAGGATGATTGACGAATACCGCGATCGCAAAGCGGTCACCGGAGCGGCCCTGCAGATAGCCGGCGATCGCACTGACATCATCAAGAGACCCGGTCTTCATATGTGCCATGCCTTGCATTGACTTGTCACGAAATCGCCGCGACAGCGTTCCGTCCAGTCCGGCAAGTGACATCGAAGAAAGATATTCCGGCATGTACGGACTTCGCCAGGCGTAACTCAGCAGATCAATCAAATGACTTGCCGTGATGCTGGCGCTGCGCGAAAGTCCGGCACCATTGTCCAGCGTCAACTCCGGGAAATCGAAGTTATGTCGGGCGAGCCAGTCACGCACGATCATCCTCCCGCCGTCCTCGGTTCCCGGCGGCCCGTTTACCTGGGCCGCCAGCGTATAGAGCAACTGTCTCGCCATGACATTGTTGCTGTGCTTGTTGACCTTGCTGATGACATCGGCAAGCGGTGGTGACTCAAACGCCATGTCCGGTTCCAGTCCCTCAGGCACAACCTCGCGCCGCAAATGGCCTTCAAGCTCACCGCCTGATTCCAGCCAAAGCGAGCGGAAAAGTCCATAAGTAAATTCATTGTGACTCAGCACCGTTCGATCCATCGCGTAGGACTGGCAGCCGCTCGGAAAACGGCCGCTGAATGTGAGCCGGTCAAAACCGTCATTGGGCGATATGGCTATGCCGCGCCGGTAGCCTAGGCAGGGCCCGGTTGCAACGGACAGCCGGTTATCGATAGCTACATTTTCAAGATGCGGCTCGAGGCGAATCATGACACCTGATTGCTGCTCATCAGGTTCGAACAGGAAGCGTACAACCTTGAAATTGGACATCAGGGCGTTCGGCTCGACGTTGTATGCGCGGAGCGGCTCACGATCAAAGGCCGCGGGATCGTAATCGCCGACTTCAAACCAACTGTCGTCAATTACCAGGTCGCCGGTGATTCGTTGAATGCCTGCCTGGCGCAACTGTCTCTGGAACTGCCAGATCCGCTCGGTGACAAGAAACGGATCACCGTATCCCTTCAATAACAGGTCACCGTGCAACGTCGTACCGGTTCGTTCGCCCAGGAAATAGGCTTCGGTTCTCCATGTGTATGCTGGACCGAGGACATCCAACGCAACCAGCGTCGTGACGAGTTTCATGACCGACGCAGGATTTCGCGCCTCGTGCTCTCCCCATGCCAGTAGCTTTTCACCGCTGACAAGATTGCGTACGTGGATGCTGACTCTGTCTGCCGGAATGTTTCGATGGGCAAGGACGCTTTTTACGCCCGCCGGCAATTCGTCGTCCGCCGCCAGCGGCAACGAGAACAACACGGCCAGTAGCACCATGCCAAATCTATTCACTCAGACACACCCCCTTGTCCGGCAGCCGGGCACACCGGCCGGATTCGAACTGACAAAAAATTTTTCGCTGCAATACCCTGGTGCCGTGGCGTGTATTGCGGCGCGTATTGTTGCCGGATCCGCGGGTTTCTGTCGAGCGCCGCTGCGGAAGGTCCGGGAGTGTGCCCGGCTACTGACGCGCAGACTCCTGGCGCGGCTTCTTCAGGCCGAATGACCGGATGCGGTCCGCCAGCGTCGTAGGCCGAACGCCGAGTAATTCAGCGGCTCCGCCTTTTCCCGACACTCGCCAACCGGACTGGCGCAATGCTTTCAGCAGATTCCGCTTCTGCAGGTCTCGCAGTTCGTCATCTGTCAGCACATCATCATCGTCCGTTGGTGCGGCAGCCGGAGCCTTGCCGGGCGGCGGACTCGCAATTTCGGGCAGCGAAAGATCGAGTCGCAACACGTTGCCCTGCGACAGGATGACGGCACGTTCAATGACGTTCTTCAGTTCACGAACATTGCCCGGCCAGTCGTAGCGGCTGATCATTTCAACCTGCCGCCTGTTCAGCGTCATTGGCTGCCGGCCGAAATCGTGGCAGGTCAGTTCGAGGAAATGCTGCGCCAGCTGCACGACGTCTTCCTTGCGGCGCCTGAGAGGCGGGACCTCAATGGGGAATACACTGAGTCTGTAGTACAGATCTTCGCGAAACTCGCCTGCGTCTACCTGCCGCTGGAGATCGCGATTCGTTGCCGCAATGACTCGAACGTCGACCGCCCGGGTGACGTCATCACCAACGCGTTCGAATTCACTTTCCTGCAGCACCCGAAGCAGCTTGCCCTGTAATTCAAGCGGTATCTCGCCGACCTCGTCCAGGAATATTGTGCCACCGTCGGCCAACTGAAAACGCCCCACGCGGTCGCGATGCGCACCGGTAAATGCGCCTTTGACGTGCCCGAAAAATTCACTTTCGAATAACTCCTTCGGTATTGATGCGCAGTTCACCTTCACCATTGGTGCATCATGCCGCGGGCTCCTCGCATGGATCGCATGAGCGACCAGTTCCTTGCCGACACCGGATTCACCGAGAATCAGCACGCTGGCGGGCGTCTGGGCGACCGCCTCGACCTGGGCCAGCATGTGCTTCAAGGCGGGGCTCTTGCCAACAATGCGGCCGAAGTTCATCGCAACATTCACTTCTTCGCGCAAGTAGTCCCGTTCGCGTTCTATTTCCTCCCGAAGACGCGCATTTTCGGCGAGTGTTTGCCGTAACGCCAGCTCAGCGCGGTTGCGTTCCGTTACGTCCTTGGATGCGACCAGCATGCGCCGTACCGAACCTGACTCGTCACGCTCGGATATTGCCGACATGACCAGATCCATGACGACGCCATCTTTCGTGACCATCTGGCGAGCTTCATTCTGGAATTCACCGCCGCTGATCAGTTCCTGCAAACGGCCACTCGCATATCGCGCCCGATCGGACTCCGTTAAAAAATCCATGATCGAACGGCCGACCACTTCGTTGCGGGTATAGCCCATTTTCTTCAGCCAGTGATCCGTCACGGTGACAATGGAACCCGACGCATCGACTGTATGCAGCATCGCCGGTGTCGATCGATACAACTGGCGGTACTTCATATCGGCACGGGCCTGCGCGGTAACTTCGGTATACATGGAGATTGTTCGGACCGCGGTGCCATCGGGGTCATTTTCGAGCACCGAATTCGTCAGGCAATTGATGACTTCACCGTTCTTCGCAACGAATGCGACCGGCTTGTTCTCAAGCTTGCCGGTACGGCGCAGGATGGGACGGAACTCCTTGTCGATGCGCTCTGCGCTGTCTTTGGTCACGAAGCGGGCGGGTCGTTCGCCGATAAATTCCTCGCGCCGGTAGCCCAGGCGCGCGGTAAACGCGTCGTTGACATCGAGGTAGCAGCCGTCATCGCCGATTGACGTCGCCATGATCGGTGCCCGCCGGAACAGCCACTGGTAGTTGATTGCCGCACTCATCGCGCTCTTATACGGAATTTCGTAATTAATGTCACGATTTTTCGTAATTTACGAT
>CAZLNH010000217.1:0-3955 GCA_964560775.1 uncultured Woeseiaceae bacterium | reverse complement strand
ATCAGAGGTTGCGGAACTCCTGGTCGAGTCCGAATCGCGGTGATGTAACGTATCGTTCGAGACGCGCCAGCCGGTTGTCCATCGACTGGAATCGCCGTTTTACCTCGCTCAATGTCCGGGCCGGATCGGACCTCAGTGCCTGCCGAAACTCCGGGTCGCGCACGGCTTCGCGTTGCACGTTCCTGACTGATGGTACGAGGACGACCAGGCCAAAGTATGCCAACAGCGTAACCGGGCCGAACATGATGAATACAATAAACGTAAGCAAGCGGGTGATGCGGAGATTGAATCCGAAATAATCGGCAAGTCCCGCACAGACCCCGCCTATCCAGGCCTTTTCCGCATTGCGGTAAAAGCGTCGGCGCGGTATCGATTCATAGGTTCTCATTGCTGGCTCCATTGACCGGCGCGGCGATGTCCGCGCCAGAACTCGTGTTCATCATTGCATCCTGAATAGATCAACGGCTTGTCGCGCAGAATCAGCGCCGCGGCGGCATACAGCAGTGCGGTAGGGAAAAAAAACACGATCAGGCACAGAACAGCCACGACCCGCACGGTTATGGCCTGCAGGTTCGTAAATTCCGCGATCCCCGCACAAACCCCGAACAGCCATCCGTTTTCCCGGTCACGGTAAAGACCGCGCGGCCGGACACTATCCGGATTCCAGGCCGTTTTGCTCATCGGTTTCTCCTCCACTCCGGCTGCTCGTTGTCGAGAATCGTCTCCAGCGTTTCCATTCGTTCCTCGAGTTTGCTGGAAAGCTCCCACAGATCTTCAATCATTCGCTCATCGCCACCGGACATCTCCCTGGTCTGCTTCCACTTCGTTATGAAGTGCAGGATGATGAACAGGGGCACGGGTACCGCGATAAAGACGATCAGTGCAACGGTGAATAATTCGCCCACTGCCGCCTCCGTTACTTGATTGAGTCAGTGGAAGCGCTTGCGGTTACGCGGCGCTTCAATTCGTCGAGTTCCTTCTTGACTGAATCCTCTGCCTCGAGATCGGCAAATTCATGTGTAAGGTCCTTGGGCAAGCCGAGATCATACGCCTCAATCCGGCCCTCAACGTCGTCGATACGGCGCGTGTACTGCTCAAACCGGACCATCGCGTCATCGATCTTGTAATCATGAATTTTCTTGCGGGCCGCGAGGCGGCTGTTTGCCGTCTTGTGCCGGGCCAGGAGCGACTTCTGGCGGGCCTTGGCATCCTGAAGCTTGGCCTCGAGACGAGCGATGTCGTCGTTCAGCTTGCCCAGGCCTTCGTCGACAGCGGCGTAGTCCGCGCGGATGGCGTCTGATGCAGTCGATGTTCGCGACTTTTCGACCAGTGCCGCACGCGCCAGGTCTTCGCGCCCCTTGCGCATTGCCAGCTCGGCCTTGGTGTCCCACTCACTCTGTTCGCGCTCCAGCGCGGTGAGCTTGCGGTTCAAGTCCTTTTTGTCGGCAATCGAGCGAGCCGCTGCCGAGCGCACTTCCACCAGCGTGTCCTCCATTTCCTGGATCATCAGGCGCACGATCTTTTCCGGATCTTCGGCCTTGTCCAGCATCGCGTTGATATTGGAGTTCACGATGTCGCTGAATCTCGTGAATATGCCCATCGTCATGTTCCTCTGTAGTTGGCGAGTTTGATCTGGTTATTGCAGCTATCGTGCCAACGCGGCCGGAACTACATAAATTACTGATTTATGGAATCTTTTCTATAGAAGGCGAAGATGGGACATCTTAAAACGATGGCAATTTTCGCTAACTCTTGGTTTTCTTCACACTATCTTAGTAAGATTCGCTGATGAGTGATCGAAGGCCGGTACAGCCCATCATTGGCGAGGCGCCTGTTTTCCTCGCCATGCTGGAGCATGTCTCACGGGCCGCCCCGCTGGCAAAACCGGTACTGGTGGTCGGCGAACGTGGCACCGGCAAGGAGCTCATCGCATCGAGGCTGCATTTTCTGTCACAACGCTGGGAGCAGCCGCTGATCAAGGTCAACTGCGCCGCGCTGACGGAGTCCATTCTCGAGTCGGAGCTGTTCGGCCACGAAGCCGGCGCGTTTACCGGCGCCGTCAAGGCACACACCGGGCATTTCGAGCGCGCCGACGGCGGTACCCTGGTACTGGACGAGCTCGCCACCATCTCGCTACGCATGCAGGAAAAAATCCTTCGCGTCATCGAGTACGGTGAGTTGCAACGCGTTGGTGGAACAGAAACCATCCATGTCAATGTACGCATTGTTGGTGCCACCAATGCGGACCTGCAGGCACGCGCCATCGAGGGCAAATTCCGGGATGACCTTCTGGATCGCCTGGCAT
The DNA here is from genome assembly GCA_964560775.1 of uncultured Woeseiaceae bacterium. Classification (GTDB taxonomy): domain Bacteria; phylum Pseudomonadota; class Gammaproteobacteria; order Steroidobacterales; family Woeseiaceae; genus Woeseia. Next base: position 1,650 of record CAZLNH010000217.1, on the reverse strand, counting down.
TCGACGTCATTACCGTGCCGCCTCTGCGCGAACGCCTCGAGGACATATTGCCTCTGTCGTATGCCTTCGCGGTAAACATGGTCAGCGAGCTGAAACTCTCCTATTTCCCGGGGTTCAGCGCACGCGCGTCGTCGGCGTTGTTGCGCCACGACTGGCCCGGCAATGTTCGCGAACTGAAAAATGCCATCGAGCGATCTGTCTATCGTGCCGGGGATCACGAGGCCGCGATTACAAAAATCGCATTTGATCCGTTCGATTCACCCTTCCGGTTGCAACCGGACAAAAAAAGGACGAGGGAAGATCGCGAGGGTTTTGCGACGCGAAAGACCGCACCGCTGCTGCCCATCGACTTGCAGGCAACGCTGGATGCGTCGGAAAAGGACTTGTTGCTGGCGGGGCTCGAGAAGGCGCGATTCAATCAGCGCGTCGCCGCGGATCTGCTGGGCTTAAGTTATCACCAGCTGCGTGGCAGGATACGCAAGCACCAGCTCGACAGCGACGCCCTGCGCCCTTAGACGGACCGTACTCGCTGCGGGGTTCGGACTGGGTTTTAAGAATCGTCGCGGTAACGGCGGATGTAGATCGCCGCAGCCGTAAGGCACGCGCAAACCACCAGTCCCAGCCACAAACCGGGACTCGACAGAAAGCGAACGGGATCCACGTAGGACAGCAGGCTGATTGCCGCATCCTCGGCGATCATCGGCTGGTCGGAATCCGAAAACAACCGCGATGGGTCAAAGCCGGACTCGCTGAACAGCGGTACTTTCCCTGACCGCACGAAAATAAGGTCATTCAGGTACGACGTTCCGACGAGAATGCGCTCGATCATCGGTGCAACAATCAAGGGCAGGAAGCCGACCAGGAACGGGGATCGCTTGGTCCAGGCCGATACCAGCAGAAACCATCCGGCAAACGGCGAGAGCCAGAGTGGCAGCGCCACAACGAAAACCAGGCTGACGAAGAAATTGTCGAACAGCGGTGCCGCCGCCCATACCAGTTGCCCGCCATCGCCCCCGCGCATGCTGATCCAGATACCGGACACCGCCAGGACCACGAGACTTGTCGCGACGATGGCGGCAAACGTTATCAATGGAATGACGAGAATTGCCGTCAGCAGCTTGGACACTACCGTCTCGGCATCGGTAACGGGCATTGAACGCCAGAACAGGATGCTGCGGTCCTTGCGCTCCGCATACAGCGCGTCGAGCAAATAAAAGACGGCCAGTATCGACATCGCAATTACGAAGGGTGTCGAGATGGCAATCATCAGGACTGTGATGGCGACGGCGCGTTCGCGCTCGCCTACATTGCTGGCGCCGAAGATAGCGAGGTCGACGGCCTGGTCAAACGCGGAGACGGCAACCTGCCCGGTCAACGCCCCCAGGGCAACGACGAGGCCGACAACCAGCGGCGTAATGAAAATGGACCTGTGTTCCCACAGCTCCCGGCGCAACAGGGTCAATTGTGTTTGAATCACGATGTCCCCTTTACCTTGGCAACGAACAGGTCGGCAATCGCCGGCTTGTGCGTTTCACCGAACTCACGCAACGAATCGCGGCTCACTCCCTCGAAAATCATCACTTTCTTACCGAATGTATCGCGCTCGTGGATCGGGCCCAGCCGGCGCGCCTCCTCGGCTCGCGACCCTGA
>CAZLNH010000216.1:0-6396 GCA_964560775.1 uncultured Woeseiaceae bacterium | reverse complement strand
GTTGCAGTGGTCGTGCCGTCACCGGCGACATCAGACGTCTGGGAAGCAACTTCCTTGACCATCTGCGCGCCCATGTTCTCGAACTTGTTCTCGAGCTCGATTTCCTTGGCAACCGAAACGCCGTCCTTGGTGACGGTCGGTGCGCCAAAGCTCTTGTCGAGCACTACATTTCGGCCTTTGGGGCCCAGCGTTACTTTCACCGCATTCGCCAGGATGTTGACACCCGCAAACATCTTCTGGCGCGCGTCGTCGCTGAAACGAACTTCTTTAGCAGCCATTTACCTATTCCTCTGTTGATTCATGCAGGCAGTGCGCGTTGCGCAGCCCTGCGAATTTTCGATTTTCGTAAAGCGTGCAATCCTGGAGAACGTGACACTAGCCTTCGATTACGGCCATGATGTCGTCTTCCTTCATTACCAGCAGCTCTTCGCCATCGACCTTGACCTCGGTACCGCTGTACTTGCCAAACAGCACCTTGTCGCCAGCCTTGATGTCGAGAGCCCGGATTTCACCGTTTTCGAGGATCTTGCCGTTGCCGACAGCAATGACTTCACCCCGGATGGGTTTTTCGGCCGCTGCGTCCGGAATGACGATGCCACCCGGTGACGTGCGCTCCTCTTCCATGCGCTTTACGATGACTCGATCATGAAGCGGACGAATTTTCATCGATGTACTCTCCTGTAAATTATTGATTTTCCGCTGTTATCAGCGGCAGTTCCGGCCGGGCGCTGTTAGCACTCAGCCCGAAGGAGTGCTAATGATAGGGACGGCCGGGCGAAATTCAAGGGCCCTGCATCAAATCGACGCCCGCCGCGCGCCGCCGGCCGCGAACGGGCCACTCCCCGCCAGGCCGCAAACTGGGAGCCGCTACCATGACAGCACCGCGCGCGGCGGGTATTCTGCGTGCCGGCACCGGCCGTGGTGCGCTGGCCGTAACAATCGGGCCGCTGGCGCGGTCTAACGAGTGACGCGCCGAACTGATGACCCGGAGTGACCTGAATCCCGACATGAACCTGCGCCACGCCTTCGTCCGACTCTGCCGGCTGCCGCTCATCGCGGTATTGCTGTTTGCGCACCCGGCTCTCGCACAGGACGAACGTCCGCTGCCGCCGCAGGACGCCTACCGTTACGTTGTCAACGACACCGGCAACGCGCTTGAGATCGACTGGGCGATCGAGGACGGCTACTACCTGTATCGCGACAAGCTGGCTTTCGAGACGGAAACACCAGGCGTCACGCTCGGGACGGTCAACCTGCCGGAGGGACTCCACCACGAAGACGAGTTCTTCGGCGTGCAGCAGATTTACCGCGACCGGTTTTTCGTCACCGTGCCCTACGAGGTCGACGGCGAACGGCCCCCGGAACTCGAGCTGGTCACGCGCCTGCAGGGCTGCGCCGATATCGGTATCTGCTACCCGCCGCAGCGCTGGCCGACCACGGTACCACTGGCGGGCAGTAATGCCCCAACACTGGCCGCGACGGCTGTCGCGCCCTCCTTCGGCAGTTTCAGTGGCGGAAGTAATGAATTCCTGCCGGTCGATGATGCATTTCGCCCGATGTTACTTGCCATCGACGGCAACACGGTCGAGGTGTCCTTCCAGATCGCTCCGGGCTATTACCTGTACAAGGACAAGATCACCGCGACTGCACGCGCAGGGCAAGTGCAGCTCGGTTCGTTGCGCTTGCCGGACGGCCGCCCGAAGACCGACGAATACTTCGGCGAAATGGAAGTCTATTACGACGAAGTGTTCGCCACGCTGCCACTCGCCCGTGCGACACCGGACGCGATGCCGTTGTCGCTCGAAATCGGCTTCCAGGGCTGCGCCGACGGCGGCATCTGCTATCCGCCCGTCACGCGCACGCTCGATGTCGAGCTGCCACAGGCGACCGCTGTCGCGAATGCCAGTACGTTTGCCGGCGGACGAAGTGCACCGGTCTCCGAACAGGCACGACTCGCGCAGCTGATTGGCAATGCCAGCATGCTGGCGGTAATCGCAACGTTTTTCGGCGCCGGCCTGCTGCTGGCATTTACGCCTTGCGTGCTGCCAATCATCCCGATCCTGTCCGGCATCATTGCCGGCGACGGCGATGACGTCAGCCCGATGCGTGGCTTTTCGCTGGCGCTGTCCTACGTCATGGGCATGGCCATCATTTACACGGCGGCCGGTATTGCGGCCGCGGCAATCGGCGTGCAGTTGCAGGCCGTCTTCAACGCACCATGGGTCCTGATCCTGTTCTCCGGCCTGTTCGTGGCGCTGGCGCTCAGCATGTTCGGGCTCTATGACCTGCAGATGCCATCGGCCATTCAAAGCCGCCTCGCCGCGCTCAGCGGGCAGCAAAAGAGTGGCACGATGATCGGTGCGTTCGTCATGGGCGCGCTGTCATCGCTGATCGTCACTGCCTGCGTCGCGCCGCCGCTCGTTGCGACATTGACGGTCATCGGCCAGGCCGGCGACGTAGTGCGCGGCGGCGCGGCATTGTTCGCTTTAAGCCTTGGCATGGGTGCCCCGCTGCTCGCAGTGGGAGCGTCCGCCGGACGGCTGCTGCCGAAAGCCGGCCTATGGACGGTCGCCGTGAAGCAGGCGTTCGGCTTCATGATGCTCGGACTCGCGATCTGGATGCTGTCACGCATATTGCCCGACGGTATCGTCCTCGCGATGTGGGGCGTCCTCGTGTTCATGGCCGGCGTCTGGCTCGGCGGCCTGACGACCTTGAACGACGCCGCCAGCGGCCCGCGCAAGCTGGCCAAAGGCACCGGCCTGCTCGCGGTGATTTACGGCGCCGCACTTTTCCTCGGCGCACTCGCGGGCGGACACAACCCGCTGCAACCGCTTGCCGGATTTAATACGGTGGCCGGCGGCAGCATTGATGCGCACCGTGGTCTCGATTTCATGCGTGTCAAGACGGTCGATGACCTCGATCGCGCGCTCGCGGCGGCCAGCGCACAGAACAGGCCGGCGATGCTCGATTTCTACGCCGACTGGTGCGTATCGTGCATCGAAATGGAGGAATACACCTTTACCGACCCATTGGTGCAGGCCGCGCTGGCCGACGCAGTCCTGCTGCAGGCCGATGTCACGGCCAATGACAGCGACGACCAGGCCTTGCTGCAGCGCTTCGGCATATACGGCCCGCCGACGATCGTGTTTTTCGGCAGGGACGGCCGCCAGCTGAACGGCTATGAGATCGTCGGTTACATGAAGGCGGCGGATTTCGCGGAACATGTAGAGCGCGCGCTCGATTCCCGCGATAAGCTTATTGCCAATACAACCGATCCCGCGGAACTGAAATGAAACGGACTTATTTAATTGCAGCGCTACTGGTTGCGGCGCTGGCGGCGGGCTATTTAGTGCGCGTAACACTGCAGCCGACGCCCCCGGCGACGCCCGCACTTCCGGCAGGCACCAGCCAGGCGTTGCAATTCACGTTGCCCGACCTCGATGGCAACGTACGCTCAGCGGACGATTGGGCCGGCAAGGCGCGGCTGGTCAACTTCTGGGCCACGTGGTGTGCGCCATGCCGGCGCGAAATTCCGCTGCTGAAAGCAACGCAGGCGGAGTATGGGACCGGCAACCTGCAAGTCATCGGCATCGCCGTCGATTTCGAGGAAGACGTGCGCGCCTATGCGGCGGAAGCGGATTTCAATTACCCGATACTGGTCGGCCAGGAGGATGCGATGGCCGTGGCGGAATCCTCCGGAGTCAGCTTCGTCGGACTGCCGTTCACGCTGGTCGTAGCACCTGATGGGACGATGCTCGCGGCGCACATGGGCGAAATCGTTGCAGAGCACATCGAGACAATCATCGCGGAACTGGCGCGCCTTGAGCGCGGCGACACCGACATAGCCGGCGCGCGCCAAGCACTCAGGATGCTGTGACGCCGTCCTGGCCAGCCCTGCCTGTCATTTCGATTTGCTTTATCTACCCTGAAAAAGGTTAGAATTGCCGCCATCTTCGGCAATCTGGCAAGCATTCACGACGATGGCGACGATTTTGCTCTTAAACGGCCCCAACCTGAACCTGCTGGGCAACCGTGAAGTCAACGTCTACGGACATGCGGACCTGGCGGGCATCGAAGCACGCCTCCTGGAGCAGGCACGATCACTCGGTCACGACTTGCTGAGCTTCCAGAGCAACGCCGAACACGAGCTCGTCGAACGTATTCAACAATGCCAGAACGACGGCGTCAGCTTTATATTGTTGAATCCGGCGGCCTTTACGCACAGCAGTATTGCCATGCGCGACGCACTGCTGTCCGTTGCGGTGCCATTTATAGAGATCCACCTGAGCAACATTTTCAGTCGCGAAACTTTTCGCCACCACAGTTATTTCAGTGACATTGCCGCGGGCTGCCTGTTCGGTCTCGGCGCTTTCGGGTACGAACTAGCACTGTTGGCTGCATCACGTCAGCTCGGCAGCGCCGGGGGAGCATAATGGATATACGCAAGGTCAAGAAACTCATCGAACTGCTCGATGAATCCGGCATCGCGGAAATCGAGATCAAGGAAGGCGAGGAATCGGTGCGCATCTCACGCTATGCGCAAGGCACCGCGCCGGCAGTCAGCATGGCACAGCAGCCTGCGATGCAGGCGCCTCAGCCAGCGCACGCCGGCAGCGCGGCACCGTCAGCGGCACCGTCCGCACCCGCCGAACCCGAAGAAACCGGGCACCAGGTAACTGCGCCGATGGTCGGCACGTTCTACGCTTCTTCATCCCCGGGTTCGCCGCCATTCGTGCAGGCCGGGGACCGGATCAAGGCCGGCGACACGCTGTGTATCGTCGAAGCAATGAAAATGATGAACCAGATCGAATCGGAAGTCTCCGGCGTCATCAAGTCCATTCGGGTGCAAAACGGCGACCCGGTCGAGTACGGCCAGGTGCTGTTCGTCATCGACCAGCGTGGCGGCGAGTAAGCGGGCACGCTGATGATAGGCAAAATAGTTATCGCCAATCGCGGCGAGATCGCGCTCCGTATTCTGCGCGCGTGCCGCGAAATGGGCATCAAGACCGTCGCCGTGCATTCGACCGCCGACAACAACTTGAAACACGTATTGCTGGCCGACGAAACGGTTTGTATCGGACCGCCCCCGTCGTCCGAAAGCTACCTGAACATGCCGGCCATTATCAGCGCCGCCGAGGTCACGGACTCGGTCGCCATTCATCCCGGGTACGGCTTCCTGTCCGAGAACGCGGACTTTGCCGAGCGTGTCGAATCCAGCGGCTTTATTTTCATCGGCCCGCCGGCCGATTCGATACGGCTGATGGGTGACAAGGTGTCCGCGATTCGCGCAATGAAGGCCGCCGGCGTGCCATGCGTGCCGGGATCGGACGGGCCGCTGGGCGACGATGCTGATGAGAACCTGCGCCTTGCCCGGAACATCGGTTACCCGATCATCATCAAGGCCGCGGGCGGCGGTGGCGGGCGCGGCATGCGTGTCGTGCATTCTGAAGCGTCGCTGATCAATGCGATAAATGTCACGCAGTCCGAGGCGCGCGCGGCCTTCGGCAACGAAACGGTGTACATGGAGAAATTCCTCGAAAAGCCGCGGCATATCGAGATCCAGGTGCTGGCCGACAACCACGGCAACGCGGTGCACCTTGGCGAACGCGACTGCTCGATGCAGCGCCGCCACCAGAAAGTCGTCGAAGAGGCGCCGGCACCGGGCATTACAGACGAACAACGCAATCGTATCGGCGAACGCTGCGCCAAAGCCTGCCTTGAAATGGGCTATCGCAATGCCGGCACGTTCGAATTCCTGTACGAAAACGACGAGTTCTACTTCATTGAAATGAACACGCGACTGCAGGTCGAGCATCCGGTCACAGAGCTTGTCACCGGGGTCGATATCGTCAGGGAGCAGATTCGCATCGCTAGCGGCGAAAAGCTGAGCGTCAGCCAGGGCGACATCGTCGTTCGCGGCCATGCCATCGAGTGCCGCATGAACGCCGAGGACCCGAAAACCTTCATGCCCTCGCCCGGCGTCATTCACCTGTGGCACGCCCCGGGCGGTCCCGGCGTGCGTGTCGACAGCCACATCTACAGCGGCTACCGCGTGCCGCCCAACTACGACTCGATGATCGGCAAGATCATCACGCACGGCAACGACCGCCCGACCGCCATTGCGCGCATGCGAAACGCATTGACCGAAGCCGTCATCGAAGGCATCAAGACCAACATCCCGCTGCACCAGGAAATCTTCCAGCACGCCGCCTTCCAGAAAGGCGGCACCGACATTCACTACCTGGAAAAACGTCTCGGACTCTAGCTCGGACTCTAGCTCGGATTATTCATGAACGTTTGGCATTGGTGGTAAGCGAAGGCGCACCCCGGGGAGGGCTTTTCAGGGACGCTGTGAATACGTCCCTGTACGCTCTGTGCCGGACGTCCCTGTCCGGC
>CAZLNH010000215.1:0-8843 GCA_964560775.1 uncultured Woeseiaceae bacterium | reverse complement strand
CATTCTGAAAGACCAGCTTTCGGTCTTTGTTGACCTGCAGGGCCAGGAAGAAGGCGCCGGCGCAATGGCCGAGAACCAGGTCGATCCGATCCTGTTGCGTCCGGTGGACGAACTCGAGCTTACGGTGCGTTCGGCCAATTGCCTCAAGGCCGAGAACATCATGTACATTGGTGATCTCGTGCAGCGTACCGAAGTTGAGCTGCTGCGAACGCCGAACCTCGGCAAGAAATCGCTCACGGAAATCAAGGAAGTACTTGAGAGCCACGGACTCGGTCTCGGCATGCGGCTGGAAAACTGGCCGCCTGCGAGCCTGCGCCCCGAGCACGATCTCGCGGTATAACTGAACACGGTGCCGGGTTTCCGGCACCTGCAATTTGAAAGGCAAAACCCATGCGCCACAGAAAATCCGGCCGACGGCTCGGCCGCAACAGCTCGCACCGCAAGGCCATGTTCCGCAACATGGCGGCGTCGCTGCTGCGTCATGAGACTATCAAAACCACTCTGCCGAAGGCGAAGGAGCTGCGTCGTGTCGTCGAACCGCTCATCACACTGGCCGGCGAAGACAACGTGGCGAAACGCCGCCTGGCGTTCAACCGCCTGCGCGACAAGGAAGTGGTTGGCAAGCTGTTCACGGACCTGGGTCCGCGGTTCAGGGAGCGCCCGGGTGGTTACCTGCGGATCCTGAAAACGGGACCGCGTGCGGGTGATGCGGCGCCGATGGCCATCGTGCAGCTGGTCGATAAGGCCACGGCGGCCACGGACGGCGACACTTCGGGCGGCGACGAAAAATAGCGGCCTGCTATCAACATATGATATCCGCCCGTCGCGAGAGAACTTGACTGCGCGCGACTACTCCCGCTCAGGTTTTCTGATCGGCGGCGACGGTGCCGCTGTCCGCCTCCCGGCGCCGGAGCTTGTCGATCACCTGCGCAATATACTCCGGTGAGTGTGATTTTCTTGCGACCAGCGCATAGACTGCCGGCACGACGACCAGGGTCAGCATGACTGAAAACGTCACGCCGAAAAATACGACCGCACCGATCGACTGCCTGGACTCCATGCCGGCACCGGTTGCCATTAACAAGGGGATGGCGCCAAACGCCGTACACATGCTCGTCATCAGTACGGGACGCAGCCGTGCCGTGGCAGACTCGACAACCGCATCGCGGAATTCCTTGCCGCGATCCCTGAGCTGATTCGCGAACTCTACGATCAGGATGCCGTTTTTAGCGGCCAGGCCGATCAGCATGATCGCCCCGATCTGGCTGAAAATATTGACGGACGACCCGAAGATAGTCAGACCGATCAGTGCCCCGGCGATCGCGAGCGGTACGGTCGTCATAATAATGAGGGGATGCTTGAAGCTTTCAAACTGCGCGGCGAGCACCAGGTAGACAATAACCAGCGCCAGCAGGAAAGTGAGGTAAAGCGAACTGCCTGAGGTTTTCAGGTCACGTGACTCACCGTCATAGTTGATCTGTGCCGAGTCGGGCAACTCCGATCGGATGATGCCTTCGATTTCGTCGAGCGCAGCGCCCAATGAATAGCCCGGTTGCAGGCTGGCACTGATCGTGATGGCGCGCATGCGGTCAAACCGGCGCAGGTCAACAGGCCCCGCCACTTCATTTAATGTCACAAGGTTCGAAAGCGGAATCAGTTGCGACGTCTGGCTTGAGCGGACATAGATGGAATCGAGGTCACTGGGCGTCTGCCTGCGTTCGTCCCGTCCCTGCAGGATGACGCGGTACTCCTCGCCGCGATCGATGAACGTGGTAACGACGCGCGAACCCAGTATTGTCTCAAGCGTACGGCCGACCGTTGATAGTGACACGCCGAGATCCGCCGCGCGATCCCGGTCGATCGAGACGTCGATTTTCGGTTTGCGCTCCTTGTAATCGGAATCGACATTCGACAGGCCCGGGACGCCCTCGATTTTCTCGATAATGATGTCCCGCCAGTCCGCGAGCTGCTCGTAGTCCGTGCCGCCGAGGACTACCTGTAGCGGCCGGCTGCTCTGGCCGATGCTCCAGCTGCCGGGCACAAACGAATATGCGGACACGCCCGGCAGGTCCTGGAACTGGCGATTCCATTTTGCGGTGATCTCATCGGCCGTCCGGTCACGCTCCGACCACAGCGCCAGCGGTGCGAAAATCATAGCCGTATTGACGTCGCTGCCCGCACGGAAGCTTCCTGAGCGGGTACCGATACGCAATACATCGCCGGTCTCGACATCCTCCATCATGATTTTTTCGATGTCGCGCACGTAGGTGGCTGTGTAATCGAGGCTCGACCCGTCGGGAGCAGTAATCATCGTCAGCGCCATGCCGCGGTCCTCCCGCGGCATGTATTCAACCGGCAATTTCCCGAGCAGCGTCAAGCTGCCGCCGAATATTACCAGGGCCGAGAAGATAACAATGTAAGGATGGCGAATGACCCGGCGGAGCATCGTGGAATAGGCACCCGACAGGCGCTGGAATACACGGTCTATTGCATGTGTCAGGCGGCCGCGGTGCAGCCCGGTCGCGAACAGTTTGGACGACAGCATCGGCACCAGCGTCAGCGCCACGAGACTGGAGAACACGACGGCTGCCGCGAGCGAAATACCAAACTCGGCGAAGATTCTGCCGATATTGCCGGGCATGAATGAGACGGGCAGGAAAACCGCCACCAGCACGAGCGTTGTTGCGATGACGGCAAAGCCGATTTCGCGGCTGCCATTTGTCGCGGCCAGAAGCACCGGCTCGCCCTTTTCGATTCGGCGCACGATATTCTCAAGCACGATAATCGCGTCATCCACAACAAGGCCGATGGCAAGCACCAGTCCAAGCAGAGTCAGAACGTTGATCGAAAAGCCCATGGCCGCCATGACGGAGAACGAGGCAATAATTGATATCGGAATCGTAACGGCGGGGATGATCGTCGCCCGCACGGTGCCGATAAACCCGTAGATTACGATGAGGACCAGGAGGAGGGCGACGCCGAGCGCCTTCCCGACTTCTTTCAGCGATTCACTGATGAAAACGGACAGGTCAATATTGACAGCGAAGTTGATGTCGTCCGGCAGCGTCGACCGAAGTTCCTCGATGCGCTTTTTGACATCCCGGTTGACCTGCAGAATATTCGCCTTGGCCTGCGGAATGATGCCGAGGCTCATGCCGGTGGCGCCATTGGTGCGCGAATAGGTGCGCACATCCTCGGGCGCCATCTGTACATCCGCGACCTCACCCAGGCGAATCAGGTATTCGTCGCTGCCCTTGCCAATGACGAGGTTCCGGAAGTCGTCTTCGCCCGTGAAGCCGGTGTTGGTACGCAGCGTAAATTCACGCTCACTGGATTCGAGTCGCCCCGACGGGATCTGCACATTTTCGGTGCGCAGCGCATCCTCGATATCGGCAACGGTCAGTCCGCGTGCCGCGAGCCGCTGCGGGTCGATCCAGATGCGCATCGCCGGCCGGCGGCTGCCGCTGACCCGCACGAAGGCAACGCCATCCACGATCGACAACGCATCCACGAGATAGCGTTCCGCGTAGTCGGTCAGCTCCATGATCGTGCGCGAACCGCTGGAGAGATCTATCCACATTGTCGTCGCCGACGAACTGTCGCGTTTCGACACTTCGGGCGGATTTACTTCGTCAGGCAGGGTGCCCAGCACGCGCGAGACCCTGTCGCGCACGTCGTTGGCCGCGCCGTCCACATCACGGTCAACGGAAAACTCGAGTGTTATTGATGAACTTTCGTCAAAGCTGACGGAACTGATTTTTTCGATGCCTGAAATTCCGGCGACCTGGTCCTCAATAACCTGCGTCACACGGCGTTCAACTACATCGGATGCGGCGCCGCGATAGCTGGTATTAATGGAGACGATAGGCCGCTGAATATCCGGGTATTCCCTCGTCGGCAGCGAACTAACCGACATCAGGCCGACTATGACGAGAATCAGCGATATGACGGCCGCGAATACCGGCCGCTTGACCGACACATCGGAAATCAGCACGACACAGTCTCCCCGGCCGGTTGGTTGGCAATGGCACTTACTTGAAGTCCGCAGGGGTTACCGGTGCTCCTCCGATTACGTCCCGGATAATTGCCATCGCGCCTAGCGGTCATCGGCAGAACCCTGCGCGCTGCCGCCTGCTGCCTGGCGTTCGATGACCTCCACCTCGCTGCCATCGCGGATCTTGTGAGTGCCCTCGGTAATGATCGTGTCACCGGGACTGGCACCGGAGACGATTTCCACCAGTCCGGGGACGCGCCGACCCAGCGTCACTTGCTGCAGCACGGCCGTGCCGTCGTCGACCCGGAAAACAAATTGCTGACCGCGCTCGGGCACGATGGATTCTTCTGGAGCGACGAGAACTTCGCCACGGTCGCGTTGCAAATCCACGGTCAGGAACATGCCGGGTTTCAACAGCGCGTCGGTATTCGGCATGACGGCACGGACCTGGACCGACCGGGCCACCGGATCGAGGCGGGTATCGATGCTCTCGACCGTACCATTGAAGTGCCGGTCGGGATATACGAGGCTCCGCGCGACGATGTTCATGCCCTCTGAAACGACCGACAAAAAGGTCTCCGGCATCGTGAAGTCGAGCTTCATGGTGTCGATGTCGTCGAGCGTCGTAATAACCGTCGATGTGTCGACAAAGCCGCCTGGGCTTACGCGCCGCAGTCCCACGCGCCCGGAAAACGGTGCATAAATATAGGTATTGGCGAGGCGCGCCCTGGCCGCCGCAACCTGGGCCTCATTGACTTGCATTGCAGCTTTCAACTGCTCGAGGCTGGCTGCCGAGATTGCCTGGGTATCGATCAGTGAGCGACTGCGATTATAGATGCTCAGGCTTTCAGACAGCGCTGCTTCGGCGACGGCAAGTCCCGCCCGTATTTCGCTGTTCTCGAGTTCAACCAGCAGGTCGCCTTTTTCGACGCGCTGGCCCTCGTCGAATGTAATCCGGGTCACAATGCTCGGCAAGCGCGGCTTGATTTCGATGGATTCATTTGCACGTGCCGTCCCCAGCGCTTCAATCTGGTCAACCAGATGCTGGGTTTGCAGTCGTGCGGTGACCACTTTGGTCGGGCCACGTTGGCCGTCGCTGTCTTGTGATGCGCCTTGTTCCGCGTCGCAGCCAGCGAATAGCAACGCGAGCAATGGTATCGCGGCACTCGCCCGTAAATTCAAAGACATGTAGAGGGTACCGGTTGCAGGTCCATAATCGGGACCGGATCAATGCGCGCCTTGCGGCAGCGGCATATGGTACTCCGGCCCCGGCATTTTTATCAGTCCAGGCCGACATTTCTTGTCGTTTAATGCGACCCCGGAACGGCGCGAAGATTCCGTATTTGCACAAGTTATGGGCTGTTCTTCGACGTAGCGACAACCCGGTCGCCCCAAGCGCCACGTCGCGATGCCGACTGTCGATCTGCCTGCTAACGATGACCTCAGTCAAGTGCCTGATTATTATGTGAAACCGGAGGTTGGATAAGCTGTGAACGTCCTCACAGCGAGCGCTGCCGTCGTCGCCTATAGTGATTCCACGTTCATTCCGGGAGACTGGCCATCAGCAACGACGAGACCTTTGCCGATTGCGTGGTGCTGTCGCGGGACGCATTCGATCCCGACGCCGTGTTCCTCGACGACATCGTCGACGATGAAGTGCTGCCATCTTTAAGTCTCGCGGTAGACGGCCTGACCGAGCGCCGGGACGCCGCCCGCAGCGTGCTCGATTTGCGGCCGGACGCCGCCGCCGCCAACGAGCCGATACCCCCTTCCGACGTCATGCCGGCCGCCGACTACGATCCTGAGCAACTCGAGGTCTATGGCTGGGAATCGTCGTGGTGGCGCAAGGTGCGCGGCTACCTGGGCGTCTAGTCCGGATCATTCTTTAACGGTTGGCTTCGGTGGCAGGCTGAGGCGCGCGTAGCCAGGGAAGAATGCATCCCTTAGACTGTGGGCATGGATAACCACTTCCGGGACAAGACCGTTATCATCACCGGCGCCTCGAAAGGGGTAGGCGCTGCAACCGCCCGCCGCTTCGCGGCCGCCGGGGCCCGGCTGGTACTGGTGGCGCGTGGCAAGAAACAGCTCGAAGCGCTCGCGAGTGAATTGCGGCCGCAAACAGACGTTCTGTTGTCCGCGATGGACGTCAGCGACGTCGATGCCTGCGTCAGCTTGTTCCGGAAGGCGGAGTACGAATTCGGGCAGATCGACTTCCTTGTGAACAATGCCGGTTTCCATGCTCGCGGTCCCGTCGAAAGCCAGACGGCAGACGAGCTCGGCCGCATGATAGATGTCAACCTGAAAGCGCCAATTCAGCTTAGTCGGCTGGCGATCCCGTATCTGAAAGCCGCGGGGGGTGGCGCAATCATCAATGTTGCCTCCCTGGCCGGACGGACGCCGGTACCGAATGCGGCAACCTATTCGGCAAGCAAATTCGGATTGCGTGCATTTACCTTTGCGCTGGGGCAGGAGTTGCACGGTACCGGCATCAAGCTTGCGGCCGTATCACCCGGCCCAATTGACACAGGCTTTATCATGGACAACATCGACAGCGTTGCCGATATTACGTTTTCGCAGCCGATGAGTACGGCGGACGAGGTAGCGGCGGTCATCATGGACCTCGCTGTCAACGACAGGCGCGAGCGCTCGATGCCGCCGGTCAGTGGCCTGTTGACGACGATGAGCTACCTGTTTCCATGGCTGGGCAGGGCATTGCAGCCAGCGCTCGACCGACGCGGCAGGCGCATAAAATTACAGCTCAAGCAGCAATTGCGTGCCGCTGAAGCCAAGTCCGAACGAACGCAGTGAGGTGCACCAATGGTACAGAAACTGAGCGATGCAGAGGTTCAGGAGAAACTCAAGGAGCTACCGGGGTGGGAGCTAAGTGACGGCAAGCTGACACGCGAATTCCACTTTGCCAATTTCGTCGATGCCTTCGGCTTCATGACGCGTGCCGCAATCGAAGCCGAGAAAATGGACCACCACCCCGAGTGGTTCAATGTGTACAACAAAGTAAATGTGCAGTTGACGACCCATGAAGCAGACGGCATTTCACCGCGTGATTTTTCGCTGGCCCACATCATGACGGAAATGGCACCCTAGAACTGCGCGGTAGAAGCCGAATGAGCTGCGGCTGTCCCACTTCGATTCCGGTTGTCCGAGTCACCACTATGCGCCGTCTAGATTATTCATGAACGGCACGGAGATCGGGGCGGAGGTGTGCCCCGGGGTGCGCCTCCGCCTACTACCGCACCGAAACGTTCATGAATAATCCGGCCTGGCAGCGTGTTCAAGCGTCGCCAAACGCGTCACGCGTCAGGTTTTCGCAGCCTTCCGGCAGTACGCGGACATTGTCCTCAATACGGATGCCACCGAAACCCCGCAGCCATTCGTAGCGTTTCGGATTGACCATTGCATGACCCGGTGAGCCCTGCAGTTCATCCTGCAACATGTCGATGGCGTAAATGCCCGGCTCGATAGTCAGCACCTGGTCGGTTTCAAGTGTCCGGGTCAGGCGCAGGAAAGGGTGGGCACTCGGGCGTTCAATGACAGCGCCGTTCTCATCGCCCATGAAGCCGCCAACATCGTGCACCTGGATGCCGAGAAAGTGGCCGAGGCCGTGCGGGTAAAAAGCGGTCGTTACGCCGTTCCCGATCAGTTCGTCGACGCTTCCGGTCGCGAGGTCGGCGTCGACAAGCAAAGCCGCAATCCTGCGATGCGTTTCCATGTGCAATTCGCGGAAATCGACACCATCGCGGACGCTGCCAGTCAGGTCGCGCTGCAATGAGTCCATCTTATCGATCAGCGCCTGAAACTCCGCGTCTTCAGCGGAGTAGGTCCGTGAAATGTCCGACGCATAGCCGTTGACCGTGGCACCGGCGTCGATCAGGAACGAACGCGAAACGGCAGGTGCCTTCCTGGACTGGTGCTGATAATGCAGGATTGCACCATTCTCATTCAGCGCGATGATATTGCCGTACGGCAGTTCCCGTTCGGTATGCCCGGCAGCGCGGCAGTAATCCAGGTGGATTTCGTATTCCGATTTCCCGCTGCGGAACGCTTGCTCCGCAGCACGGTGGCCGCGCACCCCGCGTCGCGATGCGGCCCGCAGGCAATCCAGCTCGTACCTGGTTTTCCGGGCTCGCGCATAGTGCAGCATGTTGAGCGCGGATGTCGGGTTGATGCGCTCAATGCCGAAGGCCTGGGTGTCCTCGTCTATTTCGCCGATCAGTATGCAGTTGTCGCGATTTGCGGGAAGGTGCTTCGGGATCTCGTCATGCGTATGCACGATGCGGATGTCGAAATGCACCGTCCAGTAGCCTTCGGGAATGGCGGGCGGCGCATGCCAGTAATCCTTTTCCTGGAAATAGATAAGCCGCGGTTTCTCGCCCGGCGCGTAGACCAGGTAGCAATGTGGCGTTGCCGTCAGCGGCAGCCAGCTGACGAAATGCGGGTTGGCCGTGAACGGGTAGTTGTTGTCATCCAGGAATCGAAGCTTCGGTGCACCGGAAAACACGACGGCATATCCCGCGCCGGCTTTTGCCAGTGCGTCGTCGTAGCGTGCGGTAACGGCCGCTACGTGTTCCGGGTAGTGCGTCCCAATATCCGGTTGTGCTGGTTTGGCGGTATCCATGGTCGCATCATACCCTTCGGTCCGGCTTGTTCGCGAGTGCGGGCCGCTAGTGGCAGGGGCGGAGTTTCAATCAGTGGGCAATCTAGGCATTATTCACCGTTTTCCGGACCGTTCCGGGGAGCCATGCATGAAACGTTCGATGCTGACGGCGCTGGCGCTGGTCCTGATGGCAGGTGTGATGACAACAGCCTACGGTTTTGACCGGTCCTCCGGCGC
>CAZLNH010000214.1:0-3668 GCA_964560775.1 uncultured Woeseiaceae bacterium | reverse complement strand
ATCCGATAACGGCGGCAGAACGCCTCGTTGATCGGATCGGTCTCGATTGCAGCGCCAGAAGGCCCGACAATCGTTGGGGTGCCGTTGGGTCAGAGACCCGTGCTCATGATTAACGGCAGAGCACTGGGGTGCCGACGTGGAGTCGGCGGGTGCTGGTTAGCGACCAGCGCGCTTAAAACCTATTTGTTGGCGACCTCACCCGAATCAACCGGCGGGACGAACAAGCGAAATGCCGCACCACCTTCGCCGTCCGGCTTCCAGCGTTCGATGACGCCGTGTCGTTTCGCACGGTGCAGATACCGGCGGCAGCAATTCGGCACACGACCGAAGCGTCTCGACATTCGTTCAAACTGCACGTGTCCACAACCGTCCTGGTCCGCCAGGCAAGCAAGGTACACTAACGCCGTACACTCGTTTGCGGTGAGGTATTCCTGCTTGAGGTACCACAACAGAAACGCGAAAAACTCCTGCATCGGGAATTGATCACTGTTCACGCTCTGACCCTCTGTCGGAGACGCTCATTCGTCGCTTGAGTTCGTCGTGATCGAGGACCAACGCTTCGGCTACCGCAATGGCCGAATATCGCACACGACGACCGAATCGAAGCTTTTTCCTTTTCAGATACATAACGTTTGGCTCACGCGATCGTCGCAACGTATTGCCAAGACTTTCCGGCGAAACATCCAGAACCTCGGCAACTTGGTCGTGGCGCAGAAGCGGTCCGTATTGCTGCGTAAGCGCATGCCCAATCTCTTCCACGGGAGTGACGGTTGCACTCAACATTTCCTTCTCCATTCGGATCCCAACCGAGATTGCGGCGACAGCGCACCAGGATCCGAATGGATGTGCTTTTCAGTCGCCGAAAAGGGTTTCAACAAATAGATACACGGTCGACTCCTCTAGGAAATCGAAAAGTTGAATGTCTTACGCGATAGAAAGCACGATTAACTAGCCCCGCTCAACGTATGGGCCAGATTCGGTCGTGCTTGAGCTCCCTCAAGAAAGTATTGTGGCGCTCGGGGCTGCCGACACGGTAATCACGCCGCAACGAAACCGTACAGCTGAATTGAAGATTATAGCTTTGCGGTCGAACCAAATTCCGAAAGACCGATGTCTTCGTTTGGTCTTAGCGACGGATCTGATTGTGCCGATATATGAAGTGGGGTCCTGTAACGTTCCGTTACACGCGCCTGCCGCCGAACCCTTCGAGACGCTTTAAGGCTAATTCACGATTACCCATCAGTCGTCGAATTGCCAATGCGACATATACTAGAACCGCTGATGACAGTGCGCAAGGCTTTTTAGCCGATCCGATCCTGGCGTTTGCTTGCGTTTGTTAGAGTTGCCTTGTGTACGCCATTCTACTCGATATCCTAACTACAGCTGGCGTTCCCATGCGCACGTTCGATATTCCATCTGACAGTTTGTCGTTCTGTCCGAAGAATTGCTACAGAGGCGCGAATAGCCTATTCATTGCCGAAGCTACACTCCAACTCGGTCAAGCTTGTCGACCAGATCTTCGGCCCGGAGATGCGTATAGCGCTTCAGCATTTGCATGCTCTTATGGCCGCTAATGGCCGCGACTTCCTGGTCGTTGAGTCCTGCCTCTACCAAGCGACTCACTGCCTCGTGACGGAGGTCATGAAACCGCAGACCTTTGATCTTCGCGCTTCGAAGCACCTTGAACCAAGCTGGCTTGAATGTATATGGCTTGCGCTTGCCATTCTTGCCCGGTTCTCCGAAGAAAATAAGCGCCGTGTCAATTGGGCGCACTGGGTGATTTAACGCCTCTTTTAAGACCGTCGCAGCATCTTTAGACAGCGGCACGGTTCGAGCACTACCATTTTTGGTTTCGGTCAATTTAACAACACGACTTTTGAGGCTAACCTGATCACGAGTAAGCGACTCAATTTCCCCCTGTCGCATAGCCGTGTAAATAGCCAATCGTACTATCCAGCCAAGCATCGGGTTCGATTGAGCATCGCAAGCCTTCAGTAGGCGATTCTCTTCCTTCGGTTTTAGCCTGCGATTCCTGCCAGGAGCTGGAGCTGGTTTCCGCACCATCGAAACCGGATTACTGATCAAGCCTAACCGCCACTCACGAATCGCAGTCGTGAATAGATGTGAAAGCAACGCCAGCTCAAGCCGCACACTGCTGGCGGACTTACCCTCTCGGATGCGTTTGTCTCGATACTGACCGATGAGCTCGGGCGTTAGGGCAGTGAGGCTATAGTCGCCAAGGTGGTCTTTTAGAATCCTCGCGCGCCGTTTTTCGCGGACCGCTGTGGACGGCTTCTTGGTGGGTGTCACTTCGCTGAGGTATCGATCCAGAACCGCCGAAAACTTCTGTCGATGAGAATTTGCTCGGTCGATGAATACGCCACGGACCATTTGATCTTCTGTTCGTCGTGCCCAGTCCATTGCGTCGCGTTTGACGCGAAAAGTTTTTGACTTGGTTGGCCAGCCCGCCTTTCGAATGACGGCTTTCCAACTCCCGGTTTTCGTGTGGTTGATAGTGGCCATAAGGTACGCTGCGATTCACAACTGTACCTCAACTGTACCTCGGGACTATTAGTTTGGCCAATCGATCGTATAAGGTATTGATTTAATGGTGGCCAGGGGCGGAATCGAACCACCGACACGCGGATTTTCAGTCCGCTGCTCTACCAACTGAGCTACCTGGCCTTCGTGACGTCTTTTGGGAATAACGCGGTACGCTGGTGGTGCCGCGGAGGCTGTGACGCATC
Organism: uncultured Woeseiaceae bacterium; assembly: GCA_964560775.1. Lineage (GTDB taxonomy): Bacteria > Pseudomonadota > Gammaproteobacteria > Steroidobacterales > Woeseiaceae > Woeseia. The sequence continues at coordinate 921 of CAZLNH010000214.1, read as the reverse complement.
AAGCGAGCGGGGTATTAGACCGATCACGGTCAAGGTAGTCAAGGACCCAAAAAAAAGCCGGACGTAAGCCCGGCTTCCAAATCCACCTGACTCCGGGGGGAGCAAAGTCAGGCAGCTTTAAGGGCGTCCGCGGCGGACAGGTAGTCATACCCCAAGTCGTGGGCGACGGCTTCGTGATTGACGTGGCCGGCGTGGACGTTCAGGCCTTCTGCCAGGTACGGGTCGCGTTTCAGAGCTTCCCGCCAGCCGTGGCGGGCCAGCGACTTCGCGAACGGCAGCGTGACATTGGTCAGTGCGAACGTCGACGTGCGCGGTACCGCGCCCGGCATGTTCGTCACGCAGTAATGCACGACGTCGTCGACGACGTAGGTCGGCTCGGCGTGCGTTGTCGGCCGGCTGGTCTCGAAACAGCCGCCCTGGTCGATGGAAATGTCGACCAGCACCGCGCCGGCCCGCATCGCCTTGACGTGTTCCTTCGTGACAAGCTTCGGCGCTGCGGCACCGGCAATCAGGACCGCGCCGATGACGAGATCGGCATCCGGGATCAGCCGGTCCATCGCGTCGGTCGTCGAGTACATCGTGCGGATGCGGCCGCCGTAAATGCTGTCGAGCTGGCGCAGGCGGGGCACGGAGCGGTCGAGTATCGTGACCTCGGCGCCCAATCCGATCGCCATCTCGGCTGCGTTCGTACCAGCAACGCCGCCACCCACGACGACGACCTTGCCAGGCGCCACGCCCGGCACACCACCGAGCAGCACACCGCGGCCGCCGTTGGCCTTTTGCAGCGCGAACGCACCGGCCTGTATCGACAGCCGCCCGGCGACTTCGCTCATCGGCGTCAACAGGGGTAAAGAGCCATCCCTGGCCGTGACGGTTTCATACGCGATCGCCGTCGTTCCTGATTCTATGAGGGCGGCGGCC
>CAZLNH010000213.1:0-6933 GCA_964560775.1 uncultured Woeseiaceae bacterium | reverse complement strand
CGATGGCAGGTAGGGGCACGCTGGAAGTATGGCTCCGGGCAACCGACGTACCGCTCCATTGTGCACGATGACGTGCTGGCGCCGAACCCGCCCGTGCGCTTTTCGCAAGAGAGGACCGCCTTGAATGTCGATCGCGGCGATGCGTTTCATTCACTCGATGTGCGCGTCGACTACCGTCGTCCGATTGGCCCGGTGGATCTTGTACTGTTCGCGGACGTGCTGAACGTTTACGGAGGTCCGGCTGGCCTGCAGCGCGAATTCAACATCCTGACGGGAGAAATCGTCGACGAGGAGGAGGAAACTTTGCCGCTGCTCGGCCTGATCGTCGAATACGCCTGGTAAAACGCGTAGTATCTACCCGTCTTTGCTTCGGGGCGCTGGTGGCCCGGACGAGGGTACGCTCGATAACACCGGACTCGCTCTCCTGCTGCGACTCCGGTACCCTGTGGCCGAGCACGGCGTTTCGCGTGGCAGTGACCTTAAATTGCTGCGAAAAGAATGCATTCGCGGCCCATCGCGGCGCACGGGGCTCCCCTGAAGCCAGACGTCGAGATGGATGACCAGCATCAATTAGCCACGCAAGAGAGCCTCGCGGCCATCGTAGAATCGTCGGACGACGCGATTCTGTCGAAGGATCTCAACGGCATCATCCGCACCTGCAACGCGGCCACCGAGCGCATCTTCGGTTACAAGTGCGAAGAGCTTATCGGACAGCCGGTGCGCATCCTGATCCCGACGGATCGGCAAGCCGAAGAGAATGGCATCATGGAACGCATCCGCCGCGGCGAGCGTATCGATCATTTCGAGACGGTGCGCGTTACGAAAGACCGTCGCCTGATCAATGTCTCCCTCACCATCTCACCGATCCATGCCCCGTCGGGGGCAGTCATCGGCGCATCCAAAACCGCGCGCGACATCAGCGAGATCAAGCGTGCACGCGAGCAGGAAGCGTACCTGGCGGCGATTATATCTTCGTCGACCGACGCCATCATCTCGAAGGACCTGAACGGAACGATCACCTCGTGTAACGAGGCGGCAGAGCACATTTTCGGCTACCAACCGGAGGAACTCATCGGGCGCCCCATCCATATCCTGATCCCCGCGGAACGTTATGCGGAGGAGGACATGATCCTGTCGAAGGTCCGTGCCGGCGAGCGCGTCGAGCATCTGGAGACCGTACGCATCGCGAAGGACGGACGCAAACTCGACGTTTCCCTCTCCGTATCGCCGGTCCGCGACGACTCCGGGACCGTTATCGGCGTCGCAAAAGTCGCGCGCGACATCACCGAGCAAAAAGAGCTGGCACGGAAACTTGCCGAACAGCAGGAGTACTTGCGGGTCACGTTGAGCAGTATCGGCGATGGCGTGATCGCCTCCGACGCCCACGGCCGTGTGACGTTCCTGAATCCTTGCGCTGAAACATTGACCGGCTGGTCGGCAGGGGAAGCGGCCGGCCAGCCACTTGTGGAGGTATTCCGAATCGTCAACGAGAAAACCCGGCAGCCGGTCGAGAACCCGGCGGAAGTCGTGATGCGCACTGGTTACGTCGTCGGCCTGGCAAACCACACGGTGTTGCTGCGCCGTGACGGCAGCGAGCGGCCGGTCGCGGACAGCGCGGCGCCTATTCGTAACGAGGCAGGGGAGCCCGTCGGCGCCGTTCTTGTTTTCCGTGACGTAACGGAACAACGGCGCGCCGAAGACGCCGTCGCCGAGCAGCGAGAGTGGTTCGAAACGACGCTCGAGAGCATCGGTGACGCGGTGATCGCGACCGACGTGCAGGGCCGCGTCATGTTCATGAACCCGGTCGCGGAACACCTGACCGGATGGAGTCTCGACAAGGCGCGCGGGCGCCTCTGTACCAATGTGTTCAATATCATCAACGAAGAGAGCAGTCGAACGGTCGAGAATCCGGCCTCGCGCGTGCTGGCCGAAGGCCTCACCGTCGGCCTCGCCAACCATACGACGCTAATTGCCGCCGATGGAACCGAGCGGCCCATCGAAGACAGTGGCGCGCCGATCCGCAACCGCGAGGGCCGCATCATAGGCGTCGTGCTGGTGTTCCGCGACATCACCGACCGGCGCCGCATCGATGCGGAACGGCGCAATGTCAACGTCGAACGTGAGCGCCTGCTCAACGCGGAGCGTACCGCGCGGGCCGACGCCGAACGCGCGAACCGCATGAAGGACGACTTTGTCGCCATGGTGTCGCACGAACTTCGCACCCCCTTGAACGCGATCCTCGGCTGGACACAGCTTATGATGCAGAGTGCGGCCGACCAGGATGTCATCGCGCGCGGCCTCGATGTCATCTCGCGTAATACGCGAGTGCAGGCGCAACTGGTTTCCGACCTGCTCGACGTAAGCCGCATCGCCACCGGCAATCTGCGCCTCGCCATCGAAAAAGTGGACCTGGTCTCGTCGGTGCGTAACGTGATCGAGACGCTGCAGCAGAGCGCGGAAAGCAAGCAGATCGGCGTTCACCAGGAGTTCGGCACCGAGGCCATACCGATTGCCGGGGACCCGGCCCGACTCCAGCAGATTGTCTGGAACCTTCTCTGGAACGCTATAAAGTTCACGCCGGAGGGCGGGAGCGTGACGGTGCGGGTTCGCGACGCCGCTGCCGGCGCCGAAGTCAGCGTCACGGACACCGGCATCGGCATCAAGCCTGAGCTGCTGCAGCACATCTTCGAGCGTTTCAGCCAGGCGAACCTGTTGAAGACCAGTGGGCTCGGCGGCCTCGGCCTCGGGCTGTCGATCGTCAGGCACCTGGTCGATCTGCACGGCGGTTCGATCACGGCGGACAGTCGCGGAGAAGGACAGGGCGCGACCTTTACGGTCGTGCTGCCCTCCGGAGACCTGCCGGCGGCCGCGGAAGTGGCTGAGAGTCCGGGCCATGCGACGGAGCCACAGGATATGCTGCGGGGCCTGCGGATACTCGTGGTCGAGGACGAGGCGGACACGCGCGATTTCCTGGGACGCTTTCTCACGGCGCACGGTGCAACGGTGGTAATGACGGGTTCGGCTGCTGAAGCCCTCGAGCGCCTGCCGGAGGCGCAATGGGATTTGCTGATCAGCGACATCGGATTGCCCGAAGTCAACGGCTACGAATTGCTGCAGCGCATCCGGCAGACCGATGCCGCCGCCGGCGGCGGCATCCCGGCGATCGCGATCACCGCTTATGCGCGTGCCGAAGATCGCGCGCAAGCGTTCCGCGCCGGCTACCAGGAGCACCTCGCGAAGCCGATCGAACCGGCCGATCTCGTCGCGGCGATCAAACGGATTGCGGAGTTATCCACCAGTGACCCCAATGCCGAATCGGCAAAATGACGGTTTCCCAAACAGTCGGTCAGCCGTCCTGGTCATTAAAACCCAGCACCTCCCGAATCTTGCGGCTCAGCTCCTCGCGCCGATACGGCTTTGACAGGAGATGCACACCTTCGTCGAGTTTTCCCTGGTGAACAATGGAATTTCGGGTATATCCGGACGTGAACAATACCCGCAGACCGGGGTGCAGGCGGCGGGATTCGTCGGCCAGTTCGCGGCCATTCATGCCGCCCGGCAGGATGACATCGGTGAACAACAGGTCGATGTTCGCACCGTCGCGCAGTAACTTAAGAGCGGCCGTGCCGTCCGCCGCTTCGAGTACGCGATAGCCCAGCTGGTCAAGATTCGCGACGACCAGTTTGCGGACTGAGGCGTCATCTTCGACGACGAGGATTGACTCATTGCCACCCGAGCCTTCCGGGGAACGATCGTCCTCCGGCGCTGGCGGCTCGGCCGACGAAGTCGCACGAGGCAGATACAACCTGACCGTCGTGCCGTGCCCGATTTCACTGTAAACCATCACATGCCCACCGGATTGCTTGGCAAAACCGTAGATCATGCTGAGGCCCAGGCCGCTGCCCATGCGGTCTTCCTTGGTGGTGAAGAATGGTTCAAAGACGCGTTCGATGACTTCCGGTGGCATGCCGGTGCCGGTGTCGGTAATTGCCAGCATCACATAATCGCCGGACTGGACACCTGCATTCCGGGCGGTGTAGCCCTCGTCTAGTGAGGTGTTCAGTGTTTCTATAGTCAGTTTACCGCCCGTTGGCATTGCATCCCGGGCATTGATAGCAAGGTTCAGCAGTGCATTCTCGACCTGGCTCTTGTCGGCGAGTTCCGGCCAAAGATCCTTATCGAGCTTGACCTCGATCTCGATATCCTCCCCCAGGGTGCGGCGCAGCATTTCGATCATGCCAGCCACTATGGCATTCAGGTCGGTGTGGACGGGCTGTAGCGGTTGTTGACGCGAGAAGGCCAACAGGCGATGCGTGAGCGCCGCCCCCTTCTCGGCGGCGGCGAGCGCATCGGCGAGAACATCCTCATGTGGTGAGGTTGGCGACCCGGACGCAGTGGCAAGCTCCAGGTTGCCGATGATGACCGTCAGCAAGTTGTTGAAGTCATGCGCGACTCCGCCGGTCAGCAGACCCACGGCTTCCATCTTCTGGGCCTGCAGAAGTTGCGCTTCGGCGCGCTTGATTTCTGTCAGGTCCCGTAGAAACGCACTGAAATCACGCCCGCTTTCAGTTTCGACCGGCAGAATAGTAATCTCGACGGGAAGCGCTTTGCCGCTGCGATGCAATGCCTGTACTTCAGTCCGGCGATTCAGCATTGGGCCTTCACCGCTCGCCAGGTACCGTTCGAGACCTCTCCTGTGCGCATTTCGCTGGTCGTGCGGAATGATGAGATCCTCCAACTTCTGGTCAATGGCTTCGCTGTGCGTCCAGCCAAAGGTCTTCTCCGCCATGGTGTTCCAGGCTGTGATTCGGCCTTGTTCGTTCATGCGTATATAGGCATCGAGCGCTGTATCGTGCACACCGCGAGCTGCGGCTTCACTGGTTGTTAGCGCTTCCCTTGCCCGTTTGCTTTCCGTGGTATCGCGGGCGACGACCAGTGCCGCGGGTCGCTGCTTGAACTCGAGATAGTAACTGGCAATGTCCACATCGATGATCCGACCTTCTTTCGTGATGTGTCGCCACTCGCCGGATTTCCTCAAGCCGTCCGGGAGATTGGAGATATGTGACATCAATCGCGGTACATCTTCACTTGGTCGAAGATCGGTAATCTGCATTTTCCTGAACTCCACATGGGAGTAACCGTAGTGTGCAACGGCGGCGTCGTTGACCTCGAGAATGGCCAGATTCTCGCGATCGTACACCCACATCGGATTCGGATTCTTGTCGAACAGGTAGCGGAAACCCGTCTCCGTATCGCGCAGCTGGGCCTCAACCCGTTCCCGCTCGACGATATCCAGCCTCAGTCGTTCGTTAGCTGCCGCAGCCTGGGTTCGTTGCCTTGCGAGCGACGCTACGATGCCCCAGAGCAAAAAGCTTACGACGAGCCCGCCGACCAATACGATGAAAGGTTTGCTGCGATCCGCCGCGAGCGCCGGCAGTGCAGAGAATCGCAGTGTCCAGGTGTGACCGTTGAGGTCCATGGATTCGATGGTGCTTGACGGATCGTCGATCACAACGGGCCGGCCTGATGCCGAGCTGTCGTACATACGCCCGTTTTGCGATACGGTGCTTCCGTCGAAGATCTCAAGTACGACGGATCGCCCCCGATCACCCATCAAACCGCGCATGAAGTCGTTCATTCGAAAGGGACTGTAGACATAGCCGACCAGTTGTCGTCGGCGCTCGAGGACATTTGATGGCGTCGGAGTGCGATAGACTGGCAGGAAGATCAGGAATCCCGCTTGAACGGCTTCGTGCGTTTCCTGCACCAGTGACACCCGGCCGCTGAGACTGGCAAGACCTGTGTCACGGGCCCGCTCCATGGCTAGTCGCCGCACGGGTTCCTGGAACATGTCGTAGCCAAATGCGCGCTGGTTCCGCCAGTCAAAGGGCTCCAGGTAAACAATGGATGTGTACACCTCGCGCTGACCGTCCGGCCAAACCGAGTACTCCGGAAATCCCTCGTCGCGGACCGCAAGAATGTGCGCTTCGACATCATCCGGCGCAATCACCTTGGCAAATCCGATGCCTTGCAGACCTGGATAGCTCTCAGCGATCTGGAGGTTCTCAACGTAATCACGCCAGTTCTCGCGGGTCACGGTTCGCAGGGTATGGTGCAGACTGACGCCACCGCGGAGAATCTGTTCGTAAGCGTGCAGGCGGTCGGTCAGGTCGGCACGGACGGCCGCGATTTCCGATTGAAACCGCAAGTTCGCCTCGCGAACGACGGAGGTGTGGGTCAGGTACCACGCAAGCAGGGTTCCAATGAGCGATACCGCCAACACGAACCACGCGGGCAGCGTGCCTTGAATGCCGTACGTAAACTTCCTTTGCCGGGAAGAGGCGTCGCCCGTCTTCGCCATCAGACCACTCTCAACCGCTTGTGCTCCTTGCTCGGAAACCATGAACCGCCCCGGGGATTTCCGGAAGCTCTTTTGTGTGAGTCAGGCAGGCTTTGCCTGACGAATTTAAAGCTCGTAGCTGATTGCCTCGAACTCGATCGGCGGGATATCGCCGACCGGACCATGTAATTGCTTGCTGTTATACCAGTTCACCGGTTCCAGTGTCGCGTACGCGACCTCGTCGGTATTTTTACACGGAACCGAAGGCCAGCCGACGTGGCAGGGCCGGCGTTGCGGCAAGGTGCCAGTTGTTATGGCGGAAGTGAACGACAGGGCCGCCACAATCGCGCGTATATTCCTCCGCGCCGAGACTGTCGAGCAGTTGTTCACATCGCTCGGTAGCGACGCGGTATCGAGAGATCGCATGCCGGCATGAAGCGGCCGTTGCACCGGTAAGCCCGATTGCCTTATAATTCGCCGCCTGCGCGGTGGTGGGTTCAGTAACACGGACACATGCGAGCCATTGTGTAGTACGGAAATCGTGCTGCTGCTACCGGTTGATCGGTAGCCGATCAAGCCCCGCTACGGGGTTT
>CAZLNH010000212.1:0-9037 GCA_964560775.1 uncultured Woeseiaceae bacterium | reverse complement strand
TGAACCTCCACGGGGTTACCCCCACTAGCACCTGAAGCTAGCGCGTCTACCAATTCCGCCACCTCGGCAGGCCTGAACCGCGTACAATTGCGGTCCTTGCGGGGGGCGGACTGTACTCAAAGGTCCCGTATCCTGTCAATTGCGGAAATTCGTTCAAAGGAGTTCAAGATTGTCAAAGGCGAGTGACGGCAAGCCTGCCGGAAAACGAGACAAAGCCTACAAACACCCGCTTCCGGACCGGAATGCGCTGCTCGAGTATTTGAGAGATACGGGCCAGCCCAGGAAGCCCGATGCGATCATGCAGCAATTCTCGCTGCGTGGTCAGCGCATGCGTGGACAGTTGCTGGAGCGGCTGCAGAAAATGGTCCGTGCCGGGCAGGTTCTTGAGAACCGGCGCGGTGAATTCTGCCTGATGGAAAAGCTCGAGCTGGTCCCCGGTTCCGTTACCGCCCATCCGGACGGCTTCGGCTTCCTGCGCCGGGACGATGGCGGTGACGACGCATACTTGTCCGCGCGCGAGATGCGCTCATTGTTCGACGGCGACCGGGTCGCGGTGAAAATTTCCGGCACCGACGCGCGCGGCCGAACCGAGGGCCGCGTTGTCGAGATTCTAGAGCGCGGCCTGCAGGAGATCGCCGGACAGTTTATCCGCGAACGTGGCATCGGCCTCGTAATCCCCGACAATCCGAAAATTTCGCATCGCATCCTCGTCGCGAAGGGCGAATCCGGTTCGGCAAAGCCGGGCCAGATCGTTGTCGTCGAGATTCTCGACTACCCCAGCGACCAGGAACAGGCGACCGGCCGCGTCGTCAACGTCATCGGCGCACCCGATCAAAAAGGGATTGCGACCGATATCGCCATTCATTCGCATGGCATACCAACGATATGGCCGAAAGACGTCCGTACGCAGGCCGGCAAGTTTGGCAAGTCCGTGCCGGCGGAGGCCAAGAAAGGCCGGACCGACCTGCGGGACGTCAATCTCGTGACGATCGACGGAGCCGACGCGCGCGATTTCGACGACGCCGTATTTTGCGAGCCCTCGGGTAACGGCTGGCGCCTGCTGGTTGCCATTGCCGATGTCGCGCACTACGTCGATATCGAGTCACCGCTGGATCGTGAAGCGATCAAGCGCGCGACTTCGGTCTATTTCCCGGATCGCGTCGTGCCGATGCTGCCGGAAGTGCTATCAAACGGTCTGTGTTCGTTGAACCCGAAAGTCGACCGGCTGTGCATGGTTTGCGAAATGAAGGTCGATTCCAATGGCAAGGTATCGCGTTCAACCTTTTTTGAGGGCCTCATGCGCTCGCACGCGCGCCTGACCTACACCGATGTCAGCGGATTCCTGCTCGGGGATACGCCGAAGTCTGTGCCGAAAGAGCTGCACCAGTCCATTCGCCATTTGCATGACCTGTATGGCGCTCTGGCGAAAGCGCGCAATCGCCGCGGTGCAATAGAACTCGACCTGCCACAGACAACGATGGAACTGGGCAAGGACGGCTCGGTAAAAAGCATTCTCACCGTGCCGCGCAACGACGCACACCGGTTGATTGAAGAGTGCATGATCGCGGCCAACGTCGAGGCAGCGAAATTCCTGCGCCGGCATCGTATCAACGGCCTTTATCGGGTGCACGCGAAGCCTGACCCGGACCGCTTTGAAGACCTGCGCCAGTACCTGCTGAGTCTCGGCCTGAAAGCGCCGCACCCGGATCATGTCGAGCCGCGTCAATTCAATGAGATCCTGACGAAGGTCAAAGACCGCCCGGACAGTTCGGCTATATCAATGGCGATGCTGCGCTCGCTGACGCACGCGGAGTACACGCCCGACAATATCGGTCACTTCGGGCTCGCGCTCGATGCTTACGCCCATTTCACGTCACCGATACGCCGTTACCCTGACTTGCTGGTGCATCGCGCGATCCGTCACATCGTGCGTGGCGGCAAGGCCGGCAACTACGGCTACGACCGCACGCGGATGGAACGGCTCGGCAGCATCTGCTCGGCGCACGAACGCCGGGCCGAGGAAGCCACCCGTGAAGTTGAAGCCTGGCTGAAATGCGAGTTCATGGAAGGCAAGGTCGGCGAGGTGTTCGATGGCGTAATAACCGGCGTGACCAACTTCGGTGTTTTCGTCCAGCTCAATGAATTCCAAATTGACGGCCTCGTGCACGTGACCAGTTTGCAGAACGACTATTACCGTTTCGACGCCGGCCGCATGCACCTGGAAGGTGAGCGCAGCGGGAAACGCTACGCTCTGGGCGACGCGCTGACGGTCAAGGTGCAACGCGTGGACATGGACAGGAAACGCATTGACTTTCGCCCGGTAGAAGAAGAAAAGACTGAAGAAGCGCCCAAGCAGGGCGCACGCCGACCGGGCAGGAGGCGCCGGCGGAAATGAGCAAGGCAAGCTATGTGACGGGGCTGCGCGCCGTTGAGCAGTTGCTCGCCAGCCGCGCGAGTGACATACGAAAAGTCTATGCCGAATACCAGACGGCCAATCCGCGTGTCGAGGCGATCATTTCGGCCGCGAACCGGCTCGGTGTCGAAATTCTGCCGGCCAATCGTTCCCGGCTCCAGCAGATCAGCGGCGAGGCGCGTCACCAGGGCGTCGTCGCCGAGATCCGGCGCAGCACGGTCCTGGACGAGGCAGGTCTCAGAGACCTGGTCGAACAGCACCTGACGGCCGATGCGGCAGTGCCCCTGATGCTGTTGATCCTTGACGGTCTGCAAGACCCGCATAACCTTGGCGCCTGCCTGCGCACGGCCGACGCGGCGGGTGTCGATGCTGTCGTCGTACCGCGTCACGGGTCCGCCGGACTCGGGCCGACGGTCAGCAAGGTCGCCGCCGGAGCGGCGGAAACGCTGCCCTTCGCCGCGGTAGCGAATATCGGGCGCGTACTGGGCTGGCTGGCCGACTACGGTGTAGCAACGATCGGTACCAGCGACGCCGCCGGGCAGAGTCTTTACGACACGGCGCTCGATGGCCCGCTGGCGCTGGTCATGGGTCGCGAACACGAGGGCCTGAGTGCAGGTATCGAAAAGCGCTGCAATCAGTTGGTCAGCCTGCCGATGCAGGGCGCTGTCTCAAGTCTTAACGTATCAGTCGCCGCGGGAATCTGCCTGTACGAGGCGCTGCGCCAGCGGCGGCAGGCGGCGGCCGCGCCCGGCCCGGACGCGGTCTGAAATCAGGGCAAATTCAGGGATTTGCTTGCGCCGGTCGCGCCCCTTGGGTAGGATTCGCGTCCCCGCCAGGATGGCGGGAAGGTCCGAACACCGCGTTTGGCGGTAACCGGGCAAACCTCTTGCCTCACCGGCTGACCGGGAGGCTATTATCCGCAAGGGGATACAATGAGACATTACGAAATCGTGTTCCTGGTCCATCCGGACCAGAGCGAACAGGTGCCCGCCATGGTGGAAAAGTACCAGGGTATGGTCACCGCATCCGGCGGCACAGTCCACCGCAACGAAGACTGGGGCCGGCGCCAGCTGGCACACCCGATCAACAAGGCCCACAAGGCGCATTACGTGTTGATGAACGTCGAGTGCACGCACGACGTGCTCAGCGAAATCACCAGTGCTTTCCGCTTCAACGATGCGGTACTTCGCCACATGGTCATCAATCGCACGGACGCCGTTACCGAGGCCTCGCCGATGGCCGTTGCCGTCGAAGAGGAAAAGGTCAAGGAACGCGAAGCACAGCGGCGGCGCGACGCCAAGGCTGCTGCAGAAGCTGCGGCGCTGGCCACTGCCGGTGAAAAGAGCGACAGCGATGACGACACTGCGGATGGCGACGATGATGCGCCGTCCGGCAAAAATTATGACAGCGACGATGACAGCGACGACGCGGACGCCGACGACGATGATGAAGATGAAGATGAAGATTCAGAGTCGTCCACGGCGAAGAGCGCGTGAGGAGAATTGAGCAATGAGCAGGTATTCACGCAGACGCAAGTATTGTCGCTTCACGGCGGAAAACATCACCGAGATTGACTACAAGGATCTCACGTTGCTGAAAGCATTTGTGACGGAGACAGGCAAGATCGTGCCGAGCCGGATTACCGGTACCAAGGCGCACTACCAGCGGCAGTTGTCGACAGCAGTCAAGCGCGCGCGCTACCTGGCGCTGTTGCCGTACACGGATCGTCATTGATTGGCGTCAGGCCACGCGTGATTTAGCAGCGTGCGGCCTCTCGTCACCTGGCTGCTGGCGCGTCCCTGGAACACTGTACTGGGATTGTCGCTGTCGCTGATGCTGCCGTTCGCGCAGATCCTGAGCGGCGCGGTAATGGTTGCGATCGTGCTCGCGCTGGGTGTGCAGCAGGCGATATTGAAGGGCGGGGCGGCTATCGCGCTGCTTGCGGTACTGTTTCTCGCGGTCGGGAATTCCGTGCCGCACCTGGTGGCCAATGCACTTGTGGCGTGGCTGCCGGTCATGATGCTTGCTTTGTTGATGCGGCGCACGCGCTCGATGACACTGACACTGCAGGTGTCCGTCATTATCGCTGTGCTGGTGACGGTGGGTTTTTACGCGGTGCTTGGCGACCCGGCAGAGTTCTGGGGCGTGCAGCTCCAGCAGCTTTCGGTGCTGTTTGCCGAAATGGGGCTTGCGAACCAGGCCGCGCTGCTAAAAGAGCAGTCGGAATTGCTGGCGCCGCAGATGACCATGCTGTTCGTGTTGGTGACATGGTCGATGTTTGCATTGGTACTGGCACTGGGCTATGCCCTTTACCAGTGCCTGCCGGACAATAAGGCACGGTTTGGCCGCTTTTGCGACTTGAACCTGGGCCGCGTGCTGGCTTTGATGATGGCCGTAACGTCATTGCTGGCGCTGGTGACCGGCGCCGACTGGCTGCAGGACACGGCGTTCGTCATGTTCGCGGTGTTCTGGGTGCAGGGGTTGGCGATGCTGCACTGGCTGCAGACCGACGGTCCGCTGCCGGCGCTGGCATTGGTTGCAATCTATGCATTGCTGCCGATTTTGAATGCACTGCTGCTGACGGCGCTGGCGGTGCTGGGATATACGGATGCCTGGTTTGATTACAGGGCGCGCGCGATTGCCAAAAAGGGCAGTGAATAGTTACTTGATGACAGCTACAGGATTTGAACAATGAACGTAATTCTTCTGGACAATGTTGAAAACCTCGGCGGCGTGGGCGACCTCGTCAACGTCAAGCCCGGATACGGGCGCAATTACCTCTTGCCGAAGGGCAAGGCGGCATTGGCAACGCGCGACAACATGGCCGAATTTGAGAAAAAGCGTGCCGAACTCGAGAAGCGGGCAGCCGAGGACCTGGCGGCGGCCAAGGCGCGTGGTGATCTCGTCCGAGGCATGGAACTGGTCATCGCCGCCAATGTTGGTACCGAAGGCAAGCTGTTCGGTTCGGTCGGCCCAATCGACATCGAGCAGGCGCTTGAAAAGGTCGGCGTTGAGGTTGCGCGCAGCGAGATCCGCATGCCGGACGGCCCGGTACATGAGATTGGCGAGCACATCGTCGGGCTGCATTTCCATACGGACGTTGACGTCGAGATCACTGTAAAGGTGGTTGCTGAAGGCTGACAGCCCGGTCGGGTTGCCGTGTGGTAGTTTAGGCAACACGCCGCCGGGTCCCCGGCGGCTGCAGTGCACGGGTGGAGGTCAGTATCGATGGTGCGAGCTCTGGAAGACGGCATGACAGGAGACCCGGCGGAACGCCGGCTCAAGGTACCGCCGAAGTCCATCGAGGCCGAGCAATCACTCCTGGGCGGCCTGATGCTCGACAACACGGCATGGGACAAGGTTGCTGACCTGATCATCGCCGAGGACTTCTATCGCAAGGATCATCGCCTGATTTTTACAGCGGTCGCATTGCTGGCTGAAGATTCCCAGGCCTGCGACGTCGTTACCGTTTCGGAGTTTCTCGACAATCGCGGCGAACTGGCTTCGGCCGGCGGGCTCGAGTACCTCGCAACGCTTGCGAACGAGACGCCCGGTGCAGCGAACGTCCGTGCCTACGCGACGATCCTTCGCGAACGCTCCACCCTTCGTGCTCTTATTGCCGCCGGCAATGAAATCAGCGGCAATGCCTATACGACCGATGGCCGCAATGCGGCGGAGCTGGTTGATGAGGCGGAGCGGCTGGTGTTCCAGATTGCCGAGAAAGGTTCTCGCGGACGCGCCGGCTTCAAGTCTTTAAAGCAGATCCTTCCAAACACGGTTGACCGGATCGACACGCTGCACCAGGCAGGCGGCGATGTCACCGGTGTGTCGACCGGTTATACCGAATTTGACCGGCTGACCACCGGCTTGCAGAAAGGCGACCTGATCATCATCGCGGGCAGGCCGTCAATGGGCAAGACGACGTTTGCCGTCAATATCGCCGAGAACGCGGCTATCGGCTCGCGGGTGCCAACGGCGATATTCTCCATGGAAATGCCATCGGAGCAGCTCGCATTCCGCATGATTTCGTCGCTGGGGCGTGTCGACCAGACGCACCTGCGTACCGGCAAGTTTCCGGACGAGGACTGGTCGCGCATCAACACCGCCGTACAGCTGATGTCCGATGCACCGATATTTATCGACGACACGCCGGCCATGTCGCCAACCGAGATTCGCGCACGCGCGCGCCGCTTGAAACGCGAGCACGGGCTCGGGTTGATCGTGCTCGACTACCTGCAGCTGATGCAGGTACACGGCAACACCGAGAATCGTGCGACCGAAATTTCGGAAATATCGCGGTCGCTGAAAGCACTTGCGAAGGAACTGGAAGTGCCGATCATCGCCCTGTCGCAGCTTAATCGCAGCGTGGAGCAGCGCACGGACAAGCGGCCGGTAATGTCCGACCTGCGCGAGTCAGGGGCCATCGAGCAGGACGCCGACATCATCTGTTTCATCTACCGCGAGGAAGTCTATAACGCGGATACGCCGCGCAAGGGCATCGCCGACATCCATATTGCCAAGCAGCGCAACGGACCGATCGGTGACTTCCCGTTGACGTTTATCGGCCGGTTCACAAAATTCGAGAACTGGGTGCCGGAACATTACGCGGATGAGGCGTATTCGTGACCTGTGGGGCCCGCGCGCGGATCCTGCCCGGCGCGCTCCTGAATAATCTCGCAGTCATTCGCAAAAGAGCACCTGGCACGCGAATCATGGCGGCCGTAAAGGGTAATGCCTACGGTCACGGTCTCGATACGGTTGCCCGTACTCTGACCGATGCCGACAACTTTGCTGTCGCGCGACTCGCCGAAGCGGAAGCCCTCCGAAACCTGGGTATAAGTAAACCGGTAGTGCTGCTGGCCGGTGTGCTTGATGCAGATGAGCTGGAGCGGGCGGTACGCTGTGACTGCCAGCTCGTCGTCCATACGCGCTCGCAGGTCGAGTTGCTGGAACGAGCGGCGGGATTCAGCATCGTCGCCTGGCTGAAGATTGATACCGGCATGCACCGGCTCGGATTTGCGCCGGCTCAAGCTACCGCGATGATGACGCGCCTGCGCCGGTGCGGTGTCGTCAGGAAGCTCAATCTGATAACTCACCTGGCCGCCGCCGACAATACCGAAGACCCGATGACGGCTCGGCAGTTTGCCGGGTTCCATGAATTGAGTGATGGCTTTGACGGTGACATCAGCATCGCCAATTCGCCGGCTATATTTGCCTGGTCGGAAGGTTCTGCCGGGGCTTCTTACTGGAAGAATCGCGGCGACGTGTGGGTGCGCCCCGGGATTGCCCTGTACGGCATCTCCCCGTTTGCAGAGGGCTGCGGAGCCGATATCGGGCTGGAACCGGTCATGCAGTTCGCCAGCAGGCTGGTCGACACAAAACGGATAGCGGAGGGAGACCGGGTAGGCTACGGCAAAGGTTGGCGTGCGCCGCGCGATACGACGATCGGTATCGTGGCGGCCGGCTACGGTGACGGCTATACGCGGTTTCTGCCAGGCGGCACGCCGCTACTGATTAACGGCCGCCGCGTACCACTGGCCGGGATCATTTCGATGGACCTGTGCGCCGTCGACCTTGGTCCGGACGTCCGGGATCGCGTGGGCGACCCGGTGTTGTTGTGGGGTGACGGGTTGCCGGTCGAGGAAATCGCTCGGGCGGCCGGCACGATTCCGTATCAGCTCGTCACCGGCGTATTGCATCGCGAATCCGCGCTCGTGGTGTAACCCGGGACCCGGTGACATATCCGGTTATCAGGTAGCGAAGAATCCCATCTTTACGCCGGCCAGTTGCAGCACGTCGTTATCGTGCAGCCTGCGCGCCTGCGGGCCGATGGACTGGCCATTCACCAGCGGGTAGTCACCGTCCTTGCCACTCTCGACATGGACGACGAAGTAGCCTTCGGCGCGTCGGGTGATAGCAGCGACCTGAACACCGGGCCGGCCCAGCGTCGTCAGCGCCTTGGTGAGTTCCAGTTCACGACCGGCGAAGGCGCCGCTCAGAACCTGGAGTTTGGCTAGTGGCAGCGCGCTCGGTGCCGATGCGGGATCGATGCCGGCAGAGGTAGCTGTGTGAGCCGCGGGTTCGGGAGCCGCTGCGGGCTTTTTCTTGTCCGGGACCTCGACACGCACATCAACTCTCTCGGCGGCGGACTTTTTCTTTTCATTTGCCTTGTCCGACGTCGCGGCGGCCTCGGCCGCCCGCTCGGCGCGCGCAAGCTGCTCGGCGCTGTGCTGCCCGGCCGGGATGACCATCGTCTTTTCGAACTCGTCCTGCTCGGTCTCATTGGCGTGCTGGTCGGAAAACCGCAGCTGGTGATGGCCGATCGTAATGACATCGCCGTGCTGCAAGGCGTGCTTCTTGATCAGCTTGCCATTGACGTAAGTGCCATTGGTGCTGTTCAAGTCTTCCAGGAACGAGTCATTAAGGATATTGATAATCAGGGAGTGATGCCCGCTGACGGCGGGATTGTCGATGCGCACGTCATTGTCGGGGAGCCGACCGATCGTGTAGCGCTCTTTCGACATGTTGTACTCAGCGAGGACCTGACTGTCGAGACTTAGTATTAACCGTGCCATATTATTATCGCCGCTTTAGTAGTATGTCCGAAACCTGCCGGAATTCATC
>CAZLNH010000211.1:0-9665 GCA_964560775.1 uncultured Woeseiaceae bacterium | reverse complement strand
CTCGACGCGCGGGAACGCGTGCAACGCGCGCTGGCGCAATTGCCGGCGCAGCCGGTATTGAGTTCGAGCTTTGGCGCGCAGGCTGCCGTCATGCTGCATCTCGTGACGCGCGAGCATCCGGACATCCCGGTCATACTGATCGACACCGGCTACCTGTTCCCAGAAACATATCGATTCGTCGACGAACTGACCGAGCAGCTGCAGCTGAACCTGAAGGTGTATCGTGCCGCACTGTCACCGGCGTGGCAGGAAGCGCGATACGGCAAGCGCTGGCTCGACGGCGCCGCCGGCATTGATGCCTACAACCGGGAAAACAAGGTCGAGCCGATGCAGCGCGCGCTCGACGAATTGAACGCCGGTACATGGTTCGCCGGATTGCGGCGCACGCAGTCAGCAGGCCGCGCGGACCGGCCGTTTCTCGAATGGTCCGGTGACCGCTGGAAGGTGCACCCGATTGCCGACTGGACGGACCGCGATGTCTTTCGCTACTTGAAAGAGCACGGCCTGCCGTATCACCCGCTGTGGGACAAGGGCTATATCAGCATCGGCGATCACCACACAACGCGGGCGCTGCACGAGGTCGATGATATCGAGCAGACGCGGTTTTTCGGCGTCCGGCGGGAGTGCGGATTGCACGAGATGGGTCGTCGCGAGGAGCGCAGTACCCCCCGTCATCGCGAGGAGCGTAGCGACGTGGCGATCTCGTAAGGCCTACGACTCTGCCAATCGGAACGAGATTGCCACGCGCGGCGCGCTCGCAACGACGGCTATGCGCCGTCGCCTCAGGCAGCGACCTGTAACCCTTCCGTACACCCGTTCCTCAATGGCAGCGTAATGCCGGCGGCAATGTCATCAACGACCTGCTGCGCCTCCGCTGTCGTGGCGTCCTCGATAGCGTGCTTTGGCCAGTGTGGCGCAAACAGCGCAATGAACTCGCGCATGTAGCCGCGCAGCACGCGATCGCGAGGCATGCCAAGCCACGTCGTCACCCGCGGAAACAGGCCACTGGCGCTGACCGCGTACATTGAGTCCAGGTCGTCGCAGGTCAGAGCCATCGGCGCCATGACGCCGACGCCCATGCCCATGCGCACGTACGTCTTGATGACATCAGCATCGCGAGCAGTGAAGACGACGGTCGGGTCGAGGCCTTTGTCGGCAAATGCGCGCAGGAATGATGATTCCCGATTCGGGCTGAATACGTAAGTGATGAGCGGGTGCGCCGCCAGCTTCTCGATCGTCAACGGCTCGTCGTCGCCAGCAAGCGGGTGATCGAGCGGCGTCAGCACGATGCGATCCCAGCGAAAACACGGCAGCAGGTTCATGTCCGGGAACAGTTCGCGGGATTCGGTTGCGATCGCGAAATCAACGGTATTCCGGGCGACCATCGCACTGATCTGCTCGGACGTGCCCTGGTGCAGTTCCAGCCGGACTTTCGGAAACCGTTCGTGAAATGCCTGGATAATGCCCGGCAGCACGTAACGTGCCTGCGTATGCGTCGTTGCAATGGACAGCGTGCCTTCCTGCTCATCAACCAGTTCCTGGCCCAGGCTTTTGATGTTGTCGACGTTTCGGGCGATGGCGCGTGCGTACTCCACGACCTGCAGACCGGCCGGAGTCAAAGCGACCAATGTCTTGCCGCGTCGGGTGAAAAGCTGGGCGCCGACTTCGTGCTCGAGCTGCCGCAGTTGCTTGCTGATCCCCGGCTGGCTCGTGTACAGGCTCTCGGCAGCCGCTGTGATGTTCAGCCCGTTGTCGACAACGCCCAACAGGTACTTCAATTGATTCAACGTCATGCACTTGTCCTTGATGTACCCCGCCGTCGCGAGGAGCGTAGCGACGTGGCGATCTCGTATAGCCTGCACCTCTGCCAATTTGTGCGAGATTGCCACGCCCTTCGGGCTCGCAACGACGGCAGGTGCCTGCCGTCCAAAAAAAAGCCGCCCTTCCTTGCGGTCGGGCGGCTTTCCTGTCAGTCGATAACGCGGTTAGCGTGCGTGCCGACGGGCCGCCCAAGTCTTCGGACAGCAGCACATCATTACGTAATTGCTGGTTGCGTTGTTCATGGTGTTGCCGGATATAAGCACCGTGCACCGCCGGTGTCAAATCGGGGCGCGGGATTATAGCCTGCAGTTATACCGGCAGGCCAAATATCTATTTCTGTGCCAGGCCGGTGCGGGCTAGTGTAGACATCCGTCGACCGGATACCGCGCATGGATCAGCTCCCCATTTTCGTCAACCTCAGGAACCGGCCGTGCCTGGTTGTTGGCGGCGGCGCCGTTGCCGAACGCAAAGTGTTGCTGTTGCTGCGAACCGGCGCGCAAGTCCGGGTGGTTGCCGAGCGCGCGTCGGCAAGTCTCCGGGATATGCACGCCCAGAACCGTATAGTGCTTGTCGAGCGCCGCTACGAAGCAGCATTGCTGGCTGGCCAGAGGCTGGTCATCGCCGCAACAGACGACGAATCGCTGAATCACTCGATCGCCCGCGCCGCCGAGACGCTCGGCATACTGTGCAACGTCGTCGACGACATAGCCGCATCAAGCTTCATACTGCCGGCAATCGTGGACCGGTCACCGGTCACGATTGCCATCGGCACCGGCGGCCGCGCGCCAGTGCTTGCACAGCGGCTCAAGACGCGTATCGAATCGTGGCTTCCCACCCGTATAGGCCTGCTGGCCGAGCGCGCCGGGCAACTGCGGGGTGTCGTACGGCGCCGCTTCAGCACCATCGACCAGCGACGGCGATTCTGGCTACGATACTTTGACGGTCCGGCGGCCGGCCATATCCTTGCCGGCCGCCAGGCCGACGCGGACCGGGCAGTGCGCCGCGAGCTGATCGATGCCGCACCGGCCCCGGCACACGGTGAAGCCTGGATTGTCGGCGCCGGTCCCGGCGACCCGGGGCTCGTGACATTGCGCGCGCAGCAGCTGATCAGCAGCGCGGACGTCATTGTGCATGACCGGCTGGTGTCCCAGGCAGTGCTCGACATGGCACGCAAGGAAGCGACACTGATACCTGTCGGCAAGCAGGCCGGACACGCGACAACGAGCCAGGAACGTATCAATGCATTGCTGGTTGACCAGGTCCGGGCAGGCCATCGCGTCTGCCGGCTGAAAGGCGGTGACCCGCTGGTCTTTGGCCGAGGCGCCGAAGAAGCGCAGGCGCTCGCGGCCGAGGGCCTGCCGTTCCAGATCATCCCCGGTATCTCCGCGGCACACGGTTCTGCGGCGTATGCGGGCATTCCGCTGACGCTGCGAGGCGTCAGTCGCAGTGTCACGTTTGCCAGCGCGCGCCTCGATAATGAGGAACAGCCGGACTGGACGGCGCTCGCACGGCCGGGCCAGACACTGGCGCTGTACATGAGTGTGGGTGCGCTGGACCTGGTATCGAGGCAACTGGTCGCACACGGCCTCCCGCCGGCCACGCCGGTGGCGCTGGTTGAGAACGGCACGACAGCGGCCCATCGGGTATTTCATTCCACGCTTGCGGACGTAGTGGGTGTAGCGGCGAATGAGCAGATCGCCGCACCCGCCATGCTGTTTGTCGGTGAGGCTGTTGCCGCCGGCAAGGAGCTTGCCTGGTTCTCGTCAAGCGGTGGTGTAGCCCCATGGGCCAACAAGACGGACGCCTACGAACTCATGGACTCGCGGATCGCCTGACCCCGCCACTGTTCAGGCGCTGTTTGATGCCACCTGTGGGTCGGTGCCATACGGCGTGTTTAGTACGACAGCCGCCAGTGTCGCGTCATCGAAAGGCTGGTCGAGAAACACATCTATCGCATCGATATTCGCGACAATCGAATGCTGTTCCGAATTGCTGCAATGAATGACCCGCACCGGTGCGTCGAGGCTGCTATGCGCGAGCTGTGCGACCGTAATCACGTCAATGGGGCTTTGCATGTTGCCGATCAACACTGCATCAAGACGAATCCCCGACTGCCGCAAAAATACCGTCGCCGCGTCAACCGACGAGACGCAATTGACGTGCACGCCGTACAGGGCCTTGTTTCGCCTGAACTGGTTCGCGATGACGTGATCGGACTCAATAATAAGCACGCGGAACCGGTCATTGACCGCAGGCGACGGTATTGCGAACAGATCAGCTTGCGCCGCTGGCAGCAGGACACTGAACGTACAGCCAGGCCCGCTTTGCAGAACTATATGGCCGCCAAGTTGGTGAACAATAGTATGCACAACCGATAGGCCGAGTCCGGAGCCGCTGCCGGCGGATTTGGTGCTGACCAGCGGCTCGAAAACCCGTTGGCGGAGGCCTTCGGCTATTCCCGGACCGTCGTCGGAGACTTCCAGCCAGGCGCGCTCGCCGGTGACCAGTTCGCCGCATGATGCGCACGATGCAACAGCCGGAACGCCCTGTCCCACTGTGATGTGGATCCTGCCGGCCGTGCCGAGCGCGTCTCGTGCGTTGAGGACAAGGTTCATGACGATTTGCTGCAGGTCCTGCTTGCGGGCAATGACGCCAATTCGCTCGTCACTGACATCAAGCTCCAGCGACATACCGGGCGGTATGCCGGGCCGCAGCAGCTCAACCGTATCGTTGACTTCCTGGACGAGGTTCATAAAGGTGGATTGCGGTTCGACGCCATGACTCAGGTACCCGAACTTCTTTACCAGTTCACGGCTGCTCGCAAGCGCGTTGACCAGGCCTTGTGCGTGTTCTTCCTTGACGCCTGTTTTCAGTTCGCGCGCATCACGAAGTATCTTGCTGGCATAGGTTTCCGCACCAAACAGCGAATTGCCGAATTCGTGCGCAATCCCGCCGGTCAGGTGGCTCATCAGGTCCAGGCGTTGTGACTGCCTGAGTTGCGCTTGCAGGTTGAGTGATTCCTTCTCGGCCAGGTCGCGCGCGGCTTCGACATCCGCCAGTCGTGCCCTCAGAATCATGTACTGCCAGCGAATGCCAATGGCGGCAGCTGACAGCCAGGCCAGGACGAAGAGGTCCCGCGCGGTGCGGCTGTCTGCTTCCATCACGCCCAGGCCGTAACCGCCCAGGTGCAGCAGTGGAATGGCGATTGTGAACGCAAGCAACGGCGCAAGATTCAGTGCATCGGACCAGATCGGCTCGTCCCCGCGTTTCATAATCTGCGGGCTACGGGGAACAAAGCGGGTAGCAGCAAAGAGCGGCAAATAGAACAGAAACCAGACCAGGTTCAGCAGCTGGCCAGGACGGTAGGTCAGGAAGCTTTCGCGAAATGCAAACTCCAGCAGGTCTGAAACCGTCATGAGGGCAAAACCCGTTGCAACGAGACGCAACGCCAGGCGCCACGATGGACTGCTCGAATCCCGCGCCTGAAGATAAAAGCGAACGGCGATGTACGCATCAAGAATTGCATAAATCGCAAATGGTGATTCGTAATCCCGCAAGCCGCTCGCGGCAGGGACCAGCGCAAAGTAGCCGAACAGGCCGGCGATCAGCAGGATGCTGCTGACTGCGGCCAGTTTCGCGCGCAGGCGCTGCAACGAAGACATGATGAATCCCGGCCGCAGCTCCGCCGCTGCAACCAGGACGAAATACATGGCCAGCAGCAGTACATCCTTGATGAACTCGAACATTCGCGGCGAGTCTTCGCGCAGGAAGAAGCTCAGGATCCTGGCGAGCATCCAGAATGCGATTGCGACTGCGAACAGGTGCCAGAAGTCCCGTGTCGCCTTGTCCACACCCGAGCGAGCGGCCGACACGATCAGGGCCAGGAGTGTCGACAGCAGCACGAATTCCGCGACGTAGTAGTCGACTATGCGCATCGCAGATTCCGGAAGAACCTGCGTGACGTAGACAATGACCAGTGCGCCGAAAATACCGAGCGCGACCCGCAGGCCGCTGTCGATGCGCAGCGATTGAAATGCGGTAGTACTGGTCCAGCCGGGTTTCATCTGTTCATCAGTCCGGCATCCGTTTCGCTCAGTGCGCAGGATGTAAGCCTGGCACCGATGGCTCAGTTGTCATCGACTTCAAGCTGGCCGGTCAGTTTTCGCCACAGGTGCGCCCATAGAACGCCAATGGTCAGCAACGCGGACATGCAGATCAGGACAATCCATGTCACCGATGCCCGCGAATCAGCCTTCAGAAGTCCCAGGTCAATGAGCAGCCAAATCAGAGCGGCAAAAAACAGGGTTACGAGTACGAGGCCCAGACGGCCTAGTGAGCGGTAACTGGCAACGACATAGATAGTCCAGCCGATCAGCAGCAGCACCACGACCAGGAAGTGCTCCGGTCCCAGTGTTCCTTCCCCCATGGAGCCACGCACCCAGTGGTAGATGGAGATCCGGGTCGGGTTGTAGGTCGCAAGAATGAGCACCAGGGCAGCCACAAATCTCAGGGCGATGCCGCCCGCGGTCAGGTTCCGGGCACGCCGTGATGTCTGTTCTTGTTTTTCGGCCACAATGTTCTCCGTTTGCGGTGGGGCTCAGCTGCGCCGGTAATGATCCTCGAGTACCTGGGCGACACAACAGGTCAATCGCTTGCCGGTTTCGATATGCAAGAACTCGTTCGGACCGTGCGCATTCGAATTGGGCCCCAGCAGGCCGGTCACGAGGAACTGCGCATCCGGAAACCTCTCACCCAGCATGCCCATGAACGGGATGCTGCCGCCGGTTCCCATATACATTGACGGGCGGCCGAAGTAGTCATCCGATCCTTTTTTCATTGACGCTTCGAGCCAGCCGGCGACGGGCGGGGCGCTCCATCCGCCCAGTGCCGATTCGACCCTGAAGTCGACTTTGGCGAATGCCGGTCGTTCTTCCTCGAGTATCTTCTCGACGGCGGCAGCCGCGGCAGCCGGATCACAGGTGGGCGGCAGCCGGAAAGAGAGTTTCAGCGTCGTGCACGGCAACAGCACGTTGCCGGCATTGCTGATTGACGGCAGGCCATCCGCGCCGGTGATACTGAGCGTCGGCCGCCATGTATTACTGAGCAGCAACTCGAACGGTGATTCCGTCGGCGCGTCCGATGGGTTGACCCACGGGAATTTCCGGAAGACCGAGTCCTTGAGCACCTCCGCCGCGAGTTCGGCCTGCCGCAGGCGCTCGTCCGGGATGTCGACATACAGTTCGTCCGGCAATACGCGGCCGCTGGTTTCGTCCTCGATACGGCTCAGGAGTTGCCGCAGTACGCGGAAACTCGACGGCACGATGCCGCTCGCGGCGCCGGAATGGACACCTTCGGTCAGCACATCGACACGCAGCGTGCCGACGAGGTTGCCGCGCAGCGATGTCGTGCACCAGAGCTGGTCGTAATTACCGCACTCCGCATCGAGGCAGACGACAAGGCTCGGCGAGCCGATGCGATCTTCAAGCAATTCGATGTAATGCGGCAGGTCAAAGCTGCCGCTTTCCTCGCAGCCCTCAATGATGACAACGCAGCGAGCGTGCGGGATGCCCTGTTCCTGCAGGGCGCGAATGGCCGTCAGCGAACCAAAAACGGCATAGCCGTCGTCGGCCCCACCGCGGCCGTAGAGCTTGCCGTCCTTGATGACTGGCTTCCACGGCCCGAGGCCCTCGTTCCAGCCGCTGAATTCGGGCTGTTTATCGTAGTGGCCGTAGAGTAGTACGACATCGTCGGACTGCCCGGGGATCTCGATGAACAATAGCGGTGTGCGGCCTTCGAGCCGGACGATGTCGAGTTTCATGTCCTCGATCGGCTGTTTGCGGCACCAGTCGGCAAGCATGTCAATGGCGCGATCCATGTGACCGTGCGCCTCCCAGTCCGCGTCGAACGACGGCGACTTGTTAGGCACCTTGATGTACTCGCACAGTTCCGGAATGATCGACCCATCCCAGATTTTGCCCACAAACTTACCTGTTACCGCTTTTTCCATGCCACCTTTTCCGCAGGGTTCCGTAGCCAGTGCCGGCGTCCGCCAGCCGGCGCCAATTGTGACAGAGACACCGCCTCGATGACAGATTCCAGGTCGTCAGTTCCGGAACAGCCACAAAATGAAGCTCAGCAATGCGCTGACTATGAGCATACTGGTGATCGGCAGGTACATTGAAAAGCCGGGCTTCCTGATGACAATGTCCCCGGGCAGGCGCCCGAACGGCAGCTGTGACAGCCACGGCCAGCATAATCCGGCAAGGATAATGACAATGCCGATAATGATCAGTGTCCGTTGCATGCCGATCCGCCAGGGAAATATCATCGCCGGATGCTGCCGCTTTCCGGTTTCGACCATACTACCAGTTCGCCGAATGCCCGCGGTATGGGAGGGAACGCAGACATCCCTATATCCGCCATCACCGTCATCGCGAGAAGCGCAGCGACGTGGCGAACTCGCACGGTTCACCATCCAGCCAGGGACAGCGAGATTGCCACGCCCTTCGGGCTCGCAATGACGATATTGGCAGGGTGGTGACTCGTGCGAGTTCGCCACGTCGCTGCGCTTCTCGCGATGACGATGTTGCTGCTGCCGGTATTCTTTGAGATCTCGGTTAACCCGGCGTTTGAGATGCCATCAAAGGTGCAGGTGCCGGACCCGGAGCAGGAAGCGCGTTTCAATGCCTGCTTCGATGAGCAGGACCAGCGGATACACGAGCAGGCCTTCGATACGATTGATAACCCCGACGTGCAGCGCGAATACATATCGATGCACCGCGACCGGGCCCGTGCGGAATGCCGCGAGCGTTATCCCCGCCAACCAACGACGGCACGAAGACCTTTGCGCATCAATTTATTTGACCTGCAACCCCGGTTCGGCGATCCATGAACTTTGGCAAACTTCCGTCGTCCAATCCGAAAGTTCGTGTTTTAGATGTGCGATTTTTGTAAAGTGATGTTGCGGAAAGTCATGCTGGCCTGCAACCCGTCGGCATTCCGCAACGCGCTGGTATCAGGCTGAGTTGGAAAAAAAACCGGGAGTGAACAATGATAAATCGACGTGAACTGCTGAAATACACCGCTGCCGCCGGGACCGCGCTGACGCTTGATGCCGGCTCATTGCTCGCGAAGGAGCGCGGGGCGCTGTTGAAACGCGCTATCCCGTCCAGCGGCGAAATGCTGCCGATGATGGGGCTCGGGAGTTCGGCGACGTTCAGTCGTATGGCTGGCACCGGCGAGGTTGAACCGTTGAGCGATGTACTGCACACACTCGTTGAGAACGGTGGCAGTGTCTTCGATACGGCACCGAGCTACGGGGATGCCGAAGAAGTGGCGGGCGAGATCGTTCAGGAGCTCAACATCGCCGACAAGGTGTTCTGGGCGACGAAAGTCAATGCGGTGCCGCGCGGCAGCCGTGAAGCTGACCCGGAAGCCGTGCGGGCGCAGATCGAAACTTCATTTGATCGTATCGGCACGCCATCCATCGACCTGATACAGGTGCATAATCTTGCTGACATTCCGACGCAGCTCGGCATTCTCAAGGAGTTGAAAGAGGAAGGCCGCGTCCGCTATATCGGCACCACGTCGACCAACTCCGCCAATTACGATTACCTGGCCGAGGTCATGCGAAATGAGCCGCTCGATTTCATCGGCGTCGATTATGCGGTCGACAACCTGACATCGGCCGAAAAGATCCTGCCGCTCGCGGCGGATCGGGGCATCGCGGTGCTCGTCTACCTGCCATTTGGCCGGACTCGCCTGTGGCAACGCACGGCGGACCGTGAAGTGCCGGAATGGGCGTCCGAGTTTGATGCGGAAACGTGGGCGCAGTTCTTCCTCAA
>CAZLNH010000210.1:0-13797 GCA_964560775.1 uncultured Woeseiaceae bacterium | reverse complement strand
CCTCGAAGATCACGACGCACGGCACGCGCGATTCAACACCGGTCCGGGATCTACTGGCACCGATAAATCGTAGACTTGCCTCGGTGCGAGCGGACGGCGCTTACGACCGGGCTTCCGTCTATTGTGCCATTGAGACCCACGCGTCAGACGGTCCCACTCCGACCAGAATCCTTATCCCGCCCGGGCGAAATGCGAAAACCAGCGACCATGCAGGCGTCGAGAGCGACCAGCGAGATGAGAACATCCGGCATATCGACCGTTTCGGTCGACGCTGCTGGCAGAGAGAATCCGGGTACACGCGGCGAAGTCTCGTCGAGACCGCCGTGTCGCGCTTCAAGAATGAATTCGGCAGTACCCTTGCAAGCCGCACTATGGAATCACAGGTAACTGAGATCCGCATTGCTTGTTCAATTCTGAACACGATGACGAAGCTTGGAATGCCGGATGGGTACTGCGTCTCCTAAGAAGAAATACCTGCCCGCCACCAGACTCATGCCCAATATGTAGTCATGCAACAAGGCCACGGTCCCCTACCGTTCTTGTCGATCTCATAGGTCAAGGATGCGCTCGGTATGCAAATGAGAAACCAGATCTTGTATAGGATGTACCAGGACCAAATCGTTAAGGACGTGTCCAGCCGTTAAGTGTTTGATTGTCCTAAACGCGTTCACGCATCTCGATGCGAGAGAATACATGTGTGGCCCGAGAGGCCGGACTTCCACAGGCCTAGCAGATGACTTCCACTTATGCGTTTATCAAAGCTTGGTAATCTCCGGTGCACCGGCGGAAGTGGAATCCTAGCTCCAATTGCATGCGGAAGTCGGAACAAGCCCACAACCAGCTGCGAATAGACGATGCGCGCCGTTCGAGAAAAGCGCTATTAACAGTCAATCAGTTCTTTTCTTCCAACCGCATGCCAACATCGTGAGTTTTTCGCGCAACCTCGCCGTCTGAATTTATTTCGAAACTTACGATATCCTGAACCCAGTCTACGCAATTCAAGCCGGTTTCGTCGCAACTAGCAATGTTCACCCTATACTTTGGTCCATACTCAAACGATATTGTGAATCGACCTGGCAAAACGCTTGAATCCTCGACCGGGATCGAAATATCCGGCTCACTCAAGTCTGTTAGCCCTTCGATCATCTTGCCTTGAATACACGCGTCGGTAACTTTCGATCTTATTAAGATGTTAATCAGTCCGCCGTCATCGCCAAAGTTTGCAATTATAGTAATTGTCCCGTGTGGTGGACCTAATTTTGTTACGTAATGTTTTGAACTCCACGTCACCGGGATTGAACTCGGCAATTCGATAGCCCCACAAAGTGTGCGCACTGGTGAAAGTAGGAGCAACGCAGCGAGAAGTACCACACGATTGCCCGATACAACTGTTTCTTCAGTCATTGCCATCAGCCTGTATGTTCTGGTAGGTCATAATTTTCGAGGTCAACCATTCTTTGTAGCTAATATCAAGTTCAAAGAGTGCTCTTGTCTGCCATTGCCAGCCGTATGCACGCAATTCACTCAAATTGACACTCGATACATTAAAAAGGTTTACCTGATTTCTAAGCATGTCGTTTACGTGCATGATCTCATGACCAATAGCGCTACCCATTCGATTGATCGTTCTATGAAATTGCGCAAGGTCCGCATTCGGATTTACGAGAATAATTGTCGGGCTGATAGTCCGCATGAACTCATCCTTTTCAAGCGCGTCTGTAGTTGAAACAGAAATTTCATATTCGCCGGGCGGCAAGACATCCTCGAATATTTTGCCGTACGCATACTTTTCGGCGGCCGCCTTGAAAATGTCCAGCCCGGCGGTCTTGAAATGAAACCGAACCATCACTTTTTCGGATACTTCGTCATCCAGGCTCATGCAAATCGAACTCCAACTGCAGGTGCCGGTACCGAACCGGTCTTCGCCAACACCCCACACCGGCGGTGCCCCGAGCCTGGGCAGCCCGTAGATGTCTCTGGCCATTTTGTACAGTTTGGTCGCTATGCCTTTGCCATAGCACCCGACGGCACTCGCATTGGCTAGGCAACCCGTCGGTGGGGGTTTGGATTTCCCACCAAAGAGCTTGCGTCCGATATAGTTCAAAGCGGAGCCAATGGCAGCGTCGCACAGGAAAGCTGACAGGGGTTCGCCACAAAACCCGCTCGGGTCGGTCATACTCAACGGATTGTTATTGACATAGCTATAGCGATTGAACGACTGCGTTAGATCGGGCCGGAAAACGTACGGATCCGGCGACAGGAAGCGCCCGGTCAACGAATCCGCTATTCGTCCGTTCATGTGAATGAGGGAGCTGGATTCCGAATTCGTATGGAATGTGTAGCCCCGTTGCGTGGCGCCATTGATGAGAGTTACATCGCCGGCACTGGGCGGTCCGCTCCAGTCGTTGGCGTCGCGCCGTTCACCGAATGCGGCAAAGTTCTCGGCTACGTCCAGCGTGCCAAGGCTGTTGGTGACCTCGGCCACACTGCCCAGGTGATCCAGCAGGAAATACTGTGTGGTGATGGATCCGCTGGTTGGCCGGGTGTAGAGCGCCACCGGCTGATCGTCGGCATTGATGTAATGCCGGTACTCCGTGATTCCGCCGGCAGTGTGCTTCTCCAGCACGCCACCGACGAAAATCGTGGTCTCGCTCGAGGTGCCGTTGTAATACACCTGCTTCCAGCGCTGTCGATTGGCATCGTAAAAGTAGTTGTGATATTTCGTGCCATGCGGCATGTGACTCGGGTAGTTGAAACTGGTCCACGTGACCGTCTGGCCATTGCGGGTCACCTGGTTGCCGTTGGCGTCGTACGCATATGTGTTAGAACCAGCGACTGTCACCGCGTGTTTCTTCGTCGCGTGATAAGTCCAGGTACTGCCCGAAACATCGCTTTTGGTCAGAATATTGCCCATCGCGTTGTAGGAAAGGTCGAGATTCTGCACATTGTTGAGCTTTGAATGGTTCAAACGGTGCAGATTATCGTAGTAGAAGTTCTCGGTCAGCGCACGATTGACGTCCTTGCGCTGCGTGAGGCTGCCGACCTTGTTCCAGGCGAGCTCCAGGTCCTGTAGCGTCGCACTGCCGCCGGGACCGGACTGAATGTAATCGGGTAAGCCGGTGATCTCGTCGAAACCCCGAATCGTTTGCAGGCCGTTACCCAAGGTTTGCTGAATGACGTTGCCGCGAGCATCGACGGCGTTGCCCTGCCAGAACACGGTAGCAGGCACATTGAAGTCTGAGACCATGTTCAGAATTCCATACCCGTAGTTGTACTTGAGCTTCAGCCGGTATCCTGAGGTGCTGGTCGGATACGTCAGGGAGTCCAGCAAACCGGTCGTCGCATCAAATGCATAGTTAATCAGGTAGGTCGCATCCGAGACGATTGTCCGTTGGCTGATACGTCCCTTCGTATCGTAGGTCAGCGATTCAGAATGGCCACTCGTCGAAACCGATGCGAGCGCACCGATATTGTGCGCCGCGGCCGAGGCGCCCCAGGTCCAAGTGGTAGAGGCACCCGGTTCGGTCCGCGTCCACGGCCGTGACAGCTTGTCGAAAGTAGCGCTAAAGTTCTGTCCTTTGGCATCGGTGTACGCCACCATTTCACCGAGCGCGTTAGGCGCGTACGTCCACGCCCCCAGATCCATGTCGTTCGAGGTCAAGCGGTGCGCCTGGATGCCATAGGAATAGGTCGCTTGCAGAAGATTATTGCCCAGGCTGTCCTTGACGCGCCGGATGCTGCCGAAGGCATCGTACTCGAACTGCTGGTAGTAACTCGCATTGTCAATCGATCGAAACACGCGCCCTAGTGCGTCCGAGATTTTGGTCGAGACCTTACCCTCGGCATCCGTGGTCGTGCTTCTCAAACCCAGATACGCCACGGTTGTGGTCTGGAGAGCCGGATTGCCAACATCGATCGGCCGGGACACCTCCGTCGGTCGATTCAGCAAATCGTAACTCGTGGACGAATAGTACTCTGGGGTTGCCGAGAAAGAGGGTGCCGATTGTTGCGCAACGCGTCCCAGCGAATCGTAAATCGTCCGTGAGCGCGTTACGGCACCGGTCATCGTCTGGCTCTCGTTCTGCACCGGTCGATCCTGTTTGTCGAGGAAACTGTCGTCAAAGCGGATCTCTGTGCCCGCTGTATTCTTTGACGAGCCACGAAGTTTGGTTTTTACGCGGCTGTACGAGGTACCGCAGTAACTGTTGCCCGAGGTACAGTTGGTCAAGGTGTACGTCGTGTAAGTGCCATCAACCTGCGTATCACGCGTTTTGCGTCCGAACTCGTCGTAAAGCGACGAGGTCAGGTGGCCGTTAGGGTCCGTCGTGCTGGTCTGCACGCCCTTTGCGACGTCCCAACCCAGCGTGGTCGCTTGTCCCAGAGGGTTCGTGACGGTAATCGGGAATTGACCGGTCGTGCCCCAGTTCGTGGTCGTGGTGCGCACCAGCATATTCACGCCGGTCACTGACTCACTGTTGACATTCCCAAAATTGTCGTATAACAGGGATTTTGTCACTTCGAACGTGCCGCTTCCGGGCTCCGTGACTTCCGTCAACAGGCGACAATAGCTGTTGGTCTCCCAAGTCCGCGTCACGGTCCGCGTGATTTGCGAGCCGTACGTTTGATTGTGCGAATTGATCCACTGGGTCTGCCCGGGCTTTCCCAGGCACCACGTCGTCTCGTTGTCGGTGATCGAAGAATTTACGACCTGCTCCGTAAAAATTGCACCGGCCTGTGCGCCATTGCCCGTCGACTCTTCCGTCGTTGTCTTCGTGATACTGGTGGGCGTGCCATAATTGTCCACGGTCGTGGTGGTCGCAATTTCGTTAAGCTGTGCGCCGTTGTACGTGCCGCCGGCTTCGTAATTCTTCTCCAACGATTGCTGCACGTACGGTAGGTGGTAGTTCTGAAAAGCCGGACCGATGGTGATCGACTGCCAGGTGTAGGTAACGTCCTGAATCGGCGTGTCATTGGACTGCGTCGTCAACGTACGGTAAACGCGACCTCGGTAGGGAAAATCGCGCAGGAAGTATTCCTTCACTTTGATGCCGTTTCGGCTGTCTTGCGTGGTCTTTCGATCAAAACCGGCAAGGCCCCGGCCATTGACGTTCATGATGGCACCAGCGTAAGTGTAGGTCAGGGTGTACGTTCCGCTGCCGATTCCGGTACTGGGCACCGCAGTGGAAACGACGTACGTCGGCCCGGCGTAATCCTGATTCGGAAAGGTCGCGGATGAATACTTCGTGTAGGTGCTTTGCGGCAGCGGCTGATAATTGAATGTAATCTTGTTGCCGTTGCCGTCGGTCGCGGTTTTCAGCAAGTCAGGCAAAACGCCAGAATGTGGACGATAGACGAATACGCCGTCAGACCGCGTGTAAGCGAGGTCGTCCATACCGTCGCCGTTCGCGTCAATCCCGTAAACTGCGCGCGGCGTCGAGGTTGTCAATGTAGTAGCTACCGGTGCGGCAAAGCCATTGCCAGTGGATCGTAAATAATTCCACTTGAGCGTCGACGTATTGGGAATGAGCAAGTCGTCGTAACCGTCTGAATCCCAATCAACGACAACCGCTTTACTCAAGCTCAAATTTGTCAGCGAAGGCCCGGTCAAACCCGATCCGAAATTCTTCCCTGTACTGAATACGTAGATCAGCGGCCCGGTTCCAGTTTGATACACAGCATCGAAATAGCCATCGCCGTTTATGTCAAGTGGGAGAACCGTCGGTCTTGTTGTCAACGCTTGGTTGACCAAGTAGGTCCCCGTAGCACCGCCAAGCAACGCGTACGTCGTGTATCGATAATCATTTGTGTAGTATGGATACAGCAATTCCTTGACCTGAATAAGCGCATCGCGGATGCCGTCTCCGTTGGCATCAAACGACCGTGCACGACTGTTGGAGTATTGATTTGGGAACGCCGGCCCATCGAGAGTCAGTGGGCCGCCGGGAGTGAAAATATTGGTGGCCGTAGCCGAAAATGCTGCGCCCCATACCCGATAACGTACGTAGACTGAATTGCCACTTACATATACAAGATCGTCAAGTCCATCACCGTTTTTGTCCAATGCCGCGGCATTTCCGGCGGTGCTTACTGCTGGTGCGCCAGTATCGAATGCGGATTGCAAGCCCGCGGCAGACCCTTGGATGACCCACCAGGTACCGCCTGCCAGTGGCACCATGAGATCATCCAGACCGTCTGCGTTGTAATCAATGGGAATGGCCTTCGTGTGATTCGTATTAGCAATCCCCGAATTCTCCGCCAGCTCGTACCCACCGGACGCATTCGCGAGCCTGTAATACCAAGTACCGGCTCCGGCGCTCGACGGATACACTAAGTCAGTACGTCCGTCGCCATTGATATCCAGGGGCAAGGCGCTTGCGCCGGTCGCAATAGTCGTACCGCTGGTAATTTCTGCGCCAAAGCTGTTAGTGCCATTCTGGTAGGTAAAGGTCGTCGCCGTCAGACAGGCAAGCGGTGACCCTGCGCACTCCTGTACCGACGCCAAACGGCTGCGCCCGGCAGTCGACAGAGATACTTCATACGTCAATTTATATTGTCGTACCAAAACTGCGGGTGATATTCCGGTGTAGTTGACGTC
This sequence comes from uncultured Woeseiaceae bacterium, assembly GCA_964560775.1. Classification (GTDB taxonomy): domain Bacteria; phylum Pseudomonadota; class Gammaproteobacteria; order Steroidobacterales; family Woeseiaceae; genus Woeseia. The sequence continues at coordinate 7,202 of CAZLNH010000210.1, read as the reverse complement.
CACGCGGTCAAGCCGCTTGGTGTCGTCCATCTTGCCACCTGCTGCATACTGCGTGTCGACGTCGCCCGCCGGCTGTGTACCGTGGACAAAGGCAATTGAGTAACCAGCAGCAACGCCCTGTCCAGGATTGGCGCGATATGTAATAGTACTGATTCGGTAGCCACCAAGGGGCGCGCCGTCTTCAACGTACGAGAAAACGATTTCGTTTCCCTGGCGATCCTTAATCTTGCTAAGTGCCCAGGTGATTGCCGTGGTGGTCCAGCCAGCCGCTATCGATTCAATCCGGGAATTCGCGCTGTTTCCGTACTCGTAGATCAGTCCGTTCTTATCTCGCACCTCGAACCACGCGGGTCCATTGCCCGCAGTACCGTTCGCTTTGTAACGAGCAATTGTGTCGACCTCGGATCGATATTGGGAACCTGTGACACCATAGCTGCCCGAAGTTAGTCGGAGTTGATTGCCGTCAATACAAAATCGATCGGCCGTGCTTAGCTGTACGGTCGCGGTTACGCCGTCCTGCGCGAGCGACTTTCCGCAGCGCGTGATTTCCGACAAACCAGACACACCCCAACCGACACCGGCCAGTCCCTCGCCCTGACGATGCGCGTAGAACAGTGCCAAAGCAGGCGTAAGTCCGTTAATGCCGTTCGGTACCGTGATCGGTATGGTGTACGTTGCCTCGCCGTTGTCTGAAACGTTGGGATCCCCGACGGTGCGCCCGACGGCGGCGAACGATGTCAATGGTTGGCATACGGAACACAATAGCGCGATCACGCAACAACGAGTCGCTGAGTATTGACTTAGCATTGGATATCTCCCGAAGGGTGTGTGTGAGGAAAACCAGTTTCGGGAGGAATGACTCTTGGTAGGGAAACTGGAACCATGGGGTACAGAGATGCCAATAGATTGGCACTCACCGTTCGTGACGATGCGCCCAGATCGGATTCATTTGAACGGCCGACGACTCTAGCGTTTAGAATGGCCGAAGAATCTGCAGTTCTCACAAAGATTGCGATACGCGAACCAAGCTGCCAATTGCAATTACAGAATTGACTTGGCTCAATGCTATCGACTTGATATAGAGGACCGCACCGGAGTCGCGAGGCACTATCTTTGACTGCGTCCGTGTGCATGCTTTTCTCCACACGCTTATCGAACTACTAAGCTCTAGGCGCAGATGGTGCCGGGGGCGCCAGGCTAATTTGGTTTGTTGTGCATACTTAGGACACCTTATTTCGGGTTTGTCAAATATAGTTTAAATACGTCAAATATTGGACAGAGTACGTGGCTACTCCATATATATAGTTTCTGCTACAGCCGCTGATCGTGCTTTGACTTGCAGGACTATTGGACAAACACCTAAATTTTGACTCAAAACCGCGGCGGCGCATTCGGACCGCCCAGGACCTCCGGACCGGCAAAATCTCCACCGTGACGGAACGACACTTCGACGAAATGTCGGTTTTGGGACAGCACCTATCGCGTCGACGCGCAAACTGACTGAGCGATTCTCGCTTGGTCCGGCTTTTCATCAGTCCATTTGGCGACTTGAGGCTGGCCGCAAACTGGTCCGGCGTCAGTCGCTGGTTAGCAGCACCTGTCTTCGGCTTTCGCACAGAAAATTGGTCATTCGTATCAGAGGGAAAAACCGTACTCGCCTTGCTGACTGGATTGCCCATTGCTGGGAACCTTGGTGCATGGCTCCACCTCCCAAGCTACGATCGTGCGACTCGCCCGCCCACGGAGACCGCAGTGCCACAGATATATCCACAGCGCAACCAGCTAAAGTATACGACAAAGCAGTATCGTGTCCGGAACTGGAGGGAATACGAGGCTGGGCTCTGCAAACGCGGTGACCTGACGATCTGGTTTTCAGAAGACGCACTTCGCGACTGGCATCCGCCGGTTGGCGCAAAACCCGGTGGCCAACGCCGCTACTCAGACACGGCCATTGAGGCGGCATTGACGGTCCGTGCGGTCTACGGCCTGGCCTTGCGGCAAACCGAAGGTTTTCTTCGATCCGTTGCCAGGCTGCTGCAGCTCGACATCGAGATTCCCGACCACTCCACTCTGTCTCGCCGCTCCTTAACCCTCAAGGCGCCATTGCGGAATACGGGTAATGCCGACAGCCCTGTACACATCCTCATTGATAGCACAGGCTTGAAAGCGCACCGCGGCTCGACTGCTCCGGCGGACAGGCACAATCGACGAACTTGGCGAAAGTTACATCTGGTCGTTGACCTGACAACCGCCGAGATCCTCAACTCGAAGATCACGACGCACGGCACGCGCGATTCAACACCGGTCCGGGATCTACTGGCACCGATAAATCGTAGACTTGCCTCGGTGCGAGCGGACGGCGCTTACGACCGGGCTTCCGTCTATTGTGCCATAGAGACCCACGCGTCAGACGACCCCACTCCGACCAGAATCCTTATCCCGCCCGGGCGTAATGCGAAAACCAGCGACCATGCAGGCGTCGAGAGCGACCAGCGAGATGAGAACATCCGGCATATCGACCGTGTCGGTCGACGCTGCTGGCAGAGAGAATCCGGGTACACGCGGCGAAGTCTCGTCGAGACAGCCGTGTCGCGTTTCAAGAATGAATTCGGCAGTACCCTTGCAAGCCGCACTATGGAATCACAGGTAACTGAGATCCGCATTGCTTGTTCAATTCTGAACACGATGACGAAGCTTGGAATGCCTGATGGGTATTGCGTCTCCTAAGAAGAAATACCCGCCACCAGACTCACGCCTAAAATGGAGTCATGCAACAAGGCCCCTGTCGGCCCGTATTGAATACCTCGCCGGTACGTGCCACAAGTTGCCTATGCCGCACGATCCAGGGCATCCCGCACTTTCTTTGCCAGATCGTGCCGCGAGAATGGCTTGTGTATGAATACGATTGTCTCGTCGCGCTCGATCGCGCCCGGTATGTAACCGGACATGTAGATGATCTTTATTCGCGGAAAGCGCTCGGCGAGCTGTTGCGCGAGCTCAGGGCCCTGTCCGTCCGGCAAGACGATATCGGTCAGGACAGCGTCGATCGGGCGCTTGCTGCCCGCGGCGATCACCAACGCTTCGGTTGAGTTCATGGCCTCGAGCACATCGTAACCGAGCATTGCAAGCAGCCGAACGACCAGCCGGCGAATCGCTTCGTCGTCCTCGACGACCAGCAGAGTCTCGTCCCCGCGCAGCTTCTCGGTATGCGTGGACTCAATCTTCGGTTGCGGCTCCTCCAAGGCGGCGGGAAGGAGTATTTTGAACGTCGTCTCGAGCCCCTGCTCGCTGTAGACCCAGATGACGCCGCCGGCCTGCTTGACGATGCCGTAGCAAGTCGCAAGACCCAAACCGGTGCCTTTACCGGGCCCCTTGGTCGTAAAAAAAGGCTCGAACAGGTGCTGCCGGGTGTGCTCGTCCATCCCAATGCCGGTGTCAGTCACCGATATCGTGACGTACTGTCCGGGCGAAATGTCCACCGACTTGGAGTCGAGGAATTCCCGCCCCACCGTCGCGTTGGCCGTCTCGATGGTCAACCGTCCCCCGTCCGGCATCGCATCGCGGGCGTTAACGGCGAGATTGACCAGTATCTGCTCAAGGCCGCCGGCATCGATGTATGTATTCCACAGGTCGTGCGCAAGATCCGTTTTGAATTCGATGGAATCGCCGAGAAGCCGGCGCAACATCTTATCCACGTCGGCGACTTGAGCGTTGACGTTGATGACGGCAGGCACCACAGGTCGGCGGCGGGAATATGCGAGGAGCTGGCACGTCAGGTTCTCCGCCCGACGAGCGGCGTTCAGCACTTCCTTCATGTCCCCCCGGATTTCCGAACCCGGCTCCAGGCGCTCGAGGACGCTTTCACCGAAGCTCGAGATCACCGTCAGCAGGTTATTGAAATCGTGCGCGATACCCCCCGCCAGCTGCCCGATAGCATCCATCCTCTGGGCCTGTCGGAAATGCTCTTCCAGCTGCTTCTCCTCTGTGCGATCGAGCATCACTCCGACGAGCTCGACGACTTTGCCGCTCTTATCCCGTTCCGCGGCGTCAGCGAGGCATGTGACGTCTCGCCAGCCGCCATCCCGGTGGCGCACGCGACATTCAAGGGCGAAATCCCTGATCGCGCCGGAGATGAAATCACGCTGGCACTGCGTCGCCCGCTCCCTGTCGTCCTGGTGAATCTGCTCGAGGAACCACGCCGGGAAGCGCTCGAACGACGGCAGCTCATCGGGTTGCAGGCCAAAAATCTCGGCGAATCGGTCGTTGCAATAGCCGAGCGTATTGGCCGGAACAGAATACTCAAATACGCCGGCTCCGGTCGCCTGTAGTGCGACGGCGAGCCGGCGCTGCTCGCGCCGCTTCGCGGCTTCCGCTTCGCGCCTCTTCCGGCGGCTTACTGCTTCGGCAAGCTCCCGCTGGACCGCGGCATTCAGCCTGCCCAATTGGCCTTTGAGTATGTAGTCGCGTGCCCCGGCTTTCATGGCCCGGACGGCGCGCTCCTCGCCCATCGCCCCCGACACGAAAATGAACGGAACGTCGAGGCATTTTGCGTTGAACAAATCGAAGGCCCTGATGCCGTCGAAATGGGGCATCGAGAAGTCGCTGATGATCAGGTCCCATTCGGTAGTATCGAGCGCTTTCAGGAACCCTTCTTCCGAATCGACGCGCGCATAATCCAGCCGGTAGCCCCCTCGCTTCAGCTCGGCGGCTATGAGCTCCGTGTCAACGGCGGAATCCTCGACGAAGAGGACGCGCAGCGGATCCGGCATCATCCGCCCGTCATCGCCGGCTCGTCCCGCTTCACCGGTTATCATCGCACCAGACCATCAACCCGGCACCCGATTGATCGCGAGCCTGTAGTAGCCTGCCTGGCTCGCCACGTTCGCCAGCGCCTCGAAATCGACAGGTTTCACGATGTAACTGTTGGCCCCCAGGCTATATGACTCGGATATGTCCCTTTCTTCCTTCGATGAGGTCATGATGACGATCGGAATATGCCGCATTTCCGGGTCGCCCTTGATGATCCTCGTGACCTCGATCCCGTCCACTTTCGGCATCTTGAGGTCCAGCAGGATCAGGCGCGGCCCCACACCGGAGCGGCCTTCGAACTGCCCGCGCCGATAGACGTAGTCCAGTGCCTGCTCTCCGTCCTTGACCCACTCCACGTCGTTCGCGAGGTTGTGTTCCTTGAGTCCTCTAATCGCCAGCTCAGCGTCCAGCGCACTGTCATCAACCAGCAGGATCTCGACGTGTTCGTATTCATTCATTGGGGAAATCCTTCGGCAGGGAAAAATGAAAGGTCGCGCCCTGCCCGGGGCGGCTGTCGGCCCAGACTCTGCCGCCGTGACGCGTGATAATGCGATGAACCAGCGCGAGGCCCACGCCGTTTCCAGGGTACTCGCTCTCGTCATGCAGGCGCTGGAATACACCAAAGAGCTTCCCCTGATAGCGCGGATCGAAGCCTGCGCCGTTGTCACGGACATAGTACACGTTTTCGCTTTCCTCGACGATGCCGCCGACCTCAACTAGCGGCTGGTCCTCGCGCGAAGAAAATTTGATGGCGTTCGACAACAGATTGGACCAGACCTGCTCCAGCAGGCTCCGATCCCCTGTGGCCCCCGGCAGTTTGCCGACCCGGAATTCCGCATTGCTGCTTTCATGGCTGCCGTTTAGGCGTTCAAACGTGTTCGCGACTAGCTCCGCCATGTCCAGATGGGCCCGATTGATGGACTTTCTGCCCAGCCTGGAGAACGCGAGCAGATCGTCGATCAGCATGCCCATCCGGTCGGCCTGGCCCCGAATGATCGACAGCTTCCGCTGCGCTTCGTCGTCCAGCTTATCCTTGTGATCTTCCCAAAGCAGGTTCGCGAAGCCGTTGATTGCGCGCAACGGCGACCGCAAGTCGTGCGATACCGAGTAGCTGAAACTTTCCAGCTCCTTGTTCGCGGCCTGGAGCTGGGCAGTCCGCGCAGACACCCGGTCCTCAAGCTCGGCATTCAGTGTACGGAGCGCCTCCTGGTTGCGTCTCTGGTCCTCGATGTCCGTTACCGCGCCGATCCATTCATCGACCGCTTCCTCCAGCGACAGGACGGGAACGGCTCGAACACTCACGAGCCTGTAGGCGCCGGACGCCGCGTGCCACAGCTTGAGCTCGAGCTCGAACGCCTCGGGCTCGTTCAGCGCCCGCGCCCAGGCAAGCTCGAGCTCATTTTGCGCCGCTGGGTCGAACGCCCCGCGCCAGCCGAGTTCGCAATACTGGTCCCGGGTTTGGCCCGTATATTGCGACCAGCCGGACTGTTCCTCGACGAAATGGCCCCTGCGATTTGCGACCCACACGACCTGGGTAATGGCCGTCACCAGCGTCCGGTTGCGCCGCTCGCCGGCCTCCCGTGCCTCTTCCGCACGCTCCCGCTCCCTGACCTGCTGTTCGAGCGCCTCGTTCGACCTCTCGAGCACTTCTGCGCGCCGCCCGATTTCGTTCAGCATGTCGTTGAAGGCATCCACGAGCAGCCCGATTTCGTCATTGCTCGACTTCGCGGCACGCCGCGAGAAATCGCGCTGCTCCATGACATGTCGTGCCACCGACGTGACTTCGGCGATCGGCTCCGTAATCGTGCGCTGAAGCCGGCGGGAGATCAGGGCGGCACCTATCAGGCTCAACGCCATGATCGTACCGAGGATGCCGAGATAGTCGAGAAGCCGGCCGGTCAGGTCATAACTGGCGCGCAGCCCGACGGTTCCCAGAATCTCGTCATTCGCCACGATGCGCTTGAACAGAATGAGCTCACCTTCCCGCACCTGGTGGCCGTCGACGTCCGGCAACGAGGGAAACGCCACGTCTTGTTCGGAGGGCGAATAGCTGGCGAAAAGCGCGCCGTTTGCCTCGTAGATGACCGCACCGGTGATGTTCGGTTTGGCCTTTAGCAGCGCGAGGTACTCGTAGGCGGCATCGGGGTCCTGGAACTGCAGCGCCGGCGCCGCCGCGAGGCCGATCACGTCCGCCTGCGCCGTCAGGTCATTGACCCAGGTCTCGCGAAAGTCGCGCAATTCATAGATGGCCATCGCGGCACCGCTGATCAGCAATGCCAGCGACGTCGCAACGAGCACGACGAACAACAATTTGCCGCGAATCGTGTTGCCGGGTCGCCCCACGATCATCGGCGTCTCGATCGGACTTTCTCCGCAACCGCCAGCAGCCGCGA
>CAZLNH010000209.1:0-20624 GCA_964560775.1 uncultured Woeseiaceae bacterium | reverse complement strand
CTGCTGTTCTGTATTTATCTTGCCGCAAGCCGTTTCGGCCACATACGAATCGGCGGTATCGGCGCACGACCCGATTATTCGCGGCCCGCGTGGTGTGCGATGTTGTTCAGCGCCGGCATGGGTATCTGCCTGATGTTCTGGGGCGTCGCCGAGCCGATCGTTCACTTCCAGAATGCGCCCGACATTACTGACATGGATCTTCCGGCCGCAACGCGTGCGATGGACCTGACATTTTTGCACTGGGGTTTTCATGCGTGGGGCATTTACGCAATGGTCGGCCTCGCACTGGCGTATTTCAGTTTCAACCAGGGCCTGCCGCTGACGGTGCGCAGCGTCTTTCATCCGCTGATTGGTGACCGCATCAACGGACCGATCGGCAACATCATCGATATCGCCGCCGTTGTCGCCACAATGTTCGGCGTTGCGACGTCGTTGGGATTCGGGGTCGCGCAAATCAATGCCGGACTCAGTTACCTGTTCGATGTTTCGATTTCACCCGGCGTGCAGCTCGGGCTGATCGCATTCATTACGCTGGTCGCGACCGGCAGCGTCGTGTCCGGACTGGACCGTGGCATCAAGTTTTTGAGCCAGCTGAATCTCGTCGCCGCGGCCACGCTGGTCGTGTTCCTGCTGTTGGTCGGCCCGACACTGTTCCTGCTGAAGTCGACGGTACAAAACACCGGGCACTACCTCCAGAACCTGCTGACGCTCGGCAGCTGGACCGAGGCGTATGCGCGTGACGCGACCTGGCAGGGCAACTGGACGGTTTTCTATTGGTCGTGGTGGATCGCATGGTCGCCGTTCGTCGGCATGTTCATTGCGCGAATTTCCTACGGGCGTACCGTGCGTGAGTTCATCCTCGGCGTGCTTGTCGTGCCGTCCGCGGTGACGTTCCTTTGGATTTCAACGTTCGGGGGCTCGGCCCTGTTCGAGGCGCTGTTCGTCGACACCGCGATCGTAGAGGCCGTGAACAGCGATGTGTCGACCGCGTTGTTCGAGTTGCTGAGCCGGTATCCTTTCGCAATGGTGACGTCATTACTTGCGATATTCCTCGTTTTTATTTTCTTTGTGACGTCATCCGATTCGGGATCGCTGGTCATTGATATCATTACATCCGGCGGCAATATCGATCCGCCGGTCGTCCAGCGTGTGTTCTGGGCCGTGACGGAAGGCGTGGTTGCGGCCGTCCTGCTCCTGGGTGGCGGCCTTACCGCGCTACAGACCGCGTCTATCACCACCGGCCTGCCATTTGCCATCATCCTGTCCCTGATGGCGTGGGGACTGCTAAAAGCCTTCCGCAAGGAAATGCCGCCGCTGTCCTACAAGGCCGCGCGAAAGCATTACGACGATCGCGCAGACTAGCCCAAACGCCGCTTCCTTTAGTAAGAACGTAGCGGGCTCAGAGGAGCACCGGTACCCCCTGCCGGGAGTCCTTTGGAGGAATGGCTCCCTTCCGTCCGCTTTATTTCCACCAAAGGACGCCCGGCAGGGGGTACCGGTGCGGCGGGACTGAGGCGGACACACGGCGGACTGCAGGGACCCCTTCCTCCCGAGGGCTCCCCGCAGTGGCTACCGGTGTGGAGCTAGCACAAGCTCCTTTCGGGCCAGCCCGTCAGTTGTTCGGCGCCCCGTCCGTGATCCACGTGCGGATCATGTCAATTGTCGCCTGGTCGAGGTATGGTCCGCCTTGTGGCATGCGCACGCCGACGCCTTGCGTGCCTTCCAGCTTGTCTATCAGGTAGCTGTTGTCCGGTTCTCCGGGCTGCACACGATCAATCGATGGCGCCTGGATACTGGCAACGCCAACCAGCGCGGCGAAGCTGTTTGCCGTCGTGGACAGGTCCATGCCGGACGGCAGGGTGCTGCTTGTCGGCCCGGAATGGCAGACGGAGCAGATTGGCGAGAAGACCTCGTTCTGGATCTGCGTGAGCGTTACCGCGGCACCGTTCTGGACCGTGACGTCGACGACGGCTGATTCGCCGACGTTGCCGGCGACGTCTTCCGCTTCGGCGGTCAGCGCAAAGTCGCCGTCTGAAACCGTGGTAGTGTCCCAGTCGACAGCGTATGGCGCCACCTGGTCGGTACCGACGATCACGCCATTGGCCAGGAAGCGGACCTCGGCAACACCCTGGTTATCAGTGGCAGTGGCTTCGAGAGTCACTGTCCCGCTGAGCGTCGCCCCCGGTGACGCCAATTGCACTGCAGGTGCCTCCGCGTCGAAGTCGCCGGCATCAGGTGGCACGACCTGGCCGCGTATCTCGCCATCCGGTTCTGCCGGAGTAGCTACCTGGACATAAAGGCCGCCGGCGCGATAGGCAGAAAATGTATCGGCTGCCAGGCGTTCCTCGATCGCAGACCATTGTTCCGGCTGCATGGGCGTCTGCGCCAGCGGCAGGACTTCCGGGCCGTTTTCGCCTTCGGCGCCCTGGTGTACGCCGGCTGACGTTGCATCGTCGGCACCGGTGGCATTGACGAACACGACGAGCCCGCGGGTTGCGAGGTTCGCGGTGGTCGCCGCCCGCCCGGTGGCTGCCGTCGTCACCGGTGGTACCACCTGGTCGCCACTCATGTCACTGAACACGACGCGGATGTCGCGAGGCGCCACTTGTCCTCGAATTTCTCCGCCGGGATTCGCGGGTGTGTGCAGGTTGACATACAGACGACCGTCGAGGTAATCGGTGAGCTCGGCGGCATCGAACATAACGCCTGTTGCCGACCAGTGACCGGCATCAAGCGCATCCTGATCCAGCGGTACCAGTACCGAACCGTTCTGACCGGCAAAGCCCTGGTGTATATGCGAGGCTGAGGCATCGTCAGCACCGTTCGCATTCAGGTGAATTACCAGCGCTCCCGTCTCGCGGTTGACGGTGGTCGCTGCGATTCCGGATGCGGCGCTGGCGACGGCCGGCACCTCCTGGTCGCCGCTCATCGCCGAGAACACCACTTCAACGGGCGGCGGTGTCATCTGCGCACGAATCTCGCCGCCGGGATTGGCGGGTGTATGCACGTTGGCGTAGTAGCGTCCCGCGCGGATTGCCGCGACCTGGTCCGCATCGACCGGCGCGTCCACGGCCGACCAGAGTGACGTGTTGCTCATGTCCTGGGTCAGTCCGATGGCAATTCCGCCGTTGGTACCGGCGTAGCCGTCGTGCAAATGAGCCGCGACAGCGTCGTCGGCGCCACTCGTATTGACATGGGCGACCAGCGACCCGGCGGCCGGGTCCATGGTTACGGCGGCGGTGCCGGTGGCCGCCGTACTGACCGGCGATACTTCCTGTTGCCCCGTGAGTTCATTGAATGCGAACACGATACCCTCCGGTATCACCTGGCCGCGAATTTCGCCGCCGGGATGTGCGGGGCTGTGCACGTTTACGTACGTTGCGCCGGCCTGCAGCGCCTCAAGTTGCGCCGCGCTCAGCGCCTGCTCCTCGGCGAACCAGTGGTCGGGATTGCTGCCGTCCTGGGTGAGGCCAATTTCAACAGGGCCGCTGACGCCGGCGTAAGCGGAGTGCAGGTGCGCGGCACTCGCGTCGTTGAAACGGAGTGTATTCACGTGGATTGTCAGTTGCTGATCAGCCTCGTGAAACGTAAGTGCCGCGTGTCCTTCCGCAATGGTATCGATGGAAGGAACTTCCTGCAGGCCAGACAATGGCGTGCGTAACACGTTGACCCCCGTGGGCAGGATCTGTCCGCGAATCTCGCCCGCCGTATGGTCCGGGCTGTGCACATTGACGTAGAGCTGCCCCGCGGCGAATGCATCGAGGCCGGCGGCGTTCAGGGTCGAGTCTTCAGCGAACCAGCGGTCCGCGTCCATCGGGTCCTGCGACAATGCAACGAGTACCGGGCCACTGGCGCCGGCATAAGCTTCGTGTACGTGCGCCTGGTCGGCATCGGGAAAGTCGCTGGTGCGAACCTGCACTACGATGGCGCCACTTTCCTCATCGAGGGTGATGGCCGCGCGGCCGGTCGCCGGCGTAATCACCTGCGGTACTTCCTCATCGCCCGAGAGTTGGACGAAGTGCAGCACGAAACCCGCTGGCAGGATCTGGCCGCGCAACTCGCCGTCGGGATGGGCGGCTGTGTGTACGTTTACGTACAACGCACCGGCCAACAGGCGATCGATACCCGCAGTATCCAGCGTGGCATCGTCCGGGATCGCGAACTGGCTGGCGTCGGCGGGATCCTGGTCCAGCGGCACGAGCACTGGCCCGTTGGTGCCGGCAAAACTGTCGTGAATATGGGCGGCGGTCGCATCCAGGCCGGTGACCGTGAGTACTCCCTCTATCGACCCGGTTACGAGATTGACGGACAGGTCAGCCTGAGCGGTCGCCGCTGTGTCAACCGACGGGACTTCCTCGTCCCCGCCAAGCGCGACTGCGTATTGCTTCATGTTTTCCACTGTTACGGTGAGTTCTGCCGACTGTGCAACGTTACCGGCAGCGTCCTCCGCTTCCGCCCGCAGTACATGATCGCCTTCGGTCTCGGCGCCGGTATCCCAGTCGACGCTGTACGGTGCCGATGTGGCGCTGCCCAGCATCTGGTCATCGACGAAAAACCGGACTTCGGTGACGCCTACGTTGTCACTCGCATTGACTGACACAGTCACGGTGCGATTGAGCGGACCGCCCGGTACCTGGACGGCGGACAGAGTCGGCGCCGTCGTATCCGGCGGCGGTTCGGAATTGCCGCCGCCGCCACCGCCACAGCCACCGAGAATGAGGAACGAAATCAGCCACAAACCGGTTGTCGATACATTGCGAAGAGTAGTCATTTGTCGATACCTGCGAATTGCCTGTGATCGTGGGACGCCTGCAAGCGCCATGCCTTTATCCGGTGGGTGGCGTACCTGCCGCAAAAGGTTCAATGGGTCGTGGGGGCTCGCCGTGACGGCGGTGTGGTGCCGGATGGTTGTTCTGCGGGCAGCGGCATTGGAGAATGGATCCCGGCAGCAACGGGAGTGCTGCACGATGGCGTGGCGGAGAGCGGGCCGATTACATGACGTTGATTCGAATGTTGCCTTGGACTGCCATAGGCCTGCTTGCAGTTGCGGCCGGGCCGGTGTCAGTTGCGGCTGATGTCACCGGCTATGCCGTCGTGACGACCGACTATGTATTTCGCGGTGCGACCTACAGCGACGGCCACGGCGCGGCACAAGCAGGCATCGACGTTGCACTGGATTCCGGCCTGTACGGCGGCCTTTGGGCATCAACCGTTGACATGCACGGCGGCGTAACGCGCCGGGACGCCGAAGTGAACTATTACTTCGGTTACAACCGGGAAATGAGTGCGGACTGGACTGTTGGCATCAATTTTGTTGCGTATACCTTTCCGGGAGCAAGCGGACCCTTCGATTACGATTACAACGAAATTACGGCGGTTGCGAATTTTCGCGATCGCGCCTGGGTCGAGTATGCGTATTCGCCGGACCTGTTCCACTCGTCGCAGATCTCTCACAATCTCGAACTCTACGCGGAGTGGCCGCTGCCCCGGTCGCTGCTGCTGGGCGCAGGCATCGGCTACTACGATGTCGCGGACCTGACGGGCGCATCCTACAGCTACTGGCAGTTAGGCCTTACCCGGCCGTTCGAGCATTTATCCATCGATCTGCGGTTGCACGCCGCGAGTCGCGAGGTGCCGATCATCAGTGCGCCCGACCGCGCGGGCTCGCGCCTGGTGCTGAGCCTGCGAATTCCGTTCGTAATCGCCTCGGAGTAATGCTCAGCGGCAGTCCACGGAAGCACCGATCGCTTGCAAAGCGGCGCACGCATTGATCGAATCAGTGCCATTGGCCAAACGGCGTTGCGACCGGCGCAAGTGACCTGCCATCACTTCCTGGCCCAGCCGCGGTGACACAGTGAGCAGCAACGCCGCCACGCCGGTAGCGTGCGCGGCAGCCAGGGAGCTGCCCGAGCGGAAATCGTAATTGTCCCGCGGTAACGCAACGACGATCCGGTCGGCCGGCGCATACAGGTCTCGTGAGCCCTCGTCCGGGTGCAGGGACACAGGCCCCTCACCGGACCGCACGTCGCCACTGGATACGCTGATAACACCTGCACTGCCGGCCGGGAACGTCTGGTCAGGCGCGTCGTCCCCGGGACGTGCGGCAACGATCAGGGTCCCCGCCTGGCGGATAGCCAGCAGCAGCCGTTCCAGCAACGGGTCGTGAGGTCCGGACAGGCTCAGATTGACGATGTCCGGCCTGGCCGGAACCAGCGCGTCCAGTGCCTTGGCCAGCGTAAAGGTGTCGCACACGGAATGCGCTGTACCGGCGTCCGTCCAGCAGGCGACATACATTTCGATGGATGCCTCGGGCGCGATACCAACGATGCCGAGGCCGTTGTCGGCATTGGCGCCGATGATGCTGGCGATTACCGTGCCGTGCTCATCGGCGTCGGTAGCTGGCCGGCCGGTGAATACATGCACGGCATTTACCCGGCCCACAAGATCCTCGTGTTCGACATCCGCAGAGCTGTCCACTACGGCGATGCGAACACCCTTGCCCCTCGTGAAGCGGTGGGCGGCGGGAATTTCCATAACGTCCAGGCTTCGTTGCATCGTCAGGAGCGTGTCGTTGTAACTCCTCGCAGCGAGCGACCGGGTCGCGAACTGCTGCAGCCGCTGCGCCGACTCGACCCGCGTGTCGGCCCGCAGCCGTGCAAGCAGTGAATCCCGGTCATCATCGTGCGCGGCGCGATACACAATGCAAAAGACGGATAGTGAACGGATGGGCCACCGCGCGATTTCACGCAGTTCGTAGTCGCGCCCGAGCTCGTCGGCCAGCATCTGCACATCCAGGGAGACGGGATACCGCTTGCGCTTGCGGTAGGGTGCGCCGACGCCGCCGCTGACGGGTGCCGCCGAGCGCGCCTCCAGCGTGACGAGAATGTCCTGCGCCGGATCCGGCTGGCGGTCGCCGGACGCGCCGGCCGGTGCGCCCAGGGTGACCAGGAGCAGCAGGCCCACCCGCGGCGCAATCATGGCTGCTCCCGGACCACCGGCAGCTGTACGGCAACGATGCGGGCGGAACGGATCTCAGGCAGGCGTTCCATGCGAATGCCGGCATCCTGGATATCGGCGAGCGAGGCATCCGGCTGGCTCAGGGCGAAGCGATACATTCCTTCCTCCGGCCCGGCATGGATTTTCCCCGGAGCCAGCGATTGCAGTATGCGATCCTGGTCCGCCGCCGGTACACCCGGTTCGAAGCGGACCTCCATGACATAGTCCATCGTCGATACGGCCGGGTCGGACGTCAGTGTCCGGTATTGTGCCGGATCGGGAATACCCCGGCCCGAGAGCAGGAAGCCCGCCACGAACGTGATAAGCAGCATCGCCGCAAGACCGCCGATTGTGGCGGTGCGGCGCACGGTGCGCCGCCGACCGGTGTCGCGATCGACGGCGCGCAGCAGCTTGTCAGGTGAGGCCGGCGGTACTATGGGCGTGGCATCGCTGTGCAGTACCGCTTTTCGCAGCTGCTCGAGCAAATCGATGTCGTCGTGGCACTCGGTGCAGTGTTCGACGTGCCGCGCGACCTCCTTGTGCTCCGCCGCGGACAGAGTTCCGTTGACGTACCAGGGCAGAAGCTCCCGGCAATCGTCGTGTGTACGCGTTTCATTTATCGTATTCATAGTCCTGTCCGACTGCCGGGGCACCGGCGTCCGCCGAGGCCCTCAGAATCCCGCGCAGCTTCCTGCGCGCGTGGTACATGCGGGTTTTCACCGTGTTTACCGGGCAATCCATAACCTTCGCGATTTCCGCATAGGAAAGCCCGAGGAAGAACACAAGATTGATCGTCATCTGTTGTGCCGGCGGCAGGGCGTCGAGGCCGCGCCGGATCCAGTCCTCTGTCTCGGCATCCTCCGTGTCGTCGTGTGCCGTCTCGTCCCAGCGCCGGTCACCGACAAATTTCATCGTGTTGGCGCTCAGGCGGCGCATCGCCTTGCGATACGCAATACCGAATATCCAGGTCGAAACCTTTGAGTCACCACGAAAACGGTCCGCCGACTGCCAGACGACCAGCAGTATGTCATTTACCAACTCGTCGGCCGCCGTATAGGAGCGCGTGAGCCGGAAGGTGAACTTGAAAAGGCGCGCATGGTAAAGATGGTAGATTTCCTTGAGTGCCTCCCGGTCACCAGCCGCCACCTGTTCCAATAAAGCGGCTTCGCGGACCTCCTCGGCGGCGGCCCTGACGTTCCTGTTCCCTGTGATCCGGGATTTCGCTGCCATTTTGATCCCCGCCGTCGGCCACGGCACTGCGCTCTCTTGCGGTAAGTGCCGGCCCGCCACCTGTCCGGTTCAATGAGAAGCCGTTTTTTTGCTTCGCCTGCCGCAGGCCCGTGTCCGGCGCCGCATTGAACCATTTGCGGCCGTGCTCACCACCCAGTCTATACGCGCCGGACGGAAAAGGTGCCCGACTCAGTGCCAGAAAAGCGCTCGAAACATCGACATCGGATCGCGGTTGTTACTGTGGCAGCGGCATTTCTGCAAGGCTGCAGCGGCGGTGACGGTACCGGCTTGCCACCGGATGGCCCGCCGCCGGCCATTGGCCCTGTGTTTTCCGACATCCAGTCCGAAGTCTTTACACCGACTTGCGCGACTGCCGGTTGCCACGCCGGCGCCGGCGCACCGCAGGGACTGAGGCTGGAGGAAACCAGCAGTTACGGGCTGCTGGTGAACGTGTCGAGCAGCGAGGTGCCATCAATCGCGCGCGTTCAGCCCGGCGATCCGGACGGCAGCTACCTGGTGCAGAAACTCGAGGGCACCGCCACAGCGGGCGCCCGCATGCCCCTTGGCCGACCGCCGCTCGCGCAATCGACCATCGATGTCATCCGCCAGTGGATTATTGACGGTGCGCTCGACGACCGTGCGATGTCGGTTGGTGACGTCCGCGTGGTGACGCTCTCGCCGTTGCCGGAAAGCATCCTGACCTCGGCGCCCGTGGAAATCATGGCAATCTTTGATCGGCCGCTGGATGCATCCACGGTCAATGTCAACACGTTCACGCTTACCGGAAGCGGCGGCGACGGCTCCTTCGACGAAGGCAACGAAGTGCGCGTAGTGGCGGCGCACATCAGCCTATCCGACCAGGGCACAAGGGCCGGTTTCCGGCTGGACGCTGCCCAGCTCCCCGCCGACCGCTATCGTATCCGGCTGCCCGGACAGGGCCCGTCATTCGTTATGGACCTGGACGCGAATGCACTGGACGGCGAATTCCGCGGAACATTTCCATCGGGCAACGGGAGCCAGGGCGGCGATTTCGTCGCGGATTTCACAATCACCGCGCCGGTCCGGACACGCGATTGATCCGACAGGTCCGACCCGCGACGCAACAGGCCTCCGGAGAATTCATCATGCTGCAAGCGAAAATACGCATTTCCGTCTACACACTCGCCGCCGGTTTCGCCGTTGGCGCGATGTGCCTCTTGTCCGGTATGGCAAACGCGGAGCCATACCTCGCCGTTTACAAGGGCATGCAGTGTTCCGGTTGTCACAGCCACCCGGCCGGCGGAGGGATGCGCAATGCCTACGGAAATGCTTTCGCCCAGACCGGGCTCGCGGCCCGCCGGATCGGCGCAGACGATGCCGGGCTGTGGACAGGCAGCGTATCGCAATGGCTGTCGGTCGGCGCCAATCTGCGCGCCGAGTACCGTTACTCGGATGTCCCGGCCGGAGATGTCCGTTCCGAGTTCGGCGTCAGTCGGGCAACGGTTTACGCAGAGGCGCAGCTGGTGCCAAACAGGCTGTCCGTCTACGTCGACCAGCAAATCGCGCCAGGCTCAAGCCTGAACCGGGAGGCGTATGTCAAATACTCCACGGCCGACAGCCGGTTCGGAGTGATGGCCGGGCAGTTCTTCCTGCCCTACGGCCTGCGTCTGCAGGACGATGACGCATTCGTGCGCCGGGTCACAGGCGTCAATTTCGCAAATCCCGATCGGGGCGTGCAGGCGATGTGGCAGTCCGGGACGTGGTCGACGCAGTTATCACTGACGAACGGCAGCGGCGGCGGTACGGAAACGGACACCGGCAAGCAGGCGAGCTGGGTTCTGCAGTTCGTACGGAACCTCTGGCGCATAGGCGGCAGCGTGAACGTCAATGACTCTGATGCAGGGGATCGGCAGATGCAAAATCTGTTCGCGGGTTTGCGCACCGGCCCCATCGCGTGGCTGGCCGAGATCGACCTGCTCAGGGATGACCTGCCCGATGGGCGCGAACAGGACGGCCTGGCCGGCTACGTTGAAGCAAACTGGCTGTACAGGCAGGGCCACAACCTGAAGTTCGCCTACGACTACTTTGACCCGAACCGCGACCTGGATGAAGACCATCATGTGCGTTGGAGCCTGTTGTGGGAGTACTCGCCGATCCAGTTCCTCCAGGTCAGGGCCGGCGCACGGGTTCACGACGCACCACCGCAGAATCCCTTCAGCAACCGCGACGAATTCTTAGTGGAAGTGCATGGGTTCTTTTGACGGCGTGACCGCGCTGTCGTTGCGAGCCCGCAGGGCGTGGCAATCTCGTTCCGGCCGGCAGAGTCATGAACGTTGCGAGGTCGCCACGTCGCTGCGCTCCTCGCGATGACGGGCCGTCGTCAGGCGCGCAGCCGTTCGTTCGCCGGGTCCCAGGGGCTTTCGTCGATGACGGTCGCGGCATAACGCTGGCCGAGGATGTCGATTTCCATGGCTGTGCCATTTGCGGCATAGTCCGGCTGCACCATCGCCAGGGCGAGTGACGTACCGACCCGAAAGCCGTAGTTGCCGCCGGTCGCGCGGCCGATCACTTTGCCGTTGACGTACAGCGGGTTGTTGCCGAGTGCATCGGCATCGGTTGTGTCGTCGACTTTCAGCGTTACGAAAGCGTTCGAGAACCCCTGAGCCTGCCATTCGAGCAGCGCGTCGCGGCCGATGAAGTCCCCCTTGTCCGGGTGCACGAAACGGTCAAGGCCGGATTCGAAGGCCGCGTACTCGATCGACATTTCGGTGCCGACCATGCGGTAGGATTTCTCGAGGCGCAGCGAGTCCATCGCACGTATGCCGAAAGGTTTCACTCCCAGGTCGGCGCCTGCATCCATCAGCGCATCGAAGATCGTATTCTGGTACTCGATGCCGTGATGTATTTCCCAGCCGAGCTCGCCGACAAAGTTGACTCGCAGCAGCTTGGCCGGCGCGAGGCCGACGTTGGCGTCCCGGCCGGTGAGCCACGGGAAGTTGGCATTCGACAGGTCCGTATTGCAGACGCGTTCGAGCAGTGTGCGGGCTTTGGGTCCCGCGATGACGAACACGCCGAGTGACGACGTCAGGTTTTCGAAGACGACCGAGCCGTCGCGCGGCATGTGCTTCCTGACCCAGTCGTGATCGAGGCGTTGCGCGCCGCCGGCCGACACGAGGTAAAAGCAATCAGCCGATTCGCGCTGGATCGTGAATTCCGAATGCACGCCGCCGCGTGAGTTGAGCGCATGACACAGGGCAACGCGGCCGATGGACTTCGGCAGGCGATTGGCAACGAGCTTGTCGAGGAATGCCTCGGCACCCGGGCCGCTGACGCGCGCCTTGGCAAAGGCGGTCATGTCGAGCAGACCGACATTTTCCGCGACATTGCGGCATTCATTACCGACAGGTTCAAACCAGCGGGAGCGCCGGAACGACCAGTGATCTTCCTGCGGTACGCCGTCTGGCGCGAACCAGTTCGGGCGTTCCCAGCCGAACTTCTGCCCGAAAACCGCGCCCAGTGCTTTCATGCGTTCGTAACAGGGTGCCGTTCGCAGCGGTCGCGCCGCCGGCCGCTCTTCGTCCGGGTAGTGGATGACGAACACGTGCGAGTAGGCTTCCTCGTTCTTGGCCGTGAGGTACGCGTGCGACGCATAGTCGCCATAACGGCGCGGGTCGACGCCCAGCATGTCGATCGTCGGTTCGCCATCTACGATCCATTCGGCCAGCTGCCAGCCGGCGCCGCCGGCTGCCGTGATACCGAAACTGTGACCTTCGTTCAGCCAGAAGTTGCGCCGGTCCCACGCGGGGCCAATGATCGGGTTGCCGTCCGGCGTGTAGGCAATGGCGCCGTTGTAAACGCGTTTCAGGCCGAGTTCCTCGAACATCGGCACGCGGCGCGACGCGGACTCGATGTGGGGCATCAGCCGTTCGATATCCTCCGGGAACAGCTCGTACTCGGCGTCTTCCCGCGGTCCGTTGACGTAGCAGGCCGGTGCGCCCGCCTCATACGGTCCGAGGAGCAAGCCGCCACGCTCTTCGCGCATATACCACGAACCGTCCGACTCGCGCAGTACGCCGAGTTCAGGCAAGCCCTTTTCACGCCTTGCAACGATGTCCGGGTGTGATTCGGTGACGATGAACTGGTGTTCGACCGGCAGCACCGGGATGTCGAGACCGATCATCCTGCCTGTCTGGCGTGCAAAGCTGCCGGTTGCCGAGATGACATGTTCGCACGTGATGTCGCCCTGGTCGGTCTTGACGATCCATTCGTCGTTCGGCTTCTGTTCGAGGCCCGTGACGCGCGTGTTGCGGTAGATCGTGCCACCGCCCTGGCGCGCGCCCCTTGCCAGCGCCTGGGTCAGGTCAGCGGGCTGGATGTAACCGTCGTCCGGGTGCCGGATTGCGCCGACCAGTCCGTCGGTCACCGCAAACGGCCAGATGTCGCGTACTTCATCCGGTGTCAGGAACTCGACGTCGACGCCAATTGTTTTCGCGACACCCGCGTACTGGCGATACTCGTCCATACGGTCTTCATTGGTCGCGAGCCGAATGTTACCGACCTGGCTGAAGCCGACGTTTTGTCCGGTTTCCGCTTCGAGCTCCTGGTACAGCTTCACCGAGTACTTGTGAATCTGGCCGACCGAATAGCTCATGTTAAAGAGTGGCAGCAGGCCGGCTGCGTGCCATGTGGAGCCTGACGTCAGTTCCTTGCGCTCGACCAGCACCGCATCGGTCCAGCCTTTCCTGACGAGATGATAAAGAGTCGCCACGCCCACGACACCGCCTCCGATGACAACTGCGCGGGCGTGACTCTTCATTGCATGACTTCGCTTATGACAGGCCGAAAATCTGGCCGTGTTCGTCGAGACCAATGCCGAGCGCCGATGGTTTACGCGGCAAACCCGGCATCGTCATGATGTCGCCGCAGATGGCGACGACAAAGCCGGCGCCGGCGGCAAGCCGAGCTTCACGAACGTGCAGTGTGTGCCCGGTCGGTGCGCCGATCAACGCCGGGTCCGCGGAGAAGCTGTATTGCGTCTTCGCGATGCAGACCGGCAGATGGCCGTAGCCGAGCTTCTCGTACTCCTCAAGCTGTTTCTCGGCCGCCGGTGCCAGCGCGATGCCGTCCGCGTCATAGATGCGTGTCGCGATCGTGCGGATCTTGTCCGCCAACGGCATGTCGTCCGGGTACAGCATCCGGATGTCAGGCGTGCCCTCGTCCAGTTTGTCGAGCACCGCCTGCGCAAGATCGCTCGCGCCAGCGCCGCCTTCGGCCCAATGACTCGCGCAAACGGCTTTTGCGCCGAGCTCGCTGCAGATTTTCTCGATAGCCGCAATTTCATCGTCGCTGTCGGTCGGGAAGCGGTTGATTGCGACAACCGGGGTCAGGCCGAACTGCTTCAGGTTGCGGATATGGCGGGCGAGGTTCGCCGTGCCGTTTTCAACGGCGTCCACGTTCGGCGCAGCGAGTTCGTCTTTCGCGAGTCCGCCTTGCATTTTCAGGGCACGTACCGTGCAGACAAGAACCGTGGCATCAGGCCGCAGTCCGGAATGACGGCACTTGATATCGATGAATTTCTCGGCGCCGAGATCCGCCCCGAAGCCGGCTTCGGTAACCACCACGTCACTCAGCGCGAGCGCGGACTTCGTGGCCATGACCGTATTGCAGCCGTGCGCGATATTCGCGAACGGTCCGCCATGGATAAACACCGGGTTGTGCTCGAGTGTCTGCACGAGATTCGGCTGCAGGGCATCCTTCAGCAGTACCGTCATCGCACCGTCGGCGCCGAGCTCGCGCGCGGTAACGGGCGTCAGGTCGCGGCGCCGTGCCACGATGATGTCGCCGATGCGCTTTTGCAGATCGGGCAAGGTGTCGGCCAGGCACAGTATCGCCATCAGTTCCGAAGAGACGGTGATATCAAAACCATCCTCGCGCGGCACACCGTGTGCCGGTCCGCCGAGCCCGACGTTGATGTTGCGCAAGGCGCGGTCGTTCAGGTCCACGACGCGCCGCCACGTCACGCGGCGCGGGTCGATGCCGAGTTCGTTGCCCCAGTGCAGGTGGTTATCCAGCATGGCCGACAACAGGTTGTGCGCCGTCGTGATGGCATGGAAATCACCGTTGAAATGCAGGTTGATGTCCTCCATCGGAATCACCTGCGAACGGCCGCCGCCGGCGGCGCCGCCCTTCATGCCGAAACACGGACCGAGTGACGGTTCACGCAGGCACACCGTCGACTTGATGCCGAGGCGGTTCAGCCCGTCATTGAGCCCGATGCTGGTGGTTGTCTTGCCTTCGCCGGCCGGTGTCGGCGTGATGGCCGTGACCAGCACCAGCTTGCCGCGCGGGGCGTCTTTCAGGCTGTCGATATGTGCCAGTGACAGCTTTGCCTTGAAATGCCCGTACGGCACCAGGGAGGCAGCCGGCAAGCCGAGCCGTTGCTGCGCGAGCGGCAGGATCGGTTGCGGCGGCACCGCGCGGGCAATTTCGATGTCGGGTGACCCTGGCGGCGGCAGCTCCACTTTCTTGTTGTGCAGGGCCAGCGGATTCTTGACATCGTCGATTCGGGCGCTCATCGCGTCGTTCTCCTTTCCTTTAATTCTGCCAGCCGGGATTGTTGCCCAGCGGGCACGCGATTTCGAACCGGGAACCACCATATGCACCGCATATCGTTATTTAACGTGTCGTACAGCACGGGTAATCAGGGCGTCACGTCAGGCCGTATGCGTCATTGACGGGCTCATTGTCCGGCAGGGCTTCCTTGTGCGGGTCGCCGCGGAGGCTGTGCAACCAGGCGGCTGCCGCTGTGACGCCGCCGAATGGAAAGACATGAAAGCCGCTGAACAGGGGCCGGCTCGTGTCGGCACCGAGTTGCGCAAAATCACGCGCAAGGCCGTCCGGCGTCCAGCGCCCCAAAAGACGTGCCGCATCCGGACGATTGCGCAATACGCGTGCCGATGCACTGACACCGCATTGCGCCGCATAGGCGAGCAGCGTGCGGAGCTTTGCCGGACCCGGAAGACCGATCCATATTGGCAGCGAGCCCGCCGTCTCGCGCACGCGGCGCAACCAGCCTGTCGTGCGGGCGGATGAAAAGACGAACTGCGTGACAACCCAGACATCGGAGCCGGTCGCGGTCGCGTAATCCCGCTTGAACGCCAGAGCCCGGTCGAGCTCGGCATCGGTGACGGACGGATGACCTTCCGGATGACCGGCCACGCCGATGCGGTGAAAGCCGTGCTTCAGCAGCAGCCCGGACGCCAGGATATCGAGTGTGCCGGCGTAGGGGCCCGCCGGAGTTGCCCGGTCGCCGGCAATCAGCAGCAATTGCGAGCTGCCCGCCGCGGACAATGTGCCCAGCCAGTCCTCGAGTTCGGTGGCGGAGCGCACGGCCCGTGCCGGTAAATGCGGGACCGCCTGCATGCCATCGGCCGAGAGTTTCCGGCACGCGGCAACAGTGTCTCGGTAATCCGCCGACGGCAGGTACGGCACATAGACGCGCGTGCCCGCCGGCAGCAGACCCTCGGGCAGGCGCCGGCCGAGCACCAGCGCCGGCGTTACCTCGATCGATGCGTCCCTGGCCAGTGCCCCGAGTCGCAGCGTCGCCGCGCTGTCCGGCGCGGCGGCGCTGCCCGTGTCGTGAACCGCTTTCATCGTCTGCCCGCCAGCGTCAGTCGACAGAGTCCCTGCCCTTGACCTTCGCGACTTCCCGGGCATTCGGGTTGACCGATGGCCGGAACGGCACGTCGACGACCGCGGCGGCAACGGTGCGATCGGGATACCCCATGCCGTACTCATCCGGCAGCTTGACCTCAAGCTGCGTGCCCGTTTCCCTCAGTTCCCAAGGAACGTGCGCCAGCGCGATATTTACTTCGAGTTCGGGCGAGAACCACGGCGATGTTACGTAGCCGACAGGTTCGCTGCCGCCCGGTGTCGAGATCAGCCAGAAATCGTTGGCGTAATCCGTTACCGGCAGGCCACCGAACGTGATGCCGACCATGACGTTCTTGAACGGCGGCTTGCCGGCCTCGATCTGCGCGCGCACGGCCTCCAGCCGTTCCTTGCCAATGTAGTCGGCCTTCTTTTCGCGCGGTACCTGGTAGGCGAGGTTGCACTGGAACGGCAGTGTTTCCTGGTCGATGTCCTGGCCCCACGACAGGATGCCGGCTGCGATGCGGCGATGATGTGCCGGCGCGATGACCATCAGGTCATGGGCCTTGCCGGCCTCAAGAACTCCGTACCAGAGGTCCTCGGCATAAAGTGTTGCGTCCCTCAGGTAGATCTCGTAACCCTTCTCACCGGTGAAGCCCGTCTGCGAAACGATGGCGTCGCGGCCCCCTACCTGGCCTTCCATCAGGCCGTAATAGGGTATGTCGCGGACGCGATCGCCGAACAGGTCCACCATCAGCGCTTCGGATTTCGGGCCCTGGATCTGCACGGGTGAGACGTCGATTTCGCCGATCGAGACATTGAAGCCCATGCCGATATTGACGCCGCGCAGCCACCATTCGAGGTCGCTGTCGGACAGCGAAAACCAGAACTCGTCCTTTGCGATGCGCAGCAGGACCGGGTCATTGAGTATGCCGCCGGCCTCGTTGCAGACGATGACGTACTTGGCGTGCATCGGCTTGATCTTTGTTGCATCGCGCGTGATAACGTAATTGACGAAGGCTTCGGCATCCGGGCCCTTGACCTGGATCTGGCGTTCGACGGCAACGTTCCACATCGTCACGTGATTGATCAGCGCGTCGTACTCGACCATCGCGCCGCCGTCCTCGGGCCGCACGTAGCCGCGCGGGTGGTACATGCGGTTGTAGACCGTCGCGCGCCAGCAGCCGGATTCGGCGGACAGGTGCCAGTACGGGGACTTGCGCACCCGCGTCGAGATCAGCATCTCGACCCTGGTCGGTCCTGACTGGCGCAGGTTGATCGGGACCTTGCGATCCGACTGATCAATGCTCTGGCAATGCCGCGCATCGCCGGGTGAAACGGCAGGGTTCGCGTGGGCGGCGGCGCCGGCGCTCTTTTGTTCGGTGAAGTTGACTGACATTACCGTCTCCTCGACAGGTGTGCCTTAAGGGTCGCGTGCAAAGTGCCGTACGGCCCGCATGCGCGCTATGCCAAACTCGACGCGAACTATTCCAAAAGCGCCAGCGGGAGGGGTTTTGAGAGTTTTTCAGCGCGCAAACGTCATTGCGAGGCACAAAAAAACGTCGTCATCGCGAGGAGCGCAGCGACGTGGCGACCACGTAACGATTACGTCTTTGCCAGATCAACAAGATCGCCACGCCCTGCGGGCTCGCGATGACGGGGTGGTAACGGCGTGGTTGGGGTACGAGGTCGCCACGTCGCCTTCCCTACTTGCTGACGGTCACCCGTGCACCGGTGAAAACGTCCACCTGAAACAGGGCGTCATGGCTGGTGCTCCAGGTATAGAAAACGTCGCGCTCCGGATCGTAGGCGATACTCGGGCTGTTGCGCATGGTTTCGCCGATACCGGCGGTGGCACTGGTGAGAAGTTGCCGGTCTCCGCTGGCCAGCTCGACCAGGTAGAACCGCGAGCCGCCCGACACGACGGCGAAATCGCCGCCGTCGAGCAGCACCAGGTCCTGCAGCAAATTCAGCAGTGGCCCGCCGCCTGTCGTTGCTCCCGACAACTCGACCCGGTCACCGGTGACCAGGTCGATGCCCAGCACGCGCGTGTCTATCGTCGCGCCACCCTGGTTTTCGGTCGCGAGCAGACGTCCGTTCGCACTGTCGAGCGCAAGTCCCCCGGTTTCGACCAGCGTCGGTCCGCTGTCCGAATTGTCGGACAGGACCGTTCGGTTGCCGTTAGCCAGTTCTACTTCGACAACGGCGGCAAGCCCTTCGTCGATGACGAATACACGGCCATTGTCGTAGTCCGGCTCGACGGCCACCGGGGCCGAGAAGGCGGTACCGGCGCCAATTAACCCGCCGGAAACGATTACCCGGTTGCCGTTTTGCCGGTCGACGGCAAGCAGCAGGTCGGACTCAGCGTCGACCACGAGCAGCCTGTCGTTGTCTTCGTCCAGGACGATGTCACGCGGAGTCTCGAACATCGGGCCGCTGCCGAGCGCATTGCTCGACAGTAGCTCGCGATCGCCGGTGGCGATGTCGACAACAATGACGTTGCGACTGACCGCGCTGGCCACGTAGAGCAGGCCCGCCCCGGCATCGAGAGCGAGAGTGGCGCCCCCTTCGGGTGTCGGCCCAGAACCACGGCTATCGGCAAAGGCCAGCGAGCGAACACCGGAGTCCGGGTCGACGGCCACCAGGCGATCACTGTCCTCGCCCGAGACTGCGGCCCCGAAGTCGTTGATCACGTAACGATCCAGGTTCGCGTCGACGACCAGCTGTCGTGGCCGACCCGTCGACCAGGTCGGGTCAGCCGCGTTATCGGACAGGAGAAGCCGCTCGCCGAGCGGGATATCGATCGTGTAGACGTTCCCGTTGAAACTGTCGACCGCGGCGAGCCGGCCGCGCGCGGGGTCGTAGTCGATGTAGGTAGAAGAGACAATAGTTTCGCCGGACTGCGGCAGCAGTGACCTGTCGCCGGTAACCAGGTTCACGGCGAGGTAATCGTTGGGTGCTTCCTCGAGATACGCCACGTTGTTCGCCGCATCGACGGCAATGTCGAAGATGCTGTCGAAGTTCGGGCCGATACCGACGGATCCGTTGTCGGCGACGATTGTCCGGTTGCCCGTCGCAAGATCGACCACGAGCAACGCCGACAACCCGGAATCGAAGATGACGAGCCGATTGTCGTCGGCATCGATTGCCAACAGGTCCGGCGTATCGAACGCCGGGCCTGACCCCGTTACATCGTCGGAGACCACCGAACGATCGCCACTGGTTGAATCGATGGCGACTATTGCGCCGGCCGTCTCGTTCACGTAGACCCGGGTACCCGCCGGGTCGACGACGAGACCACCGACGGCAGGCGCATCGAATTCCGTGACAGACTGCCGGATGCGAGTGTACGACCCGGAAGAAAACTCGACTTTGAACAGCCTCTCCGCGAAATTCCCGGTTTCGTAGAGAAACCCGTGGCCGGGTGCCCCGGGCACGGGAGCATAGAGCAACGACACGAAAGTCGGCGCAGACGGCATCGTGAAGGCCTCGCTGGACGTCTCGCCGAATTCATCGGTGGCGTTGATGACGACCTGAACGTCGTCATTGACGACGTTCAGCGGCACATTCTGCGCTATCCATTTGCCATCGTCCTGAACCAGTGCATTGGTCGCCGGGTTGCCGGTACTGACGTTGACGTTCTGCACACCGTCCAGCGGCATGACGAACGCGTTGTCCGCGCCGGCCATTGCGGAGCCGGTTGCAGCCAGCGGCGCGCCATAGTGGCGGCAACCGGCGCAGGGAAAGTGCACGGCAAGCTCCGGCGGTTCGTTCGGGTTGACGACGATCGTCACTGCGTCGCTGCCGGCGTCCATCAGGTTGTCGATCACAGTCAATTGGAACTCGAGATTGGTAATCGCGGCTACGGCGGGCGCAGTAAAGGTCGCCGTCGCCGATTCCGCACCGTTCAGCGCCACGGCGGGACCGGCCGTCTGGACCCACGCGAAGCCGGTGACGGTGCCGTCTGCATCATCGCCGCTGCCGGCCAGCGTGACCGGGTCGGTCTCGACGACCTCGATATCGACGCCGGCATCGGCGACCGGCGCCTGGCCCGGGTTGACAGTCACCGTCGTCGCGGCGGTCGCGGTCGCCCCATCGTCGTCCGTGACCGTCACTTCGAATTCAAGCTCGTACTGGGTCTCGCTCAAAGGCGGATCGAAGCGTGCCAACGACGTATCGCCGCCTGACAGCGTCACGGCGGTGCCGTCCGTCTGCGTCCACGCGTAGCTCGAGATCGTGCCGTCCGCGTCCGTGGATGCAGAGGCGTCGAGCGTCACGGATGTGCCCTCGGTCACGGCCTGGTCGGCGCCGGCATTCGCCGTCGGCGCCCGGTTTTGCGGCGCAGGCGGTGGCTGGCTGTCGCCGTTCCCGCCGCCTCCGCCGCCGCAACCGGCAAGTACCAGAAAGGCAAAAAAGGTGCAGGTCGGCGTCGCGCGAACAGGTGATGGCAGCATCGGTGTCCCTCCCGTTTCTTCTGGTTATTGCCGCGCCCGCTCAAGCGGCGCGGAGACGGAATTCCGCCGACGGCTGACATCCAGGGCCGGACCCTGAACTCCCCCACCACCGACGGATTTGGTTCCGCTTGATCAGGATTGAACCCGACACGGCACGGAATTGCCAGTGAATATCGGCGAAATGTCACTATCGCGCCCGGTCACCACCGATTGGAGGCGGGGAGGTGACGGGACGAGGTCGCCACGTCGCTGCGCTCCTCGCGATGACAGGGTTTCTTACCCGTCGCTGCGTTCCTCGCGATGACAGGGTTTCTT
>CAZLNH010000208.1:0-30028 GCA_964560775.1 uncultured Woeseiaceae bacterium | reverse complement strand
AGCAACTGTAACAATACGCCGAATACCTGAATTTCATGTGAAAGACGACCCTGGCGGTAGCCCGATAGATTCGGAGGCCGAAGCGCATCAGGTTGTCCATGCTGATCGGCGTAATAGAGACGTCCGGCCTGAACGCGTTGCCGATTGTCGGCCTGTTGTCGTTCCTGATGGGCGTCGTAATCGCCTACCAGGGCGGGATCGTGCTGCGCGACTACGGCGCCAGTATTTATATAGCCGACATCGTCGGCCTTGCCACGGTGCGCGAACTCGCACCATTGATTACCGCAATCATCGTTGCCGGGCGTACCGGCTCCGCCTACACGGCACAGATTGGTACGATGATGGTGACCGAGGAAGTCGACGCGCTGCGCAGTATCGGCATCCCCCCCATCGAGATGCTGGTACTCCCCAAGCTGCTCGCGTTGATTGTTACGCTGCCACTGCTTACTGTTTTCGGCGATATACTGGGTCTGTTCGGCGGCATGGTCATGGCAAGTACGATGCTTGACCTGAACGCCACAACCTATATTTCGCGGCTGGCGAGCGCCCTGACGCTTGAGTCCTATCTCAGCGGCATCGGCAAGGCACCGGTGTTTGCCGGCATCATTGCAACCGTTGGCTGTTTCCAGGGGTTCCGCGTTCGTGGCAGCGCGGAAAGCGTTGGACGGCAGACTACAATCAGCGTCGTGCAGTCCATATTCCTGGTCCTCGTCGTCGATGCCGCGTTCTCGGTCGCCTTCAGCAAGCTGGGTATCTGACACATGAGGGGAAATACGTCCAGTATCGACGCCGAAGACGAACCGCAGGATGCCGCGTATGCCGTCGAAGGCCGGGAACTCTCCATGCAGTACGGTTCCAATATCGTTATCGACGGTGTCAGCGTTGGGGTCCGGCACGGCGAGATCCTGGCCATCGTCGGCGGCAGCGGCAGTGGAAAATCGACGATGATGCGACTGCTTGCGATGCTGCAGACACCAACCGCCGGTACGCTGCAAGTGCTGGGCCGTGATGTGACGGGCCTTGATGACGACCAGGTACTTCCGTTGCGACGGCGGCTTGGCGTGATGTTCCAGCATGGTGCGCTGTTCGGTAGCCTTACAGTACTCGAGAACGTCTGTGTGCCGCTCCATGAACACACGTCACTCAGCCGGGACCTGATCGCGGAACTGGGCATGATGAAGATCGCGCTCGCCGGCCTTAAACCCGACGCGGCCGCCTTGTACCCCAATGAACTTAGCGGCGGCATGCGCAAACGGGCGGCAGTCGCGCGCGGTATCGCACTGGATCCGGAAGTCCTGTTTCTCGATGAACCGGGTTCGGGACTGGATCCGGTCAGCGCGGATGCCATGGATGAGCTGGTGCTGGAGTTGAAATCGACGTTACACCTGACGGTTATACTTGTAACCCATGACATGAATTCGCTGTGGCGCGTCGCGGACCGTATCCTGTTGTTGGCTGACCGGCGTGTCGCCGCGCTCGGAACCATCGACGAACTGATGCAATCGAAGCACGAAGTCGTGCAGCAGTTCTTTCACGGACGCCGCGGCCGCGCGGCTGGAGCAGCGCATGACCGGTAAAATGCAATACACGGCCGTCGGCGCCTTCGTACTGATACTGGGCACAGCATTTATCTGGGGCGTGCTCTGGATAAGCACGGGTGGCACGCCGGATCGTTTCGACCGCTACCTGATTTACATGACCGAATCAGTGTCGGGCCTTAATGTCGACTCCGCACTGAAGTATCGCGGCCTGGATGTGGGCAAGGTCGAGCAAATGGCGATCGACCTGGAATCTCCGGAGCGCATACGTATCGTGTTGCAGATTCGGGAAGACATCCCGGTTACCGAAGATACCCGTGCCACGATCGAATACCAGGGCCTGACAGGCCTCGCCAATATCAACCTGAGCGGCGGGACCGCCACGTCGGCACCACTCGGGAAACAGGCGGGTGAGGAATATCCGGTCATTCAAACCAGTCCGTCGCTGCTCGCAAGACTCGATTCGACAACATCCGACCTGCTCGCCAACCTGATTCAGACATCGACGCGCATCAATGCCCTGCTCGATGACGACAATCGCGCGAACCTGGCCCGGACCCTTGAGAATATTGCGACACTTTCAGAAAATATTGCCCAACAATCCGGGCAGCTGGATGATGTTGTATCGCGCCTCGGGGATACACTTGACAACACACGGGACGCAAGCGCCGGGCTGCTGCAACTCCTCGCCGAGTTCTCTCAAAGCGCCAAGGCGGTTACCAGGCTGGCAGATCAGTATCGCAGCATCGGTGAAAACGTTGCGTCCGCCAGCGAGGCGGTGCGCGATACCGCTCGCTCAACCGGCGATGACATCGACCGTTTCAGTGCCGCCGCATTGCCGGAATTTACGCGCATGGCTGAAGAGTTGCGGCGTGCGTCGGAAAACCTTCGCCGCATGAGTGAAACACTGGCACGCGATCCGAGCATGCTGTTCTATGGGGCGGAGCCGCCAACTCCGGGCCCCGGCGAGAAACCGGAATGAGCCACAAGCGGTCACGACAATGAGAATGAGATGCTGAACATTTCCAGGCTCCTGGTCCCGCTTGTTTGCGCAGGACTTGCCGCCGGCTGCACGCTTCCCGGCCGCACTCCGACGGCCGAACCGCACGCATGGCTGCTGCAGGCAACCGGTTCCGGTGATGCGGACGCGCCTGGTGAGTGGCCGTGCGTATCGATGCGAATCACCGCGGCTCAATCCGCCCCCGGCTTCCACACCTCCCGCATGCTGTACATGGATGAACCGCATCGCCTGGATCACTTTGCATACCACACCTGGGCTGACGTGCCGGCCGCGATGATCGCGGAACTCGTGCAACAACACCTGACCCGGCTGGGCCTGTTCGGCGCGGTGCTCGCCGGTACTCACGATGTGCGCGCGGATTATCGGCTTGACCTTAAAAGTGCGAGGCTCCTGCAGCATTTCGGGAACGGCTCGAGCCGGGTTTCATTTGACATTGACGTCGCGCTCGTCCACCAGGCGGAACGTTCGCTGGTGGCGAGACAAGCATTTTCGTACAGCCAGGCTGCCGTTTCAGCGGATCCGCAGGGAGGCGTCGACGCGGCCAATGAAATTGCCGGGCGCTTTCTCACGGATATTGTCCAGTTCACGGCAGATGCAATCGGCCCGTTCGATTGCGAACCGGGTTCCCAGCCGTAGAACAACACAGCAGCCCCACGGACGGCGGGCCAGCGGGGCCGCGACGAAGTCAGAACTTCCAGCGAACGCCGGCCTGTACCGACCGGCCCGGCAATGGCACCGTATCCTTCAATGGGGACGGGTGCTGTCGTGCATCCTCGTCGGCCAGGTTCGTCCCACGCACAAAAATGTACAGTCCCTGGTCATCGATCGAGTAGGACGCATCAATACCAACCATCGTGTAACCATCGGTCGGCAACTCACCTGACGCCGTCTTGTCCTGTCCGTCAAATCGCACAACATCGGCGCTGAGTTCCAGCCGGTCTGCAATGAAATGAAGGCCGGCACCCACACGCAATGGCGAGATGCGAGGCAGGTATTCGCCGGCACCACCATTGCGCTCGGCGTAGACGAAATCACTGAAGAGACGCGTATGCAGATGGCCGCGATCGGTATGCAGCAATTCGATACGGGTTTCTGCTTCGAAACCGTAGAAATCCGCATCGAACTGTGAGTACTCGAATACCTGCAGTTCATCCTCCTCGGCGGTGGTGGGTAACAGGCCCACGTAGTCGTCGATGCTGTTAATAAAGCCCGTCAGCGACCAGGAAACGCGTTCCCTCGCGCCGCGCCACGTTAGGTCAATATTCGTAGACACTTCTTTTTCAAGAATGCCGTCTCCGAGCATCACAGACCCTACTTCGAACCGCTGCACCGCTATATGCGGGCCGTTCGCATATAACTCAGTCGATGTAGGATGCCGCTCACTGCGGGACAGGTGGGCTGCAAGTGACATATCGCCGGTCAGTGACAGTACCGCCCCGATGGATGCGCCGACAGCGGTCTCATCGTATTCCACGGGCAGTGTGCTGCCGGTTATCTGCTGCGTCTCGAGCCGTGCACTTCCCTGCAGGACCAACGCGTCCGAAACCGCGAATTCCTGGAACGCAAATCCGCTGAGGCGCTCGGTATCCGTGTCCGGCACAAAGGCCTCTTCACCGATAACGTCGAACTCGCTCAGTTTGTATTGGAAGCCGAATACGCCTTCCACCCGGTCTGTTGGCGATTGCGTCAGCTCGATCCGAAAATCGTCGCCGACGGTATCATAGCGGGTGCCAACTTCAGCGCCCTCGAATTCGACGTGACCGTACTCGTTGTGAACGTAACGAATGCGCGCTTTCTCGACAAGGTTATTAAAATTGTACTCACCTGTCACATCGGTCCGTGTCTGGTCCAGGTCGATACGAATGAT
Source organism: uncultured Woeseiaceae bacterium (assembly GCA_964560775.1). GTDB lineage: Bacteria > Pseudomonadota > Gammaproteobacteria > Steroidobacterales > Woeseiaceae > Woeseia. Next base: position 25,602 of record CAZLNH010000208.1, on the reverse strand, counting down.
CTCCGCTTCCGCTGGTTGTTCACCGGCAGCGCCTTCTTCCGCCTCATGGTGGCCGTGCCCTCCGGGCACGCCGTAGTTGCTGTCGAATCCGCTGACAGCAACACCGAGAAAGCCTTTTTCCGCATGTAGCGTCAGGCCGGCCGCACCGCCGCTGGTTTCGCTGTCAGAGTTCTCCACGACACCGAACGCTTCTTCCTCTTCTTCGTGACGCTCTTCTTCGAGGGATCGCAGTATGGCTGATTCGGCAAATCCCGGGATTCTGACGTTGCCGGTCGTTCGCCGAAAGTAATCGAGGTGAACGGCAACACTGTCGCTGCCGAATTGCATCCAGCCGGCACCCGTTCGCTCATCGGTGGCACCAGAGGCGTTGACAGCAACCTCGCCGGAGAACGTTTTTTCAATGCCCGACTCCACAATACGCCGGTCAACGACATTAACCAGCCCGCCCGATGCACCGGTACCGTAAAGCATCGTTGCCGGGCCTCGAATGATCTCGATTCGTTGCGCCAGGATGCCCTCGACCGAACTCTGGTGATCTTCACTAAGCGCGGACGCATCCAGCACATCCAGGCCGTTGGAAAGCACCTGTATGCGTTCGCCAAACTGGCCACGAATAACCGGGCGCGACGCCACCGGGCCAAAGTAAGTCGATGTCACGCCCAGCTCGCGCGACACTGTTTCACCGATGCTTGTCGACGATTTGCGGACAAGTTCATCGCCGCTCAGGATGTCTGTCGGCTGCGCAAGCTGTTCAATTGCACGCCGCAACGGCGTGGCGGTAACGGTAATTTCTTCGAGGTCATGATGCTCGTCATCACTGGACTCTTCCTGGCCGTTGGCATCGAACGGCAAACTGCCGGCTGCCAGCAGGCAGCAAAGTGCCAGCGCACGCACGGGCTTGATTTCGGTATTCATTCCTTGCTCCGATCGGATCTTTACGCGAATTCGCGGCAGGTATCGCCGCAATGCTCGGGACGGCATCGCTGCCGGCCGTCAAGATGGATCAGAGTACGGGCGGTGCTCGTGGCGAGTAGGCGGCGGCCGCCGCGACCGATGGAGAGCCGGTAGCCGGAACAACGGCCACGACGCGTGCGGAAAACAGCCCGGCATCGGCAAGTGCCGGGGCCAGTGCACCGCCGGCGCGCTCAAGCTGGGTACAAATGTCACAGGTATCGGCGACCGCGGTCGCGGAATGTTCAAACTGGTGTCCGGCAACGGCCACCTGCATCCAGGCCACGATTAACACTGCCAGCCACGTAAGCTGCCAATTGCCCGTCCTGCCAGTTCTTGTTCCCCGTCGTTTCACGTTGATTGCCCACACTTGCTCGTCGGCCGATTGTACGCCAGCCCATGCAGAACTGCATAGTGCGCCTGGGACAAGCGCTATAACGTATGGTTCCCCCCGCAAGTCGCACCGGGCCAGTGCCGTGCTCTCTGTCTTGCCGGATGCCGGCGCACTGTAGTGTGCTCTCTATTAATAAGTGTCGATGCGATTCCGGCAAGCATTACGTTGTCGCCACCCGGCCCCGACACACCGCCGATCATGTTGAATATGGTATTTGCCATCGTATGCCATTAAACTCTTCGCAGAAAAATTGCACCGTGCAGAACAAAGAACGGGGGGCCAACGTGACAGTCAGAGCGGTTTTGCAAAGCGGGTTGCCGATGCCGGAGTGCGCAAAGCCGCCCGTTCCGATGCTGCTGTCAATCAATAGACTGCGAGGCACAAACGGGTGATGCAGAACCTCAAACTTGCCGCAGCGTTGACGGTGCTCTGGCTGCTGCTGTCCGGGCATTTTGAAGCACTGATTCTTGTGTTCGGTGCGCTGTCGATCGCACTCGTCGTGTGGCTCGCCGCGCGCATGCGCATTGTTGATGGCGAGAGTTATCCGTTTAATTTGATGGCGCGCCTGTCGTGGTACTGGGCCTGGCTGTTCAAGGAAATGATCAAGTCCAACCTGGACGTCGCCCGGCGGGTACTCGGACCCTCGACAGCCGTACAACCCGTTGTTGTCGACGTCCCGGCGCGGCAGCACTCGGATCTCGGCCTCGTGGTTTTCGCGAATTCGATAACGCTGACACCGGGCACTGTCAGCCTGGATTTGGATCCAGGCTCGATACGGGTTCATGCCTTGCATCCTGATATTGCACAGGGCGTGGTGGACAGCGGCATGGATGCACGCGTGCCAGACACGGATGACGTAACCAGGCGCGAGTCGGGGAACAGACAATGACGCTCGTAGCGGCGGCGCTGGCCATCCTCGTTGTGATGGCACTCGTACTGGTTCGCGCCATAGTCGGACCGACCGTCTATGACCGGATCCTCGCGGTCAATATCTTCGGCACCAAGACCGTGCTGTTGATCGCGTTGCTGTCATTCATCAGCGGCCGCCTTGACGTGCTCGATATCGCAATTGCCTACTCATTGATTAATTTCATCGGCGTTATTGCCGTGCTCCGGTTTTTCGAATACGGCGCCGCCGCGCTGGCGCCCGGCACGCCGCATGCGGAAGTAGACAATGAGGAAGTAAGCGGTAATGCTTGAATTCATTGCAATTTCCATGATATTCGCTGGCACGGCCTTTTGCCTGATTGGCGCGATCGGCGTACTGCGGTTTCCGGACCTGTTCTCGCGTATGCATGCGGCCGGCCTGACCGACACACTCGGCGCATTCCTCGTGCTTGCCGGCCTGATGCTGCTGGCCGGCTGGTCCCTGGCAACCGCAAAACTGGTTTTTATCCTTGCGTTCCTGTGGATGACAAGTCCGACGGCGACGCATGCGCTCGCCAAGGCTGCACGACATGACGGCGTGGAACCTCTTGTGGCTCAACAGGATCAGGAGGACGCATCATCGAAGCACTGATTGACATTATCCTGCTGGCGTTTCTGGCCGTCGTTGCCGTTACAGTCATCAAGCTCCGTGACCTGTTTGCCGTTGTCATGCTGTTCGGCATCTACAGCCTGCTGTCGGCTGCACTGTTCGTCACGCTGGATGCGCCGGATGTGGCCTTTACCGAGGCGGTTGTCGGCGCCGGCATATCAACAGTTCTGATGCTTGCTGCGCTCGCCCTGATGTCCCGCGACGAGCGACCCAGCGCCCCTCGACCACTTCATCGGAGACTGCTGCCGCTCGCGGTCGTAACAGTCACCGGCGCCTTCCTGATTTACGGAACGCTCGATATTCCGGCGTTTGGCGATCCGGGTAACCCGGTGCATCAGCATGTCGCGCCCCGCTATCTCCAGGAGTCAGGCTCCGAGATTGGTATTCCGAACGTCGTCACCTCGGTGCTGGCCAGCTACCGCGGCTACGATACGTTCGGCGAAACCGTTGTCGTATTCACCGCTGGCATGGGCGTACTCGTGCTGCTCGGCAGCGGACGCCTGTTGCGCCGAAAGCGGGAGGACGACTGATGCAGCACCATCACATCCTGCGCGTCGTTACGAAATTCAACCTCCCGCTGATCCTGCTGTTCGGACTTTATGTGCAGTTTCACGGGGATTTCGGCCCGGGCGGCGGTTTCCAGGCCGGCGTCATCATCGGCGCGGCACTGATTCTCTACGCGCTGGTGTTCGGCCTGGAGAACGCTGCACGCGTGGCCCCGCCGGAAATACTGCGCCTGCTGTCGCTGGGCGGTGTCCTGATATACGGCGGTACCGGCGTGTTGAACCTGATGCTCGGCGGCAACTTTCTCGACTACGGCACATTGACACCGGCGCATCCGTCGCATGGCGAGCATTACGGAATCCTGCTCGTTGAGCTGGGTGTCGGCGTGACGGTCAGTTCAACGATGGCGATGATCTTTTATTCGCTCGCAGGTCGCGGACGTACGGACGGGGCCAGCTGATGGATCTGCTCGGCCATTACAATTACTGGGTCGTCATCTTCCTGATGATGGCGGGCTTTTATACCGTCATCAGCCACGGCAATCTCATCAAGAAGATTGTCGGACTGAATATTTTCCAGACATCCGTTTTCATCCTCTATATCAGTATCGGCTACGTTACCGGGGGTGCCGCGCCGATACTTGAAGAAGGTGTAACGCTCTACAGCAATCCTTTGCCGCATGTACTTATCCTGACAGCCATTGTCGTCGGAGTCGCAACGACAGCACTGGGTCTCGCGCTCGTGGTCCGCATCCGGGAAGCCTACGGTACGGCGGAAGAAGACGAAATCCACTTGCAGGACGCCGACTTCTGATCGTCCGACCACCAGGAAACAAGCCCTAAACAATGGATCAATTGCCGGCATTACTGATCGTCATCCCGCTGCTTGCGGCGCCAATCGCTGCGGCCTTGCCGAACAACCGCCTGCCGTGGTTGCTGGCAACCGCGGTGAGCTGGGTCGTGTTCGGCATAGCCGTTGCGATCATGGCGCGCGTCATCGACTCGTCGGTCATCAGTTATGCGATGGGCGGCTGGGAGCCACCCTGGGGCATCGAACTTCGTATCGACGCGCTGAACGCGTTCGTACTGCTGATCGTCACTGCAATCGGCGCCGTCATAACACCGTTCGCCGGTCGCAGCATTCCGGGTGAGATCGACCGCAACAACCTGTCGCTTTTTTATTGCCTGTTTCTGCTGACGTATACCGGCCTCCTCGGCATCACGGCGACCGGTGATATCTTCAACCTGTTCGTGTTCCTCGAGATCTCGTCGCTATCGAGCTACGCACTGATCGCACTGGGACGCGATCGCCGCGCACTGACCGCGGCGTACCAGTACCTGATCATGGGTACTATCGGCGCCACATTTTTCCTGATCGGCGTTGGCCTGCTGTACTCGATGACAGGCACGCTGAATATGATCGACCTGGCGGGCCGCTTGCCGGCGGTACTCGATTCGAGGACCGTACATACCGCGTTCGCATTCCTTGTGGCGGGCATCGGGCTGAAACTTGCCTTGTTCCCCCTGCACCTGTGGCTGCCAAACGCCTATACCTACGCACCGTCGGCCGTGAGCGCTTTCATTGCGGCAACGGCCACCAAAGTCGCTGTTTATATGCTGCTGCGGGTGCTGTTTACGGTATTCGGCGTCGGTTTCAGCTTCGGGCAGATGCCGCTGCAGCAAATCCTTATCGCGCTGTCTGTCGTTGGCATCGTTGTCACATCCTTCATGGCCTTGTCACAGTCCGATGCGAAGCGCCTGCTGGCGTATTCGAGCATCGCACAGATCGGGTACATGGTCGTCGGTCTGTCGATCGCGACGGCGGCGGGACTGACCGCAGCCATCGTTCATATGTTTAACCACGCGCTGATGAAGGGGGCGCTGTTTGCCGCCCTTGGAGCCGTGGCCTACCGCATCGGCTCAACGCGTATCGATAACCTCGCGGGGCTGGGTCATGCCATGCCGTGGACGATGTCGGCTTTTGCCCTGGGTGGCTTGAGCCTGATCGGCGTGCCGCTGACCGCCGGGTTCATCAGCAAGTGGTACCTGATCGTTGCTGCGCTGGAACAGGGGTGGTGGTGGCTGGCGCTCGCCCTTCTGCTGACGTCCCTGATTGCCGTCATGTACGTCTGGAAAGTCGTCGAGGCAGGGTGGTTCCGGGAACTGCCGGCGGCGAACAGTAACGTCCAGGAAGCGCCGCTGTCGCTGCTGGTGCCGACGTGGGTGCTGGTCACCGCGAACCTGTGGTTCGGGATTGACACGCGGTACTCGGCGGGCCTGGCAGCACGGGCCGCCGAATGGCTGCTGGGGTCCGCGCCATGAACGGGCCGCAGGCACTTCAGCTGGCGCTTGTCGTCCCGGCCGTTGCGGCAATATTGATTGCCGCCGCCGGCCGCTGGCCCAATGTTCGCGAAGGGATAACGCTCGCAACCGGTGCTGCGCTGCTCGCCATCGTCTACACGCTGTTGCCGGGCGTCATGGCCGGCGACCGGCCCGCCGTACTGCTCGTTGAAACCCTGCCCGGCTTGTCCATCGCGCTTTCGGCGGAACCCCTCGGCATGCTGTTTGCGCTGATTGCCGCATCACTCTGGATCGTTACATCGATCTACGCCATCGGCTACATGCGCGCGCACCACGAACAAAACCAGACCCGCTTCTATGTTGCGTTCGCCATCGCGATAGCCAGCACGATGGGCGTGGCGTTTGCCGACAACATGTTCACGCTGTTCCTGTTTTACGAAGCGCTGACGATATCGACCTATCCGCTCGTCACCCACGCTGGCACCGATGCCGCAAAACGCGGCGGCCGCACTTATCTCGGGATACTGATCGGTACATCGATCGCGTTTCAGTTGCTGGCGATCGGCTGGACGTGGTCGGTTACCGGCACACTTGATTTCACGGACGGCGGCATATTCAGCCAGGAAACGCCGGCCTGGCTGATCGGCGTGCTGTACGCATTGTTCGTATTCGGCATCGGAAAGGCTGCATTGATGCCGTTCCATCGCTGGCTGCCGGCGGCGATGGTGGCACCTACACCGGTCAGCGCGTTGCTGCATGCGGTCGCGGTCGTCAAGGCCGGCGTTTTCACCGTGCTCAAGGTAACTGTCTACCTGTTCGGCCTTGACACGATCACGAGTGCCGCGGCAAACGACTGGCTGCTGTATGTCGCTGCAGCGACAATACTGCTCGCATCACTGATCGCAATGACCAAGGACAATCTCAAGGCGCGACTGGCCTATTCGACCGTCAGCCAGTTGGGTTACATCGTTCTTGGTGCTTTGCTGGCAACGCCGCTCGGCATACTCGGCGGGAGCATGCACATTGCCATGCACGCATTCGCAAAGATTACGCTGTTCTTCGCGGCCGGTGCGATCATGGTCGCTGCGCACAAGACTGAAGTCAGCCAGCTCGACGGACTGGGCCGGCGCATGCCGCTGACTTTCGCGGCATTTGCGATCGGCACCTTCAGCATCGTCGGGCTGCCGCCGTTTGCCGGCATGTGGAGCAAGTGGTACCTGGTCATGGCAACCATCGACGCGGGGCACTTGTTGCTCCTCGGCGTATTGCTGCTCAGTTCGCTGCTGAATATCGCGTATCTGCTCGTCATTCCGATGCGCGCCTTTTTCCGCGCACCCACTGGTACGGCAAACGGCATCCATGAAGCACCGGTTGCCTGTCTGCTGGCAATGGGCATTACCAGTGCCGCCTGTGTATTCTTTTTCTTTTTCCCGGACAGCATTTATGACCTGGCCGTGCTTATCGCCGGCGGGGGCAACCCGTAATTCGGCCGACAGGAAGCAAGAACATGGCAACTGAGCAGCAGGAACAGGGATGGGTGGACAAACCGGCGAACCAGCGACTGGTGCGGCGCTTCATCTACATTGCATGCGCACTGCTGTTTATCGCTGACTTTGTCGTGCATCGCCATATCAGCACGCCTGCGGAACGCATTCCTGCGTTCTATGCCCTGTACGGTTTTGTTGCCCTTGTCGGCGTCGTCATGGCGGCGAAGGGCCTGCGGCGGCTGATCATGCGTGACGAAGGGTACTACGACCGATGACGATTCCGGAATTTCATCCGTTTCTGCCGTTCCTGGTCGCGGGCGTCCTTGCGTTCGTGACGCGGGGCTGGCTTCGTTCGGCGATCCTGCTGGCAGCACCGGTCGTCGGCCTGGTTCAATTACTCGGCGTCGAAACCGGCACGATGACGACCTACCGCATCATGGATCTCGAGCTCATGCCCTACCGGGTCGACGAGCTGAGCCTGATGTTTGGCTACCTGTTCCACTTCGGAGCCTTCCTGGCTGTGCTCTTCGCGCTGCACGTGCGGGACACGCTGCAGCAGGTATCCGGAATCATCTACGCGGGCAGTGCGGTCGGTGCCGTGTTCGCCGGCGACCTCGTCACGCTGTTTGTGTTCTGGGAAATTCTGGCGTTGAGTTCCGCCTTCCTCGTCTGGGCATCGCGTGACGAACAGTCCCTGCACGCCGGCATCCGTTACCTTATCTACCAGGTTTCCTCCGGCGTGCTGCTGATGGCGGGACTGATCTGGCACGGCTATACCACCGGCGACCTGTCCTTTACTGCGCTCGGCCTGGAATCACCCGCCGCATGGCTTATTTTCCTGGCCTTCGGCATCAAGGCCGGCTTCCCACTGTTGCATAACTGGATAACCGACGCCTACCCGGCTTCGACGGCAACCGGCACGGTCTTCCTGTGCGCGTTCACGACCAAAGTGGCTGTTTACGCGCTGGCACGCGGATTCCCGGGTGCCGAACCGCTGATCTATATCGGCGCGATCATGGCCTGTTACCCGATCTTTTTTGCCGTTATCGAAAACGACCTGCGCCGAGTGCTTTCCTACTCGATGATGAACCAGCTCGGCTTCATGGTTTGCGGCATCGGCATCGGCACGTCACTGGCGATGAACGGGGCGGTGGCTCACGCTTTTAACGATGTGTTTTTCAAGGGCCTGTTGTTCATGTCGATGGGTGCCGTGCTGCACATGACCGGGCGCACCAAGGCGTCCGACCTTGGCGGTCTTTACAAGAGCATGCCAATCACGACCACACTGTGCATCATCGGTGCACTGACCATTTCGGCGTTCCCGCTGTTCAGTGCCTTTGTCAGCAAGTCGATGATCATGACCGCCCTGCTCTACGAAGGCCATTGGGCCATCTGGCTCGCCATGCTGTTCGCATCGGCGGGCGTGCTGGAACATGCCGGAATCAAGATCCCGTACTTTGCATTTTTCGCGCATGACTCCGGTATCCGGACCCGGGAAGCCCCGATCAACATGCTGGCGGCAATGTCGATAGCAGCTATCGTCTGCCTTGCCATCGGCTTTTATCCGGGCATTCTGTACAACATCCTTCCATTTGACGCCGACTACTCACCGTACGACCTGACGCACGTGCTGACGCAACTGCAGTTGCTGGCCTTTGCCATCCTCGGCGTTGTTTTCCTGCACCGCAGTGGCCTGTATCCCGCCGAACTCCGCGCCACCAATGTCGATGCGGAATGGTTGTGGCGCAAGGCGCTGCCTGCCGTGTCCCGCTTCGTGCTCGCGATGCTGCGGTCAATCACATCGGTGCTGCAAGACCAAAAGTCTGCGTTTCGCAGAGACGGTGGTGTCTACGCGGCCGGCACCGAAAGCGTGCAATCGATACTGGCGAGGAGCTGGCCGACCGGGAGCATGGTGCTGTGGGTTGGTGTTTTCCTGGCGATGATGCTTATCGCAAGCCTGTTCGGCGGCGCGGGGTAGCCCGAAATCCGTCGTTGCGAGGCGCGCAGCGCCGTGGCAATCTCGGTCCGATTGGCAGAGCCATTGTCCGTGCGAGATCGCCACGGCGCTCCGCGCCTCGCGATGACGGAGGTGCTGCCCGTCTCGCGATGACGGAGGTGCTGCCCGTCTCGCAATGACGGAGGTGCTGCCCGTCTCGCGGTGACGGAGGTGCTCCGCGCCTCGCGATGACGGGGTGCTCCGCAGACTCTCAGGAGTCTGCGTAGATAACAAGCAGGTCGTGTGCATCGACTTGCTGCCCGGCGGATACGGCAATTTCGCGAATCTCGCCATCACGCTCGGCGCGCACCTGTGTCTCCATTTTCATCGCCTCGATAGCAACCAGTGCATCGCCGGCCGAGACTTTCTGGCCCTTGCTTACATTGATGCCCACGATGAGCCCGGGCATCGGTGCACCAACCTGCAACGGGTCGCCGTCATCGGCGCGACGATTGGGCTTTACGCTTGCAGATGCATTGCGGTCCGCGATTATGACCGTACGCGGCTGGCCGTTCAGCTCGAAGAAAATCTTGCGATTGCCCTCGTCATCCGGATCACTGATGCCGAGCTGCCGGACAATCAGCGTTTTGCCCTTCTCGATATCGACGGCAATTTCTTCCTCTTCACGCAGTCCGTAAAAGAACACCGGCGTTGGCAGCAGGCTGACGTCCCCGAACTCCCGCTGGTGCTCGGCAAACTTCACGAACACCTGCGGGTACATGAGCCAGGACATCAGTTCATCGTCGCTTACCTTGCGGTGTATCTTTGCCTGCAGATCGGTTTTCGCCGCATCGAGATCGGCGCTGGCTATCGTCTCCCCTGGCCGGCCCGTAATCGGTTCTGCATCGCCCAGCACTTTTGCCTGCAGGTCTTTTGGCCAGCCGTTGGGCGGCTGGCCGAGGTCGCCGCGAAACAACGACACGACAGACTCCGGGAATGCGACGGGACGGTCCGGGTCGAGTACCTCGGCCGGTGTCAGGTTGCCGGTGACCATCGTCAATGCCATGTCGCCGACGACTTTCGAGCTGGGCGTCACTTTGACGATATCGCCAAACATCTCGTTGACCTGTGCGTAGCGCTCGGCAATTTCCGGCCAGCGGTGCTCGAGCCCGAGCGAACGCGCCTGCTCGCGAAGGTTTGTGTACTGGCCGCCGGGCATCGCATGCCGGTAGACATCCGCTGTGCCGGCACGGATACCGCTCTCTAACGCTTCGTAGTACTCCCGGGTTACTTCCCAGTAGCGTGAAATACTTCGCAACCCCGCGCGCGACAGGCCAGGGTCCCGATCGCTGCCGCGCAAAGCGTCGGCAATCGCACCGAGATTCGGCTGTGACGTCAGGCCACTCATAGCATCGATGGCCCCGTCGACGGCATCGGCACCGGCATCGATAGCCGCCAGCACACTGGCCGCGGATATGCCGCTCGTATCGTGGGTATGAAAATGCACCGGCAGGCCGACCTCCTGCTTCAGCGCGCCGACGAGCCGGGATGCAGCGGCTGGCTTGCAGACGCCCGCCATGTCCTTGATCCCGATAATATGCGCGCCGGCCGCCTCGAGCTGGCGCGCCATCGTCAGGTAGTAATCGAGGTTGTACTGCTTCTCGGCCGGGTCCATCAGGTTGCCGGTGTAGCAAATAGCCGCCTCGCACAGCTTGCCGGTTTCGTTGACGGCATCGATCGCAACGCGCATGTTCTCGACCCAGTTAAGGGAATCAAACACGCGAAACAGGTCGACACCGCGTTCGGCCGCCTGCAACACGAACGCACGCACGACATTGTCAGGGTAGCTTGTGTAGCCGACTGCATTGGATGCCCGCAGCAGCATCTGCAGCAGGATGTTCGGAATGCGTTCCTTGAGCCCGGTCAGCCGCTGCCACGGGTCCTCCTTCAGGAAGCGCATGGCCACATCAAAAGTTGCACCGCCCCAGCATTCGACCGACAGCAGTTCGGGCAGCAGTTTTGCATATGCAGGCGCAATTCCGAGGATGTCGGCACTGCGCATGCGGGTCGCAAGCAGCGACTGGTGTGCATCGCGCATCGACGTGTCGGTCATCAGCACTTGCGGGTGCTCGAGCATCCAGCGTGAGAATCCCTGCGGCCCGAGAGCCTCGAGGCGTTGGACGGAACCTTCAGGGGGCGGCGCATCCGGCAGCGCCGGCAGCGGCGCAGCCGTCCGCTGGACAGCTTCGATACGGCCCTCGACCTCCGGGTTGCCATTGACCTGCACGTCGCCGATGAAACGCAGTAGCCGGGTAGCGCGGTCACGCCGCCGGGGAAACCTGAACAACTCGGGCGTGTCGTCGATGAAACGTGTCGTATAACTGGCATCGCGAAACGACGGATGATTGATCAGCTGCTCGAGAAACACCAGGTTGGTCGTGACGCCACGTATGCGAAACTCGCGCAACGCGCGGTCCATGCGGCGTATGACTTCTTCCGGACGCGGCGCCCATGCGGTCACTTTCTCCAGCAGGGAATCATAAAACGGTGTGATCAAAGCACCTGAATACGCGGTGCCGCCGTCCAGCCGGATGCCAAAGCCGGTAGCACCGCGGTAGGCACGAATGCGGCCGTAGTCGGGCACAAACTTGTTTTCCGGATTCTCCGTCGTAACACGGCACTGCATTGCATGACCGTTCAGTTTTATGTTTTTCTGCCGCGGCACGCCGCTGTCGACATCACCAATGCGCGCACCCTCGGCAATGCGGATCTGTGCCTTGACGATATCGATACCGGTGACTTCCTCGGTCACCGTGTGCTCGACCTGCACACGCGGATTGACCTCGATGAAATGGAAGGCGCCGGTATCGGCATCCATCAGGAATTCCACGGTACCGGCGTGCGTGTATCCAACCTGCTTGCCGAGTGCCAGCGCGTAACCGCACAGCTCCTCGCGCTGGCCTGCATCGAGATACGGTGCGGGCGCACGCTCGACGACTTTCTGGTTGCGGCGCTGCGCCGTGCAATCGCGCTCAAAAAGATGCACGAGGTTGCCGTGCTTGTCACCGAGGATCTGCACCTCGACATGTCGCGCGCGTTCGACGAGCTTCTCGAAATACACCTCGTCATTGCCGAATGCCGCGCGCGCTTCGCGCCGCGCGCTATCGAACTGCTCCCGCAGGTCGTCGGCGGACCGAATGATACGCATGCCGCGGCCACCGCCGCCCCAACTCGCCTTGAGCATCACCGGAAACCCGAGCCCCTCGGCCGTCGACAATGCTTCGTCGACATCCGCAGCCAGCGGCGCCGACGCCGGCATTACCGGAACGCCGGCTGCCTCGGCCAACCGCCGCGCCGAGACTTTGTTGCCGAGGCTTCGCATGACATCGGACGTCGGCCCGACAAACAGCAGCCCGGCCTCCGTGCAGGCATCGGCAAAATCCGGATTCTCCGACAGGAACCCATAGCCCGGGTGTATGGCATCGGCACCGGATAACCGAGCAACCCGCACCAGCTCGTCCATATCAAGGTACGAGGCGATAGGCGCACCCGGTTCCCCGATCAGGAAACTCTGGTCCGCCTTGAAACGATGCAATGCAAACCGGTCTTCGTGCGAATAAACGGCAACCGTGCCGATGCCGAGCTCCGTCGCGGCACGCATCACGCGTATGGATATTTCTCCCCGATTGGCAACCATCAACCGGCGGATGGAGGATTTCCTGCGACTCGTTTTCGGCATAGTTCAGTCTTGCTCGTTGTTATTCAGGGAAAGGGTCGCAGCTTCGCGTACCTCGGCCATGATACCGGTATCGAGGTGCCCGTCCGCGATCAGGCCCAGGCTCTTCTGGAATTTGCCCAACGCTGCACGCGTGGCAGGTCCGAAAATGCCGTCCGGCTCACCGGGGTCGTAGCCGAGCTGCTTGAGGTCTGCCTGCAACTGGCGAACCTGCTCGCGGGTAACCGGATCACCGGTAGCCGGTGAGCGAGACAACACCCCGGCGCCGGCGATGCGGTCGGCAAGCCTGCCGACTGCCAGCGCGTAAAACTCCGACCGGTTCCAGCGCATGATGACGTCGAAATTGTCATAGACGATGAACGTCGGCCCGGTGTGCCCGGCCGGCACAAGGACCGACGCTGGCAGCGGCAGGCGGGGCAGCGCGCGGCCCCAGACGTCCGTCACGCCGATATCGACCCATGCTGGCAGGGGCTGCGAATTGCCCCTCCCGGAAAGTCCGTAGTCAAAATCATCCGGCAGCCTGACTTCGCGGCCCCAGCGCAAGCCGCGCTGCCAGCCAAGATGATTGAGGAAATTACCGGCGGAGGCCATGGCATCCGGCACGCTGCCCCAGAGATCCCGCTTGCCATCGCCGTCACCGTCGCGGGCATATTCAAGGTAGACAGAGGGCAGAAACTGTACGTGGCCCATCGCGCCCGCCCACGAACCGAGCATGTCGTCCGCGGCGATGTCGCCGGCATCGATAATCTTCAGGGCGGCCATCAGTTCGTCGGCGAAAAACCCGCTGCGCCGGGGGTCGCAGGCCAGCGTTGCGAGCGAATCCGGCACCGGCATATTGCCGAAGTAGGCACCGAAATTGGTTTCGAGGCCCCAGAATGAGACGAGGTAATGGGCAGGGACGCCGGACTCGCGCTGTATGCGGTCAAGCAACGTCCGGTGCCGGGCCAGCAATTGCCGCCCCTGCTCGACGCGTTCGGCGGTCACGCGGCGGTCGTAATAATCGGCGAACGTTTGTGTGAACTCCGGCTGCTTGCGGTCCAGTTCGATGACTCGCTCGATCTGCTCGACTTTGCCAAGCACGCCGGTGACGACCGCGTCACTGATACCCGCGGCGCGTGCCCGGTCCTCAAGGCCAGCGACACATGCAGCAAAATCCGGCGCGGCAGCCGAATCCGGCTGTGCCGCGAGCGGCCCGGTGCACAGCATCCCAGCCAGCACCGTGAGCAATCCCGCCGGGCGGCTACCGCTGCTGTACCTGCTGTGCATCACTAACCTGTTTTCAGTCATCGAGTTCCGCTTTCAGGGGCAAAAGCCGGCAAGCCCGCTCGCTCAAGCCGGGCCCGGCTGTCCATTCGTCATCGGGAGGCGGCCGCGCCACGGCGGCTGCCTCGGGTATTTACACCGTTCGAGATGCTTATGTCAAAACGCCGCGGGATCGATGCGCGTGCGCGGTGCCGGAAACCGACCGCCGGTCGCACGAATCCGGCCGTTCGTCGGATATCCGGCCCACTTTCCGCAATCTGCGATGCCAATCACGCCGCTTTTTTCGCACATCAGGACAATTCGTTCTCAATTCGCTGAGAACTCACAACTGAAGCCTACGAAACAGGATATTCAAGTGACCAGGATCGACAGAAACAAGGGATTCACGCTGTACGAACTGATGATAACGCTGGCAGTCGGGGCAATCATCGTGTCTGTCGGCGTACCCGGCTTTTCAAGCATGGTACAGAACAATCGCGCGGTGACTCATTCGAACGACCTTATCACGGCGCTCAATCTCGGTCGCAGTGAGGCCACGCGTCGTGGCGTGCCGATACAGGTTTGCAGCTCGACCGACGGCGCCACCTGCAGTGGCAGCACCGACTGGAGCACAGGCTGGATCGTGCGGCGGCCGGGTGGCGAAGTATTGCGGACATGGTCTGAGCGCAGCGGCGGCGCCGGCGTGCTAAGCGCCAACGTGTCGCAGTTCCAGTTCCAGGCACGCGGCGCACTCGCCAGCGCGCCGTTGCCCGTACTCCAGGTCAGGCTGCCGGACTGCAGTGGCGACCAGGGCCGCGACATTGCCGTCAACGTCGCCGGCCGAATCTCGGTAGCACGGGTCGCATGCTGATGATCCGCCGGCAACACAATCGGACACAATTGGCGTCGCTCGGCCGTTGCACTGGCCTGACACTGGTCGAGATCCTCGTGGCGCTGGTCGTGCTGTCGATCGGCCTGCTCGGGCTCGCGGGACTGCAGACGCTGTCCCTTAAATTCAATACCAGCGCCTTCCATCGCACCCAGGCGACCGCGCTCGTGTACGACTTCGCCGATCGCATGCGGGCCAACCGGCAGGCGGCACTGGCCGACGAATACACGATCGCGTTCCAGGACCCGGCACCTGCCTGCGGCGCACCGAATCTCGTCGGCACGATCGCACAACAGGACGTCTCGATCTGGCGCAACACGCTCGCTTGCCGGTTGCCACAAAGCACAGGTTCAGTGACACGCAATGGCAATGAATTCACGTTGTCCATTCGTTGGGACGACTCCCAGGGCCAGGAGGCTCCAATGGTCTTTCAGGTAACAACAGCATTATGAAGAGTTTCCCTGCCAATCTGCCGCACATTCGCGTCATGCGTGGCATGACCCTTGTTGAGTTGCTGGTGGCACTGGTGCTCGGCCTCCTCCTGACGGCCGGCATGATCCAGGTATTCGCCGGCAACCGCGTTACCTATGCGTTCAACGACAGCCTGTCCCGGATCCAGGAAAATGGCCGCTTTGCCGTAGACCATATCGCATTCGGTACGCGCATGGCAGGCTATAGCGGCTGTCTGTCGGACGTCACTGTTTACAACAATCTCGCCACACCGGATTCGTTCCGGGACGACATCCAGAACGGCTTGCTGGGTCATGATGCCAACGGCACCGGGGCCGGTGAAACGTTCACGGCCGGCTCTGCCAACCCGGTGCCCTCGGCCACTGCCGGGGACTGGACGCCCGCGCTGCCAGCCGCGCTCGTCAACCGCGTATTGCCCGGCAGCGATGTTCTGATCGTGCGCAGTGTCGGCGGTAACGCCCATTCACTGGTAACGCCATTCAGCGACTCGGCGCAATTGTTCGTGTCGGAACCGCACGATTTCGTGCTCGGTGAAATCCTTGTAGTTACGGACTGCCAGAAAGCCTCAATCTTCCAGACAACGAACGTCACGGGCACCGGCTTCGGCGTGAACCTGGTACACAGCAACGCCGGCAGCTACACGCCGGGCAACGCGTCGCCGACCTGGGGCGACGAACAGACCTATGGCCTTGGTTCCGAAGTGGCGCGGCTGCAGGCCTATGCTTTCTACGTCGGCCAGGGCGCCAACAATGCTCCGGCGTTGTTCCAGCTGCGCCTGCAGAACCAGAGTGGTTCGCTGACGGGCTTTTTGCCTGAAGAACTGGTCAGTGACATCGAAACGATGCAGCTTCGCTACGGCATCGACAGCGACGCCAACGGTTCGGTTGATTCGTTTGTCACCGCTGACGCCATCGCGGACTGGACACAAGTATTGAGCGTCGAGGTCACCTTGCTTGGACGAGCATCCGACGAGTACGGCACTGACGTCGATACGACCGTCTATAACCTGAGCGGCACGCAGTTCAACCCGGTCGATGACCGCCGCCTGCGCCAGGTGTTTTCCACCACCGTTGGCGTACGTAACCGACTGCCCTAGATCGATCAGGCCCGGAGCCACAGCATGCGAACCCCCGAATATAACCGGAAGCAACAGACAGGCGCGGCATTGATCGTTGCACTGATCTTCCTGTTGCTGATGACATTGCTCAGCACGACGTCGATGCGCACATCGACGATGCAGGAGCGCATGGCCGGCAACATGCGTGACTGGAATCTCGGCTTCCAGGGCGCCGAGGCGTCGATTCGCGCTGCCGAGGATTTCCTGCTGACGACCAACAACCTGCCGGAATTCAACGACGCTGCAGGGTACTACGAGATTAATTCCACCGACCGCCCGGTATGGTCTGGCGACGTGATCTCGAACGGTGCCGGCTACATCACCTACCCCGATACAGTCGCTGGAGTGGCTGAGCAGCCCCGATACTTTATCGAACGCCTCGACTCGATTCGGCCCGCCGGATCAAGCACCGAAACCGGCACGCCGGTCGAGGAATTTTTCTACTTCCGTATTACCGCAGTTGGCTACGGCGGAGCAGAAGACGACGGAGGCGATCCATTGACCTCCGTCGTATTGCGCACTGTCTACCGCAGCCGCTAATTAAAGGATCTACCCGATGAAAACGGACTTTTCGCGCAGCGCTCTTCGCCCCCGGCGGCTCCGCAAAGCGGTGCATGTCCTTTGCGCTGCTGCATGGATGCTGCTGGCGGGGATGCCGGCCAGCGCCGAAATTGCCCAGACACCGTTGTACCTGGGCGGCGGCAACGTGCCGGGTAACCTGACGCTGGTTCCGTCCGTTGAATGGCCGACGATACTCAGTGTTGCGAACCTGGGTCCCTACGACAGTGGCCGGAGCTATGCCGGCTACTTCGACCCAAACAAGTGCTACAACTACAGTTACAGCTCGACGGAATCCCAGCGTCACTTCTACCCGGTTGGCTACGCCGTGGCGCGGCAATGCTCCGGACAGTGGAGCGGCAACTTCATGAACTGGGCGGCCACGCAGACGATTGACCCGTTTCGCTCCGTGCTTACCGGCGGCCTGCGCGTTGTCGATGTACCCGGTGAAACGTGGCTTGAAAAAGCGCGCCACACCGGCCAGGGCGGCACGGACATTTACCCGAATCGCCGGTTTCCGGACAGCGGCAGCTCGATACTTGCTGTCGCAGGAGCTACACCGTTTGCAACCACCGGATGGATGCGCATGCGCATCGAAGGCCTTGGCAACAGAATGCGTTTCCGGCTCGGCGACGACGATGTCAATGACGATGTCACACCATACAACCCGGCGTCTCCCGTTAGTAATTATGACGCTTACGAGGTAAGCATTCGCGTCAAGGTCTGCGTTGCCGGCATGCTGGAAGCCAACTGCCGGTACTACCCGACCGGCCACAAGCCTGAGGGACTGATCCAGGAGTACTCCGACGAACTCCGGATCGGCGTATTCGGCTATCTTAATGACGACAACATGCTGCGCGACGGCGGCGTGCTGCGCGCACGCCAGAAGTTCGTCGGCCAGACGGAAATTGTTCCCGATGTCGGTGAACAGGCGAACGCGAATCGTGAATGGGACCCGGATACCGGCGTGCTGTACCGCAATCCCGACGCAGCCGATGCAACAGCCACGGCCGGCGCGCTCGGCGTCTCGATCCAGGACAGTGGCGCCATCAACTACCTGAACAAGTTCGGGCAGATGACGAACAACGACCACAAGAGCATCGATCCTGTCAGCGAACTCTATTACACTGCGCTGCGCTATCTGAAAGGCCAGGGGCCCGTGCGGGAATACTCGGAAGTGCCGGGCGCAACCGGCGTCAATGCCGGCCGCGCTGCCGACGGATTTCCGATCATCACGGACTGGAATGATCCGATCCAGTACGCGTGCCAGAAGAACGTCGTGCTGGGAATCGGTGATATCTACACGCACCGGGACAAAAACCTGCCTGGCAGCACCGCCAGCGGCGACGAGCCGGCCAAACCGTCCGCCGTAGCCAGCGACAACACGGTGAACGTGGTGACGGAAACGGCACGTGTCGCACAGCTCGAAGGTATAGCCATCAATACGCCATTCACCGGCCGCGAGAATTCAGCATTTGTTGCAGGCCTCGCCTGGCACGCAAATACCACGGACTTGCGGGACGACCTGCCCGGCACGCAGACCGCATCGCTGCATTGGGTCGACGTGCTCGAGGCACAGTCACTTGAAACGCCGGACCGTAACCAGTACTACCTCGCCGCCAAGTACGGTGGCTTCCGCGTCCCGGATGACTTCGAGCCCGCCACGCACACCGGTCCGCTGCCGCTGGACTGGTGGCACAGCAACGGCGAGACGCTGACTTCCTTCGGTCCGCGCGCAACACCGGCAGGCGTCAACTTCCCGCGCCCGGACAATTACTACCTGGCCGGCAGTGCCAACCAGATGGTTGAAAGCCTGACCAAAGCGTTTGCGCGGATCTCGACGGAGCTTAGAAGCTCGGCATCGTCCGTTGCCGCGAACTCGACACGCCTCGGTTCCGATACTGCGGTATTCCAGGCGCAGTTCGACAGCACGCGCTGGAGCGGTGAGCTGCAGGCCTTCCGGATCAACGCCGACAGCAGCATCGACACAACCCCGAGCTGGAGTGCCGCCACAAAGCTGGATGCGCGCACCGAGTTCAGCCTGACCAACCGGAAAATCTTCACGAACACACCTCCATCCTTGACGGGCGACGGATCACTGGTGTCGACAAACGGCGCCGAATTCAAGTGGCCGACGCTGTCGACCGAGCAACAGGATGAACTGCGCATCGATGCCGGCGGCGGCCCGTTGCTCAGCAACGCCGTAGGCCAGGCGCGCCTCGAATACCTGCGCGGTTCGCGCCTGCTGGAGCAGCCGCTGGGCCCGTTCCGCAAGCGGGACAGCCGCCTCGGCGACATCGTCAATTCGGACCCGCAGTTCATGCACCAGCAGGATTTCGGGTACACGCTGCTGGAACAGTCACAGGCGTTCTTCGGCAGCGGCATCGGTCTTGCGTACAAGGCGTTTCGCGAGTCGGTATCGTACCAGGGCCGTCCGCCGATGGTCGTCGTTGCCGGCAATGACGGTATGCTGCACGGCTTTAATGCATCGCTGACCGCAGCTGGCGGCGACGAAATCTTTGCGTACGTCCCCGACAACGTATTTGAGAACCTGCACGAGCTTACAGTGCCTGAATACGCGCACCGATTCTTCGTCGACGGCAGCCCGCGCGTGGCCGACGCCTATTTCAACGGCGCATGGGGCACGATCGCGGTCGGCTCAACGGGCGCCGGCGGCCGCAGCGTGTTCGCACTGGACGTCACCAATCCGGAGTCGATGACCAGTTCCAGCGTGCTGTGGGAATTCACGCACCCGGACATGGGCTATACGCTCGGGCAGCCGGCCGTTGCGCCGCTGCCGAACGGCGAATTTGGCGTTGTCGTCACCAGCGGCTACCAGACCGGCGTGGCCAACGGCACGATCTGGATTCTTGACCCGGCCGACGGCAGCATCATTCATTCGTTCTCCGTCACGGGAAGCGGTGATCTGGGCGCGCCTTTGGTCGTTGACATCAACAGCGACCGGGTCGCGGACCGCATCTACGTCGGTGATACCGAAGGCAACGTATGGCGCTTCGATATGCCCGGCAACAACCTGAGTAACTGGAAGCCGCCGACCGGCCTGCGCTCCGGCAACAATCCGGAACCGCTCTTTGTCGCGCGCGACGACGATGGCGTGCGTCAGGCAATCACGGCACCGCTGTCTTCTGCGTTCAATGACAAGGGCCTGCACGCTGTGTTCTTCGGCACCGGCAGCTTCTATCGTGTCGACGACAACGTTGTGCCGCCCGACCCGGACGTCGATTCCTTTTACGGCATCGTCGATCATGGCATAGACATAACGGGCCGCGGCGAGTTACTCGAGCAATCCATCCTCGCAGAGACGACCGTTGCCGGCACGCGCCTGCGCGGTGTGACGGCCAACGAGATCCTTTCGACCCACAAGGGATGGTACCTGGACCTCGAGTGGAGCAACGCCTACGGCGGACCCGGTCCGGCTGGCGAGCGCGTCGTGTCCCGTGCCACCGTGCGCGGCGACCGTGTCATTTTCGCCACCGTCATTCCAAACCCCGATCCGTGCGCCTTTGGCGGCGACAGCTGGGTCATGGAACTCAATACGTTTAATGGCGGCCGGCTCAGCTACGCGGTATTCGATACCAACGGCGACGGCCTGTTCGATGAAAGTGACTGGATCACAATCACCGACGAGGACGGGGACGAGGTCAAGGTTCCACCGTCAGGGATTGCACCGGACATCAACATCGTCAAGACGCCGGCCATTATCGCAGGCTTCGGTCCCAACCAGGACGAGGTCAAGGTGATGAGCGGCTCTTCAGGCCAGATGATACGAATTTCCGAACGCGGTGCGGTCGGTATCGGCCGTCAATCCTGGCGCCAGATCAAATAGCAGGCAGGCATACCATGTATAACAAGGCAGATTCCCGCCGGGCAAAAACGCACGGCTTTACGTTGATCGAACTGATGATCGTCGTCACGGTGCTCGCCATTATCATTGCGGTCGGCTACCCGTCCTATATGAACCAGGTGCGCAAGACGCGACTGGCCGACGGCAAGGCAACGCTGATGGAAACGGCCCAGCAACTCGAGCGCTGCTATACGCGCTTCAGCAGCTACAACGATGCCAACTGCGGCGTCGCACTGCCGCTCACTTCGCCCGAAGGCTACTACGTGGTGTCCGCGGCGGCTCAAACCGCGTCGTCATTCACGCTCGATGCAACGCCGCAGGGCGACCAGGCCGGCTACGCCCGCTGCGGCGTGCTGCGCCTGACCAGCACCGGCCAGCAGGGATCACAGGGCGCGGTGTCTGACGCCAACGATTGCTGGTAACTCAGCACGCAGGATCCGTCATTGTGAACGCGCAGCGCGTGGCAACCTCGCACCGATTGGCAGAGTCATTGCCCGTTCAAGATCGCCACGTCGCTGCGCTCCTCGCGACGACGATAGCCCGCCTGCAGCAGCGCGCCGGATAACCGTACCCGGCCGCGACGCGGTTGCGTGGCCGCTCTCGTAGACGGCCTCACCCGCGACCCAGACTGCGTGCACGCCTTCGGACAAGCGTTCCGGTTGGGACGGCGTGGCGCGGTCGATGATCGTAGCCGGGTCGAAGAGGACCAGATCGGCGTGTGCGCCTACTTTGATGACGCCGCGATCCTTGAATCCCATGTGGCTCGCGGCGAGACCGGTCATGCGGTGGACCGCTTCCTCCAGCGTCAGTAGTTGCTGCTCGCGCACGTAGCGCCCCAGTACGCGCGGGAATGCGCCGCGCGCACGCGGATGCAGGTCTTCGAATGCGCCGTCCGTGCAGATGTTGGTGTGCGGCCATTTGAGCAGCGCGTGGATATCGCTTTCAATCATGCTGGTGCCGATGATCGCATCGGCACCATCGCCCGTTTCTTCTTCCATGCGTTCCGACGCTTCGGCCAGGTACATGAACGCCTCCGCCGGCTCGACGCCGCGCTCCGCCGCAATATCCGTCAACGTCATGCCTACGTAATCGGGATTCGGGTCAAAGTGTGTCATCCACAGGCCGTCCGGCGGCGCGATCTGGTCCAGCGCTTCTTCGATGGCGGCACGGTCGGTGTAGTCGCGTTCGGGCAGCAGCACCATCAGGTTTGATTGCCAGTACTCATACGGATAGATATCAGCCGTGATATCGATGCCGGCCGCGCGTGCGCGGTCCAGCTTGTCGATGATACGTGGTGCCTCGCCCCACAGCCGCTTCATCGCAAGCTTGATGTGCGAAACCTGTACCGGCATGCCGGTTACGCGACCGATTTCGATGATTTCATCGAGTGCCTGTTCGAACCAGCGGTCCTCGCTGCGCACGTGGCTGATGTAGCGTCCGCCGCGATCGGCGGTCAGTTGCGCAAGCATCAAAACCTCGTCCGCCGCCGAGTAAATACCCGGCTCGTATTCAAGTCCGGTTGACAGGCCGAGTGCGCCGCTCGCGAGCTCGGTTTCCAGCAGCTCCGCCATTTCCGCCACTTCCGCTTCGGTGGCGGTGCGGCGGTAATCCCGGCCCAGCACCGTCCTGCGCAACGTATTGTGGCCAACGTACGATGCGACATTGATGGCCGAACCGGTTCGTTCTATGTCGTCAAAAAACTGGTTGAGGGGCAACGGCGAACCACCGTCCTGCCCCACGACGATCGTAGTGATGCCCTGGCTGGTGGCCGGCACTGCGTCGGGCTGCTCGAGCAAATCGCGATTCGCGTGGCTGTGCGTATCAATGAAGCCGGGGGCCAGTACGAGACCCTGCGCCTCGATGACCGTCTCCGTCCCGAGCGCTGCAATGACGCCCGGCAAGCCGATAGCCGCGATGCGCCCGCCGTCGAGCCGTACGTCACCCGGGTACGCCGCCGCTCCGGTGCCATCGACGATGCGGACATCCCGTATCAGCACGTTGCGAGGGTCGTTGTCTTGCGCTGCCGTGCACGAGGCACTGATCGGCAGCACCGATGCGAGTATCAGGCAGAGGGCGGCGGCGTTGTGGCGAGCGTACTGCATGGCGGACCCTTGTTGACGAGGCGGAGGCGCGTTTCTTGCTGGAATTGAAGCACGCAGCAATCGGTCAGTCCGCCACAAATTCATATTATGAGTTACGCCTGTTGCGCACCCGGCTGCGCGGTTACCGTACCGGCGGGGCGCAGGATTGGGGAATCGGACAGCCGGACAGGTGAACTCGGGCCCGATCGTTCTGCATCGTTACAACCAAAACAAAACAGGGTCGCCATGATGTATCGAACGCTGCATGCTTTGCTGCACACCGCCATTCTGCTGACGCTGACCGGCCATCTGCCCGTCGATGCGCATGACCATAACGACAACGCTCCGCGCCTGCTGACGCTGGACGATATCGAAGCGGTCAAGTCCATTGGAGGGCCCGTGCTGTCTCCCGACGGGCGCCTTACCGCTTACACTTTCGATGATCGCATTCACGTCGTCCCGACGCGCGGCGGCGACGCGCGCGCAGTGACGGCCAGCGGCGTTCGCGCATCGTCGCCTACATGGTCGAAGGAAGGCGATTATCTTTTTTTCCTGTCCGACCGCTCGGGCTCAAGCCAGTTGTGGCGCCTGCCGCTCGATTCCTTCGGCGAAGCTGAGCAGCTGACAGAGCTCGAGCGCGGCGTCTCTGAACTCAAATTTTCACCCGACCAGTCGAAACTGCTGCTGGTGATGGACGACGACGCGTCAGATGACGAGGCCGAGGTTGACGACGATGCCGATATTGCCGGGGCAGACACCGACAACGAGGCCGATGCCGAAACCAGCAAACCCTGGGTCATTACGCGCCTGCAGTTCAAGCGCGATGGCGGTGAAGGTTACCTGACCGAATGGCCGTCGGATCACCTGTATACATACGACCTCGACAGCGAAACACTGACGCAGCTGACGGACGGGCGCTACAGCGAGGGCGACGCGGCCTGGGCACCGGACGGTGACACGGTCGTCTTTGTCAGCAATCGCGAAGACGAGCCGGACCGCTACTATCGCGACGACCTGTGGCTCGTGTCGGCGGCAACAGGTGACGACGAACGGCCACTGACACGCCTGACCAATGACACTGATGTCAAAAGCAGTCCTGCTTTCAGCCCGGACGGCAAATTCGTCGCTTACGTGAGCGCCGTAGACGGCGTCTACGGCATCAACCGATTGACGATCGTTCCGGCCGCCGGCGGCGAACCGCGCATCCTTTCGGCCGATCTCGATCGCTGGGTACGGGACTTTGAGTTTTCCGCTGACGGTTCGCACATCTACCTGGCGTATGAGTCGCACGGCGGCCGGCACCTTGCCCGCGTGCGCGTGCGCGACGGGCGTATTGAACGACTGCTCGAGGGCGACCGGGTTGTGTCAGGCTTCGATGTCGATGCACGTGGTACTGTCGTTGTCAGGGTGGCGACGAGCAATCGCTCCCATGACCTGTACCGGCTGCAAGGCGGTGCGCTGCAGCCACTCACCGACGTCAACGGGGCATTCTTCGCCTCGCGGCAGCTCGGGCAGCAGGAAAAGGTGTCGTACACGCTCGATGACGGCACGGTGGTGGAAGCGTTCGTAACGCTGCCGCCCGACTACGAGGCCGGCCGGCGTTATCCGGCGATACTGAATATCCACGGCGGCCCGGTGGCGCAATTTACGTGGGGCTACAGCTTCCGTGCGCAGTGGCTGGCCGCGCAGGGCTATGTCGTGATCGAGCCGAACCCGCGCGGCTCGACCGGCCGCGGCCAGGATTTCGTCAACGCGATTTACAAGACCTGGGGCATTACTGAATACCCGGACGTCATCGGCGCGGTGGATCACGCCATCGAACTCGGCTATGCCGACCCGGACCGCCTGTTCGTCACTGGCTACTCATACGGTGGCTACATGACGAACGTCGTCATCACGCGCACCGACCGCTTCAAGGCGGCCGCATCCGGTGCAGGCCACAGCCTGATCGAGGCGAACTATGGCCATGATATCTACCAGAAGTGGTACAACTGGGAGCTCGGCCCGCCATGGGCGAACCGCGAAGGTTACGACAGGCTGTCACCGTTCCGCGACGTCGACAAGGTGCAGACACCGACGATCTTCCTCGGCGGGCGCGTGGACTGGAACGTGCCGGTGCTGAACGCCGAGCTGATGTACCAGGCACTGCGCTACCGCGGCATCGATTCGACGCTGGTCGTCTACCCGGATGCACACCACGGCGGCTGGCCGGTGCACTTCGAGAAGGATTACGTTGAGCGCATCGTCGCGTGGTTTGACAAGTACGATCACGCCGACTGACGGACCGGTCATTGCGATCGCGCAGCGCGTGGCAACTCGTCATTGCGAGCGCGCAGCGCGTGGCAATCTCGCGCCGGCTGGCAGAGTCAGTGTCGGTGCGAGATCGCCACGTCGCTGCGCTCCTCGCGATGACGTAGTGCTGCGCTCCTCGCGATGACGTAGTGCTGCGCTCCTCGCGATGACGACACTCCGTCGTTGCGAGCCGGCAAACCAGGAGACTTGAAGTGACAACCCCGTTTCAATCCGCGCTGGTC
>CAZLNH010000207.1:0-19078 GCA_964560775.1 uncultured Woeseiaceae bacterium | reverse complement strand
GGCGCGGTAAGTTGTGCGGCGACATTGTTCTTGCCATAGCTGCCAACGGTATATTCCGTGAATCCCTGCACTCCGTCGTCTGAAGAAATATTTTCCTGAGCAACTGTTTTGGGATAGAAATTCAGTAGCCCGCCGACCCGGCCGGCGCCGTACAGCACCGGCGTTGGCCCGCGAATGATCTCTACGCGTGAGCTCGCGCCAACCGGTAGCGGGAAGAAGCCATTGTTTGTGATTCGCTTGAAGCCGCGGAAATAGTTTTCACCACGCCGACCGCGGACACTGATGGCGCCTGGTACGCCGAAAAAGCTGCCGCCATAGGTACCCGGCGTGGTCGTGATGAAGTCATCGATAGTTTCAATGGAATAGCGGTCCATCGTGACCTCGCTGACGACGCTGATCGAGCGTGGTGTGTCGACAAGCGAGCGTTTGATGCCGAACATCGAATCGGATTCGCGGTCACGCAGCAGGCCGACACGATCGGCTACGACGACGACTTCATCGATCGATTGCCGGGCATCGTCTTGCCCGGTTCCCTGCTGCTGCGCCATCGCCGGTTCTGCGAGCGCAATGCATGCGGCAATGGCAAAGCCTGGCCGCACAAGCGGTCGCACCGCGTTTTCACCAAGCGCATCGCGGATGCATGCAAGCAGAGGCAAACCGCAAATCCCGGCTTTCATCGTGTTCCTCCAGAAAAGGGACAGTCCCGCGACTGATGCTACGTGTACAGGAGCCCACCGCAAGCATCCGGCACTGCGAAACAGCTTGTCGTGCCGGCCTGGCGGGAGGTCAAAGGCCGGACAAACGATATTTGCCAGTAATCCGCATGGGCAAAGCGCGACCCCTTCCCTATAATTGCGCCTTTGCCCGGACCGGACGCTGGCGCGCCGCGCAAGTCGCTGTGCGCGAGCGCTCCCGCCCCAAGCGCCACAATGGATTTTTAATTGATGCACGTTTATCGGACCCTGGCCGCACTCCGGCAAGCCCACCTGGACGACCCGCGGGGCTGCGTTGCTACGATTGGCTCATGCGACGGGATCCATCTGGGTCACCAGGCCGTGATACGAGAGGTGCGGGCACGGGCGGATGAGCTTGGTGCCGCGGCGCTGGTCTTTTCTTTCGAGCCGCTGCCGCGCGAGTATTTCAGCCGTAACAAACCGCCGGGCCGGCTGACGCGATTTCGCGAGCGGGCGTCCTTGCTGGATGAGCTGGGTGTGGACCGGTTTTTCTGCCCCCGATTCGACGAGCGCATGCGCCAGGTCGGCGTGCAGGAGTTCATCGACAAAATCGTTGTCCAGGCCATGGGCACGAAGTGCCTGGTGGTCGGCGATGATTTTCGTTTTGCACGCGACCGGCAGGGCACGATTGCGGACCTGAAAGAGGGCGGCCGCGATAACGGCTTTGACGTCGTGCAGGTAGACAGTGTTTTCGTCGACGGCGAACGCGTCAGCAGCACGGCGATTCGCGATGCGCTAGGCGAGGGTGACCTCGACCGGGCGGCGCGCATGCTCGGCCGGCCCTACACCATGACCGGCCGTGTCAAATATGGGCGCCAGCTTGGCCGCACGTTGGGCTTCCCGACCGCGAACGTGGATCCAGGCCGCCGCAACTGCGCGGTGACCGGCGTCTTTGCCGTGCAGGTACATGGAATTGCCCGGGAACCGCTGCCTGCAGTCGCCAATGTCGGCGTTCGCCCGACGGTACACGGCAGCGGCCAGGTAATTCTCGAGGCACACTTGTTTGACTTCGATCAGGACATCTACGGTGAGTTGATCACGGTTGAGTTCGTGGCCAGGATCCGGGACGAGATGAAGTTCGAAAATCTTGACGCGCTGGTTAAACAGATCGGCAAGGACTGCACAGAGGCTCGTCGCATCCTCGGTATCTGAATTTATGCGGAAGAGACATCTGCGACTTTACGGCCGCAGAGCAGCAACGTCGTCACCGGACTGTTCCTTCATAGGCACAGGCTTATTGATATGAACTCCGACCCGAGAGACCTGCTTGCAAACTCACCAATGAAACCGCTGCAGGTGATGGCGATCGTCATCTGCATTTTGCTGACGGCGCTTGACGGCTTCGATGTGTTGGCGATCAGCTTCGCATCACCTGGTATCGCGGACGAGTGGGGCATCAATCGCGCGGCGCTCGGCATTGTGCTGTCGATGGAGCTCATCGGCATGGCATTCGGTTCCGTGATCTTCGGGAGTGCGGCCGACAGCTTTGGCAGGCGTCCGACGGTCTTCGTTTGCCTGTTTCTCATGACGGCAGGCATGTATCTCGCAAGCACTGCCGACAGTGTGGAGATTCTGTCTGTTTACCGGCTGGGGACGGGTCTCGGCATCGGCGGCATGCTTGCCACGGGGAACGCCCTGACCGCCGAATTTTCGAACGTGCGCCGGCGAAACCTGGCTGTCATCCTGATGGCTGCGGGTTACCCGGTCGGCGTCATCGTCGGCGGTTCCATAGCATCGGTGCTGCTCGTCGAACATGATTGGCGCGCGGTCTTCCTTCTCGGCGCCGTGGCGACAGGGGCGTTCTTTCCGTTGGTCTGGTGGTTCCTCCCGGAATCCGTTGCGTACCTGGCCGATCGCCAGCCAAAAGGCGCGCTCGGGCGAATCAATACTACATTGCGCCGCTTCGGGCACGCGGCGATCGAAAAGCTGCCGCCACCGCGCGTGCGCGAGGCGGGCATCAGCACGCGGGAGCTTTTCACTCCGCGCCTGCGCCGTACTACGATCCTGCTGACCGGCGCCTACTTCCTGCACATCATGACGTTCTACTTCATACTCAAATGGATTCCCAAGATCGTCGCCGACATGGGCTTTTCGGCGTCCACCGCAGGCGGGGTCCTGGTCTGGGCGAACGTCGGCGGTCTGGCTGGTGCACTCCTGCTCGGGTGTCTCAGCCTTAAGATCCGAATCCGGGGCCTCGTAATCGCGGCGCTACTCGGCGGCGCCGTTGGCGTCGTGGTGTTCGGGTTCGGGCAGACCGACCTATCCCGGCTATCGCTCGCGGCCGCGGGTGCCGGCTTCTTCACTAACGCGGCCGTCGTCGGCATGTACGCATTGTTTGCGCGAATGTTTCCCACGGACGTCCGCGCCGGTGGCACCGGCTTAGCAATTGGCGTGGGACGCGGCGGTTCTGCGATTGGGCCGATGGTCGCCGGTTTCTTGTTCGCGGCCGGCGCCGCACTATCGCAAGTCGCAATATTGATGGCGGCGGGCTCACTGATCGCAGCGATACTCATCGCCATGGCTGCCAGCATGCCCGAATCTGCTCCCGTGGCCTCGCAGGATTCGGAACCGGGCGCGTAATGGCCGCGGGCGCGTTACGACGCGGTGAACAGTCATTGGCACCGGTGCCCCATTTACGTCCCCGCCGCCCGCGTCCGCCAACGGCGCGATGGCGCACCCCCCTCAACTTCGAAGGTGTCTTCGATGGCTCACTCTGCGATCCCAATGGCTCCGCGCTGATGAGTTAGACAATGTTAGTGACCGTACATACTTCGCTTCGCGCCGACCGCTAATATTTCACCGTAAACAGATCCTCAGCGTGTTATCCAGGGCTGAGCGGCGCATCAGCTACCGTCACCCTGATAATGTGACGATCTCACTTCAACGTATGGACCGCCTGAAACGGGCTGACATGCCAGCCAGTGACTGTCGCTGTCAGCAACCAGCGAAATTATGAGAAACATATGAAGCATACCGAAGGGACTGCCGCTATTGAGATGCACCCCATGCCCTTGCGGGACCTCGGCGAGAACTTCCTGGAGTTCCTGAATAGCGCTAGCTATCCCTGTGTAGGGGCGAAGTCAGCTTTACACCGCGGCTCGATCGAAACTCATGAGTTCGGTGAACTGGGGGACCGCGGTAACGACAGGTCGCTGGCTGATGGACTTGCTCAATTTGTTGCCACGATTGAAGCTAACGCTTGCGACAAGGACATCGTGCATTCTTACGTAGCCATATTCCGCGGGCCGCACGATATGAACGAGCTTCGTTTTGAGTCCTCGTTGTGGTCCCAATTGTGGCGAATTCACAAGCTTGATGTTTTAGCGGGCAACGATCCCGCCCACGACGTCAGCAGCGATGTCGATAGCCCGCAATTCAGCCTGAGCATGGCGGGGCATCCGTTCTTCGTAATTGGGCTCCACCCCCATGCTTCGCGACTCGCCAGGCGGTTCAGCCACCCGGCGATGGTGTTCAATTCTCACCGACAATTCGAGAAGCTGCGAGAAGACGGACGCTACGCAAAGATGCAGGCGGCCACCCGGTCACGCGATATCGAGTTGCAAGGATCCGTCAATCCCAATCTGGCGGATTTCGGCGATGCGAGTGAGGCCAGGCAGTACAGTGGCCGCAAGGTTGAAGCTGACTGGCAATGCCCATACGACTTTAAAGAGCAGCCGTGAACGCCGACGCGGCGACGGCTAGAATACCGCCCTGCACCGCGCAGGCGGTCGAGCTTTGCAACGGCGATGAACTGGTAGTTATCGATCCCGAAGGCCAGCAAGTGAGCGACCTGGTAGCGTTTGCGCTTCCGGATGTTGATGAGTATCTGTCCTCAGGCCGTTCTCTCGACTATGCGGCACATCTATGGCTTACGACAGGCGACGTGCTTTACTCAAACCGCAGCCGGCCGATGTTCACTATCATGGAGGATACCTGTGGCCGTCACGACTTTACATTGACACCGTGCTCCAAAGAGACCTTCCGGATCATATACGGGGAGGACGAGGGACGTCCTGGGTGCGAGGGTAATTTCGTGGCGGCGCTGGCCCCCTACGAAATCGGTGTCGATCGCATTCCCACCGCATTTAACGTTTTTATGCACGTTGCGATGGATGCCACCACTGGAAAATTCCACGTTCTCCCGCCGCTCAGCAAGGCCGGGGATTTCATTCGCCTGCGTGCCGAGATGCCACTCGTGGCGGCAATGTCTGCATGTTCCGCGGGGCAGTCGAACAATTTCTCCTTCAAGCCAATAGATTTCCAGGTTGTGCGCCGCTGAAGCACAGGTCGTTGTTCGCTACCCGTCTATAGTCAGGTCGTTGCCGCGATTCTACAGTTCAGCTGGTGCGTACCATTTTGGACCACCCCCTGCATCCGTTCTTTGCCCGGGTGTAGGCCTCAGGCGCGGCGCAAAGGGACTCATAGCTGAGGGCGATCGCGAATGACGCGATGCCAAGCGTCACAGCCCAAGAATGGTGGCGAAGATCCGGTTATGTAGTCTCACGGTGTGCTTAGTGTGCGACCGCTCGGCGTTTGTTATGTGTGATCGTGCCAATGTTCTCCACGAGATCGGCCACCTTCTCCGCTTCGACAGGCCGACTCCACAGGTACCCCTGCGCGAGATCGCAATTGAGCGCCGTCAACTCACGGCGCTGCTCGTCGGTCTCGACTCCTTCGGCGATGGGGGTCAGTCCAAAACTTCGCGCGAGATCGATAGCTGCCGTGATCAATGAGCGATCCTGCGCGTTCGTCGTGATTCCGCTGACGAAGCTCTGGTCAATCTTGAGGAAGTCGACGGGCAGCTGTCGCAGGCTCGCGAGTGATGAGTAGCCCGTCCCGAAATCGTCGATCGCGAACCTGACCCCATGCTTGCGGAGCTCACCGATAGTGGCTTGCACGGAAGGCTCGTTCATCAGGGCGGACTCGGTAATCTCGAGGAGGAGGCATGTGGCGTCGAAGCCGGTCTCTGCCAGGACCTTGAGGACCATGTTCATGAGCTCGCCAGATGCGAACTGCCGTGGCGAGACGTTGACTGACAGCACGAACGGGTCAGGGCTGGCTTGGCACCAGGCGAGTGCATCCCGGCAAGCGGTCAGCAGGATGTGCTGGCCGAGCGGCTCGATCAGGCCGATCTCCTCAGCCAGTCCGATAAAACTGTCAGGGGCGACCAGTTCGCCGGACGGCCGCTGCCATCGGGCAAGGGCCTCCACACCGACGACCCGCCCGCTCCCGAGATCGATTATGGGATGGTAATGCGGTTTTATCTCGCCATTGTCGAGCGCTCCACGCAACGCCGCAGCGCGGCCGAGGTGATCCTGAGCCTTGCGTTGTATATCCTCGTCGAACAGCGCAACGCGGTTGCGTCCGTTATCCTTCGCCCGGTACATCGCGGCGTCCGCGTCGCGAAGCAGGTCCGCGCCGTCTGTCGATACGTCGCCAAGGGCGATGCCGATGCTGGCGGTGGCCATGAGTTCCATCGACTTCAGCTGAAAGGGTGTGTCGAGGGCGGTCTGGATGCGCGCCCCGACGGCCAGCGCTGTCAGTTCGTCGCCGATGTTGGGACAGAGAATGGCGAACTCGTCTCCACCGAATCGCGCCAACGTATCCGACGGTCGCATGATGCCGCGGAGTCGCGCGACCACGGAGATCAGAAGCTGGTCGCCGACGTCGTGGCCGAGACCGTCGTTGATGAACTTGAACCCATCGAGGTCGAGGAAGAGCACCGCGTGACGATGACCGGTGCGTTGTGCCGCCGCCCCGACTTGTTGGAGACGGTCGAGGAATAGCGTCCGGTTTGGCAGCTCGGTGAGCGGGTCGTGTGTCGCCAGGTGTTCAAACTGGACGTTCGCGCTGGCACGTCGGAACATGGAGTCGAGGTGGCTGGCGACGTCATCGACAAACTGGTAGCCGTGGGTGGAGAGCGGTGATCCGTGGTCATTCCAGATGGAAATCACCGCCGATTCGCCGACGTCGATACGGATGACCACACCGCTTTCCTCTTTCACCCCCACCGGGTGCGGCTCGTTGAGCCAGTTGACGCGGGCATGCCATTCGTCGGGTCCGAGGATGCCGGTGATTGTGGTCTCGGCGGCTCGGGCGACCGACGCGATGTCGTCGGCGGCCAGTGCATAGCGAGCGAGTTCTGCAACAGCAGTCTGCTGGGCGGCGGTTCGTGCGAGGAGTTCCTGCGCGGATGTCAGATCGGTGATATCCGCCGCGACGGCGATGAGGCCGCTCAGGGCCCCGGACTCCTCGTCCCGGATCGGTGAGTTCGTCACCAATGCCGTGAAAGTCGAGCCATCGCGTCGCACGACGCTGAACTGTCCCGACAACGTCACGCCCGCATTCACCGCCGTCACGAGCTTGTCGGTATCGTCGAACATATGTGTGGGGACGGTCACGTCCGTAATCGGACGCCCGAGCACTTCGTTCGCTGACCAGCCATAAAGCCGCTCGGCGGCCTCGTTCCAGTACCGGACGGTTCCGTCGAGATCCGTGGCGATCACCGCCTCTCCGACCGCACCGAGCAGTTGCGCCTGGAAGCGCTGGGCTGCCAGTGCCTGTCGCTCGGCAGTGATATCGGAGAGCGTTCCGACCCAGCCGGATCGTTGGCCGTTAACGTCTTGCATGGCCTGCGTCGTCGCGAAGACAACACGCGAACAGGAGTCGGGCCGATTGATCGTGAACCTGTAGCGCAGTGCGGCACTGTCCGCCAGCGCGTCCTCTTGGCCCGCCCGCGATGCGGCATCAATAATCGAGTCCCAGTCGCGGCCGAGTGCCTCCTGCGCCGTTATGCCGGTAATTTCGCTCCATCGGGCATTGGTGTAGACGTAACGGTTGTTCGCGTCGGTCTGGAATATACCTATCGGAGCGGCGTCAGTAAGGGATCGCAAGCGATCAGCGGTTTCCTGGACGCCCCGGGACCGGGCCGCAAGGTTTTCCGCGTTGAGGAAGACATGCGCGAAGAACGAGACCTTAGAGCGGAGTTCCGCCGGCGGCACCGGAGCGAACAGGAAGTCGACAGCACCGCCCGCGTAATGGTCTACCTGCCCGATCTCGTCGCTGCTGAACGCAGTAACAAAGATGATCGGCGTCATCTCGGACTGCCATCGTTCCCGGATGAGCCTGGCCGTTTCGAAGCCGTCCATGCCCGGCATAGTGACGTCCAGCAGAATCACTGCGAAGTCCTGCTCCATGACGTGGCGCAGTGCCGCGACACCGGAATCAGCCTCGACGATGCGATGGCCCAGCGGCGCGAGCGCGGCTTTCATGGCGAGCCGCTTCGATGGCGTGTCATCGACAATGAGGACAGGGGCCGACCGCATGATCGTCGCCCGGGGTGGCTGGGCACCACCCGGGGTGAGGAGCGAGTCGATGTCCTTCATCAGGCTGAGCTTGCCACCCGCTGGAGCCACGGCTCAAGCGCTGTAAGAAGGTCGTTTGTGTCGACGGGCTTGGGGACGTAGTCGTTGGCTCCGGCAGCGATGCAGCGTTCGCGCTCGCCGCTGACGACCTTGCCTGTCACGGCAATGATCGGCAGGTTCGTCATCCCGTCCAGGCTACGGATCGTACGGATGGTTTCGTACCCGTCCATGACCGGCATCATGATGTCCATGAGGACGATGTCGACCGCCCCGCGGCCGTCGACGAGCAGAGAGATTGCGTCGGCGCCGCTCTCGGCCGTGAGCACTTTCGCGCGGGAGCGCTCGAGCAGGGCGGTCAACGCGAAAAGGTTACGGAAGTCGTCGTCCACGACTAGCACCCTGGTGCCTTTAAGGTCTGCGGGCGCATTTCGAGCCGGCGCGATGGTGTCGGGCGACGAGGGAGCCTTCGCCAAATTGCGATCGCGCTCGATAACCGGGCGATCGGCGGCGGGACGTGCGGGTTCCGTCGGGGAACGGGGTTCCATTGCTACCGGCGCCGTCGATTGGAGTTCGACCGGCTTCGCTTGGCCTGTGCCCATATCCACGGGTAAAAAGAGAGTGAAAGTGCTTCCCTGGCCGGGCGTGCTGGCCACCGTGATGTCACCGCCGAGCATGCTTGCCAGCTTCCGACTGATCGTGAGGCCGAGCCCGGTGCCTCCATGGGAGCGGCCCGTGGAGCCGTCACACTGTGCGAACTCCTCGAAGATCCGATTTTGGTCCTCGGGCTTGATTCCGATACCTGTATCGCTGACGCAGAACCCAATGACCGCGGAGGCGCGTCGCAACGTGGTGTTCTCCGAACTCCATCCGCTCTGCGCGGATCCGACGCTTACCCGGATCTCACCCTCGCCGGTGAATTTGAACGCGTTCGCGAGCAGGTTCTTCAGGATCTGTCGCAGGCGCTGAAGGTCCGTGATAAGAATCTTCGGGCAGCCTGACTCGGTCCGGATTGAGAATTCGAGGTCCTGGACCTTTGCGACCGGCGCGAATTCGCTGCGCAATGTTTCGCAGAGCGCTTCAACGGAGACCTCGGCGAACTTCGTGACGACCGTCCCGGACTCGACCTTGGCCAGGTCGAGGATGCCATTGAGCAGAGTCAGAAGGTCCTGTCCCGAGGAGCGAATAACGCTTGCGTACTCCACCTGGACGGAGGTCATGTTGCCGTCCGCATTGTTCTCAAGCTGTTCCGCGAGCATCAGCAAACTGTTGAGCGGGGTACGCAGTTCGTGGGACATGTTGGCGATGAATTCGGACTTGTACTTCGAAGAAAGCATTAGCTGACTGGCCTTCTCCTCGAGCAGATCACTGGACTGCTCGGCATCGGTGTTCTGCTCGGCGAGCAGTTTTGCCTGCTTTCCGAGGTCTTCGTTGGACGCTCGCAGCTCTTCCTGCTGAGTTCGCAGTTCCCGTGCTAACGACTGGGACTGCGCCAGCAGCGTCTCGGTCTGGGCATTGGCCTCCAACGAGTTCAGGATGAGTCCGATGTTTTCCGTCAACTGATCCAGGAACGTCAGGTGGGTCTCGGTGAAAGCATTGAATGACGCGAGCTCGATCACGGCCCGCACTGACCCCTCGAAGAGGATCGGCAGCACGACGATGTTGAGCGGCGGCGACGCGCCCAGTCCGGAGTTGATCCGCACGTAGTCTTTGGGAACCTCCGTGAGCAGGATCCGCTTTTTCTCCTTCGCGCATTGCCCGACAAGGCCCTCTCCCAGACGGAACGAGGTCGAGAGTTGTCGACGCTCCTCGAAGCCGTAGCCCGCCTGGAGGGAAAGCACCGGATCAGTTGCATCGCTCGAGGCTGTCATCGTATAGAAGACGCCGTGCTGAGCGGACACGAGCGGCGCGAGCTCCGAGAGGATTGTGCTGGATACCGTGCTGAGATCACGTTGTCCCTGCAGCATGCGTGTGAATTCTTCCCGGTGTGTTTTCAGCCAGTCTTGCTCGAGGTTCTGGCGGGTCGTCTCGCGCAGGTTGCGGATCATCTCGTTGAGACTGTCCATCAATGCGGCAACCTCGCCGCGGGCTTCGATGTTGACCTGCCTCGTAAGATCCCCTTCCGTAACGGCAGCAGCGACTTCTGCGATCGCACGGACCTGATCGGTGAGGTTGGCAGCGAGCTGGTTGACGTTGTCGGTCAGGTCCTTCCAGACACCGCCGATCTCCGTTGACAGTGCCTGTCCACCCAACTCTCCCTCGACGCCGACTTCGCGCGCGACCCGGGTCACCTCGCCGGCGAAGGAGTTGAGTTGATCAACCATTGCGTTGACCGTGTTCTTCAGCTCCAGGAACTCACCCTTGACGTCGATCGTGATCTTTGTGCTCAGGTCCCCGTTGGCCACGGCTGTCGTCACCTCGGCGATATTGCGCACCTGGCCAGTCAGGTTTCCGGCCATCAGGTTCATGCTCTCGATGACGTTCTTCCACGCGCCGTTAACCTCGAGCGAAGAGGCGGCTGCCTGCCCGAGCTTGCCTTCGGTCCCCACCTCTCGTGCGATCCGCATGATCTCCGACGCAAAAATGTTGAGCTGATCGACGTTGCCGTTGATTGTCTCTTTGAGTTCCAGCATCTCACCGCGCACGTCTGCGGATACCCGCTTGCTCAGATCGCCGGCGGCAACGGCACCAATGACGGCCTGCATCTCGCCGATGGGGCCCGCCAGGGCCTCGATCAGGCAGTTGACAGAGCCGATACTCTCCGACCAGCCATGTGTCTGCCCCACGAGCGCCGCTCTCTGAGAGAGCTGACCCTGGGTGCCGACAAGATTGCTCACTCTGGCCAGCTCTCGTTCGAGCAACTGGTTGGCGATGATGATGTCGTTGAGTCCGTCGGCGACCTTGCCGGGCACGCCCGTCCAGTCAAGTGGCATGCGTACCGAGAAGTCACCTTCCTTGACGCGAGCGATCACGTTGAGGAGGACGAGCGAACCGGTCTCGCCGGCATGGAGGTCGAGCGCTGTATCCAGCATTATTTATCCTTCACCTGATGGTGAGTGCCTGGTTGATCGTCACTTGGGAGTGGCTGTGGGGGGGAGATGAGGGCAAGCCTTCGGCTGACCGGTCACGACGTGAGCACCTGGCCACTGCGGCTGCGAGATGCGCTCCCTGTAGTGATCTGGTGTGGATCGTATGTGATCCGATGTGAAATGTATGTGATGTGCATTCCGGTTCAGCCAGGACGAATGAAGGATATGCTCACTTCGATTGGCGTATGGCGCGCAGCGCGCTAGAGTGCCACCTTTAGAGCCAACCTCTGAACTTTATGCCTCGAACAATTCTGCTGAAACGGCGCGCGCGACGTCTGCTCTTCGCGGTTCTCGTCTACACGCTTGCTGTCTGTCACACGGCCGCCGCTGGTTCCGCGGAGGAAAGCGGCGACATCCTCCGCATTGCCGTCCCGACCGCTGCCTGGGCGCTGACCTTTCATTATGACGATCCGCAAGGACGCCGCGATTTCTATCAGTCATTTGCAGCCAACATCCTCGCGACTTACGTGCTGAAGCAGGTCGTCGACAAGGAACGCATCGACGGCAGCGACGACGACGCGTTTCCGTCGGGGCATGCCTCGACCGCCTTTCAGGGCGCGGCCTTCCTGCATCGCCGCTACGGAATCAGGCGTGCCTGGTGGGCCTACGCGCTCGCCGTTTACACAGGCTGGACTCGCATCGATGCCGACGACCATGATGCGGCCGATGTGCTCGGTGGCGCGGCAGTTGGCATAGCGAGCTCGTTTCTGTTGACGCAGTCTCGAGAGAAAAGTGTTGCCTGGGTGCCGGAGATAGGGCCCGACTATGTCGGCTTGCGATTCAGCCTGAATCTTCAGTGAGATATCCGGGCTATGGCGATGCGGGAGGCTCGCGCGTCATGTCCAGACCAGCCAGGTATCGGAAGTAGGCTTCAGCTCGATTGCGGTAACTTGCGGTCGACGCCCCGGCGAGCGTTCTTGCCTGACCCATGCGGTTCAGGTTGTAAAATCGCCAGACATCGTCTTGCTCGCGCTTGACGTAGTACAGTTGGCGAAATTCCCCCGGCCCCGCAATCTCAAGCGTGAATAGCAGCAGTTTTACCTTGATGGCGGTTACATTGACCGTTTCGAATACAAGCCGATCCGGCGTTCGCTCATGCACTGTCGTGCGATAGACGACACCTACAGTGGGATTGTTTTCCTTGAGCCACGAATACAGCTCCGCACCCGGCATGACATCGCCTGGCGTGAAGTCTGCGCGCCTCGCGTTCGGATCGGGCCGTGCGAGCGCAAAAGCCTCATCGAAAAGCGTTCGCCATTCCTCGCGTGTGGTCGACCAATAGACAATGCCTGTCATCCGTGAAACCCTGGCCAGATGCGCGGCGAGCACATCAGTATCGCCAGCCATCCTGAATCGTCCCGCCGTAGCCTGTAGCGCTTTCGTGGGCCCGGCTGACCAGCCGGTGCAGGGGGGCGGTGTCCAGCCTTCCGGCACCTCGTCGTCTATTAGAACCAGTTGGTTCAGCGAGTTGCCGACGGCGCCGGCTGCCGGGTAGGGCTGTCCCTCGCAGGGAGGCACGAGCGAATCCTGAGCCGGCACATCGCCGTGTGACAACTGCACGGTCACGATTGCCACGATCGCGACGCCAAACTTGAGACCGCGAAGCAAAAAGTTCTTTGGGTTCCGGTTCTTATTCAAGTCACGAGGCCCTCCATGCGCCCGGATTGTCGGGCTGTGTTGTCGGGCCATGTTAAAGGGTCGCCAGCGCTTCGGAAACGGTCAATTGCAAATCGGCGTCCGGGTTGTCCTGCACCGCACGTCCGGGGCTACGGCGTTCGAGCTGTGGACCAGCGACTCATAGCGAAGCTGCGATTGGGAATACCAGTGCGAATATCTACCGGTGATGTTCGCCGTGCTGGTCAGCGCTAATGAACTTGTTATTGCCTGGGGGGGTCGTATTTGAATCAACGCTCCTTTTACGCCCAGGCGTTGCGCAGGGGAGACATGGAACACAGTGCCTGAGCAAGTTTCGATGCGGCTGCGACCAGCAGGCACGGCTATGGGCTGTTGCGCTCTGCTGGCGACCGCCATCCTGACAGGTTGCGGCGGCTCCGGCCCATCTTCGACGGAGGCGCCGCCGCCCACTCCTGCCAACGTACCGCCCGTAACGTCCGCCGTGGTCGCTTTCGTTGGCGTCGATGTCGTGCCGATGGACTCCGAAATCCTGCTCATCGACCAGACTGTCGTGGTCAGGGACCGGCGGATAACAAGCGTCGGCTTGAGTAGCGACATTGCGATTCCGGAGGATGCTGAACAGATAGATGGGAGAGGGCTTGTACTGATGCCCGGTCTCGCGGACATGCACGTTCACCTCACGGAAGAAGATCTTCCTGAGTATCTTGCGAGCGGCATCACAACCGTGCGGAACATGTGGGGCCACGGCTCTGTTCGCGACGTAAGTGAGCGGATAGCAACAGGCGAGCTGCAAGGTCCCCGGGTTTATTCAACGAGCCCTGGAATAGACGGACCGCCCGCGAAATGGCCCGTTACGCAAATTGTGGAGACCCCCGCCGCCGCTCAGGAAACCGTCGCACGGCTGGTTGGCGACGGCTGGCAAATGCTGAAGCTGTACCAGGATCTGCGGCCCGACGTATACAGCGCCGTGGTCCAGGCGGCCAGTGAACACGGCGTTCCGTTTATGGGCCACGTTCCGCACCGCGTGGGATTGCGCGACGCACTGCTGGCGGGGCAGTCCTCGCTGGAACACCTGGGCGGTTACGACATGGAATTGGGCGGCGCCCGGGGCACGGCCGGTTGGCTGAATATGAACCCGGCCGGGATTTCAAACGTCGTCACGTGGACATGGGAAGCCGGCGCATTTGTCTGCCCGACACTCGTCGTGGTCAAGGCAATTGCGCAGCAAAATCACTCGTCAGGCGATGCGACAGTCATTGTAGAGAACCGGCGGATACTGGTCGATGCCTTGCATCGCGGCTATGTTCCGCTTCTGCTCGGTACAGACTCCGGGATCGACATAGTCGCTCCCGGAAAGTCGCTGCACGACGAGCTGCTGGAGTTCAGGCAGGCAGGATTGTCGCCGTATTCCGCTCTGGCCGCGGCCACGGTCGTCGCGGCTGAATTTCTCGGTGAGGCGGACGAGTTCGGCGCCGTCCGCGAAGGCCTGCGCGCCGACCTGCTTTTACTTCAGCAGAATCCCCTTGAAGATGTACGAGCCGCGTCCGACCCTGTCGGCATCATGGTGAACGGTGACTGGTACTTCGGAGACGCGCTCGAGACGTTGCTACGACAGGCTGCTGCGCAGTGATCAGAAGTGCCGGTTCGGCGGCCTGCGCAGGATGGCCATGGATGGGCATGGATTATGTTGTGAGCCGCCACTGGCAGCCTGACGCACCGCCACCATCGCAATGCGACCGTTGGTCAGTTCGATAAGCTGCTCCGGCGATAGCCGGAAGACGGCGTTGGGCGTGCCCGCCGCCGCCCAGATTTCCGGCAGCGTCAGCAGATCTTCGTCCAGCACGACCGGCAGGGGTCGCGGATGGCCCACCGGCGGCACGCCGCCGATGGAGTAGCCTGTGTGGCGCCGGACGAAACCTGCATCCGGACGATGCACGGATTGTCCGGCCAACTCAGCCATTCGTGCTTCATCCACCCGGTTTCGGCCGGAAGCGATCACCATCAGCGGTGACCCATCTGCCAATTCGAAGACCAGCGACTTGGCGATGGCTGCCACCTCACAGCCGATCGCGGCCGCGGCATCTGCAGCGCTGCGCGTGCTTTCCTCGAACTCGAGTACTTCGTAATCCGGCCCCAGGTACTCCTGTACACGAAGGGCGCTGGCGGCGGTGGCTGGCTTCACGTTATTTGATTCTCCAGGGTGCTGGTGATCAATTGCTCGTTCGGTTACAACTTTATATCAAGCCAATCTTTCCTGGTTGATCCTGATTATCGCCTCATATGCCGGTCACCTGGCAAGGCCGGACGCCGCGCCCTCGGGAGCAACCGATCCCAGAACATGCTCCAGCATGATGCGGTCGCTCAGTTCGTGTGCGTCGCGGCGACCGAAATTCTCACTGGTAATGGCTGCTACCAGGTGCAGATCCGGCAGCACGTAGACTTTGTTGCCGCCGGTGCCGGCCATGTAGATAGCCGGCGTCGTCGTGTCGTTGACGTCGACTGATGTCAGCCACCAGAGATAGCCGTATTCGTTGCGCTCATCTATCCGGGCGCGCGGGCGGATGGACTCGGCGACCCATTCTTCGGAGACGATCTGTTGCCCGTTCCATTTGCCGCCGTCAGCGTAGAGTTGGCCGAGCTTCAGCAGATCGCGGCTGCGCAGGCCGAGACCACCACCTGTCTGCGCGTGTCCGAGGGGAGAGAGCTGCCAGTCGAAACCCGAAATGCCGAGCGGCCGGAACAGGACCTCCGTGGCGAAAGCCGGCACCTTCACACCGGTCGCGCTTTCGAGGACCCGCCCGAGCAGGAAGACGCCGGCAGTGCAGTAGCTGAAGCTGCGTCCGTACGGGGAATCCTCGGGACCAGGCTGCCACGGCGGAAATCCCTTGACCGGGAGGTCCAGCGCGAACTGCGTCCAGTCCTCGATCAGGTACATGCGTTCCTCGTTACCCCGCGAGTACTGGTTCCAGTCGTCGCATTCGAGGACGGAGCTCATGGTCAGCAAGTCTTCGACCGTGATCGCCAGTTTGCGCGGATCAGGATTGGCTACTTCGGGCCGGCCGAGCAGCTCGAATAAATTGTCGTCTACGCTGGCAAGTTTCCCCCGCGCGATTGCCTGGCCGATCAGCATGCCAGTGATCGTCTTGGTGGCAGAGCGGGTATTTCGCAAAACGCTTTCGTCTCCGACGAAGTATTCCTCGTAGACGAGTTTGCCGTTCCGGGCGATGAGGATGCTGGATATGTGACCAAAGTCCCCAGCGCCCACCGCCGTGCTCATAGCGGCGAGCTGTGATTCAACGAGCCCCGTACTTGCGGCGTTTGCCACCTGCCAGCCATCGGTGGTTTCGCCGGGCGTCACATACCCCGCACCGGACTGAGCGAATGCCGCCGCCGCGTAGAAAGCAAGGAGCAAACTCATGACGGCCTCCTCCATATTTGTCTAGGTTGCCACCGGGCTTATCCAGCTTGAAAAGCGTCCCCGTATGGTCGCACAGAGCCGGCATGAACGTCATGCAGTTGGGCCGGCCGGATGCGGCAGGATTGGGGCCGTCTTCCCCTGCTGGTGCGAAATGCTGCCCACGCCGCTGCGCCCGCTGTTGAGGAGCCTCCGCCTGTACGGTGCCGCACAGACACGTTTGGGCGATGGGTTGCACGATGTACTCCGGCACGTACAGAAGATCAGGAGCACAGAGCGATGGCGTACCTTGCACAACGTGACGTGCCGGGTGCAACGCCCATGTCCGACGAGTTTCTGTTGCGTCTCGGGGTGGCGCTCAAAGCTACCGGGTATTCATT
The DNA here is from genome assembly GCA_964560775.1 of uncultured Woeseiaceae bacterium. Lineage (GTDB taxonomy): Bacteria > Pseudomonadota > Gammaproteobacteria > Steroidobacterales > Woeseiaceae > Woeseia. The sequence goes on along the minus strand of CAZLNH010000207.1, from coordinate 2,464 downwards.
CACCACAGTAACACCGGCGACCCACGCTCGCGTCAATTCACGGTTGAAGAATGCGTGGGCGCACACCGCAACTGACGTTTTCGGCTGGAGTCGGCCCTTCCGGGAGAGTGTTTTGACGCCGCAACTTTTCGAGGCAATGTGCAATGCCGAGGTGCTGGATCCGCATGGTGAGGGCTGGGTCACGCGAGTGCGCGCGTCAACGTTGCGCGGCCAACTCTTTCTGCACTCGGCTTATCCGACGACAGCGTCTGATGCTGTATTCTTCGGTCCCGACACTTACCGCTTCACGGACGCAATCGCTCGATACCTTGCCGGTGACGTAGTCGTCCGGCGCGCCGTAGACATCGGCTGCGGCGCCGGCCCGGCCGCCGTTGTCATTGCACACGAACGGCCACTTGCCGAGGTATTTGCCGTTGACATCAACGACATGGCCCTGCGGTACACCACAGTTAACGCGCAGCTCGCGGGCGCCGCGCAAATCGCGGCTCACCACTCCAATCTGCTCGACGACATTGACGGGGAATTTGATTTAATCGTCTCCAATCCGCCTTTCATGCTCGATGCGAAGGAGCGCACCTACCGGCACGGTGGCGGCAGCTTCGGCGAAGGCCTCTCCATGGCGATTGCGGGCCTGGCGAGAACGAGGCTGGCGCCCGGCGGCACGCTGCTGCTATACACTGGTGCTGCCGTCATTAACGGCACAGATCGCTTCCGTGCTTCGGTCGCACCGCTACTCGATGCATCCTCGCTCGAATGGCACTACCAGGAACTCGACCCGGACGTGTTCGGCGAAGAACTGGCCGAGCCGGCCTATGCCGATGCCGATCGCATCGCAGCGGTTCTGCTCACCGCCCGCAACGCAACGGCATGAGGGTTCTCGAGAGCCGGTTCCTGCGCGGACCGAACATTTATCGCATGGAGCCGTGCTTCGTGGCACTGCTTGACCTCGAAGGTTATCGGCCGGTCGCGGTCGAAGAACTGCAGGACGGAGCCGCTTTTTTGCGAACGCTCATACCGGACAGCGCCACGCCGGAGTTCATTGGTGCGGCCGAAATGGCTCGGTTGCTGGCGCGCCTGATGTTTGCCGCCCAGGCCCGGGCGGGCAGCCCGGCGACATTTTGCGACTCGTTGAGCCTCGCGCCCGCGGCACCGGAACGGTACCACCTGCTGTGTGGCTACCAGCATGAAGCTGTCGCCGAAGAAGCCCTTCGGCTTTCCATAGAGTTCGTCACGGCGCTTCTGTGGCAGCAGCCGTTTGACCCCGAATCGCGCCTCGATGAGTTGAGAAATCTCGCCGACGCTCGCGCCATCGCACCGGCGGCGCAATCGCTGTTGCAATCAGCGCAGGAACGCGGCATCCCGGTGGTGCAACCCGAAGGTGACGGACGTTGCTTCGGGCTCGGATGGGGCATTCACCAACGGCACTACCAGGCCTGGCCACCTATGTCCGATGGTTGGGCCCAATCGCTCGACGACATGTTTGGTGAGAACAACGACGGCCGCATTCCTGTTATTGCCGTCACGGGCACCAACGGCAAGACGACCACGACGCAACTCATCGCCCATGTACTTCGCGCCAGCGGGGCGCGCACGGGCATGACGACGACGCAGGGCATCTACATCGATGGACAGTGCGTCGAATCGGGCGATTGCTCAGGGTACTGGTCAGCGACCAGGGTGTTGAATGACCACACAGTGGAGGTGGCGACGCTTGAGACAGCGAGAGGCGGAATACTAAAGCGCGGCCTCGCGTTCGACCGCTGTGACGTGGGCGTGGTATTGAATGTCAGCGGTGATCACCTCGGGATCGATGGTGTCCAGACGCTGCACGACCTCGCGCACGTCAAAGGTCTGGTGGCACGTAGCGCCCGGGTGGCCGCGGTTCTGAATGCAGACGATTCCTTGTGCGTGGCGATGCGCGACACACTTGCACCCGAATGCAAAGCGGTGTTCTTCACCATGGACCCGCGAAACCAGGTGCTTCTCGAACATTTGCAGCGGGGTGGCGCAGGGGCCTTTCTCGATGACGACGGCTGGCTCGTCTGGTGCCACGCGGGTGATCGACTGAAAGTGGTGAGCGCTGCGGACCTTCCGTGCACTTTGCAAGGCCATGCGCGCCACAACACAGCCAATGCACTCGCCGCACTCGCCGCGCTTGGTTGCATGGGCTACAAGACAGATGTCATTGCACGGTCTTTAACGAACTTCGCCTCCGATGCGAAAAGCAATCCGTTACGCGGCAACTTGTTCGATGTCGATGGTGTCAAGCTCATCGTTGACTATGCACACAACGTCGTGGCTTATCGTGCTCTGTGCGCGATGGCGCGATCAATGCACCAGGGTGCAGCACGGCTCCTTGGCGTTGTGACTTCGCCGGGTGACCGCCGCTCGGAGGATCTGTACGAGACCGGCCAGGTGTGCGGCAATGGCTTCGACGAACTCGTCGTTTACGAGCAACATCCGC
>CAZLNH010000206.1:0-25548 GCA_964560775.1 uncultured Woeseiaceae bacterium | reverse complement strand
AGCCGGTCGCCCGTCATTCACCGGCTGTTTGCACTGCAAACCGGGCAGCACATGCAGTATGAACTGCTGCAGGTTGCGCCGGACAAGCTTGAAAGCTCGATACGCCAGTTCGCCCGTACCGGCGGCAAGGGTCTAAATATAACCGTACCGCATAAGAGCGATGTGGTCCGCCTGGTCGATGAGATGAGCGAACGTGCGAGCACGGCCGGCGCCGTCAATACGCTGATCCTGCAAGGCGATACGATCTTCGGCGACAATACGGACGGCATCGGCCTCGTGCGCGACTTGCTGGCAAACCAGCGTTTGTCGTTGCGGGAAGCGCACATCCTCGTACTGGGTGCCGGCGGCGCCACGCGTGGAATCGCAGGCCCGTTGCTCGACAACAAACCGCGCCGGCTCGTTATCGCAAATCGGACTGCCGCCAAGGCGGAAGCGCTGGCCGATCATTTCTCCGCGAGTGGATCCGTGTCGGCGTGCAGTTTCAAGAACGTACCGGACGATATCCACTTCGACCTGGTCATCAATGCGACGTCGGCCGGGCTCAGTGGCGAGGTGCCGCCGTATCCCGACCATGCCATTCACGCCGACACCGTCTGTTATGACCTGTCGTACGGGCTGACCCCGACACCATTCAGTCAATGGGCCACGGCGCGCGGCGCGGCGAAGTCCATCATGGGCTGGGGCATGCTTGTCGAGCAGGCCGCGGAATCCTTTCAGCTGTGGCGCGGCATCCGGCCCGATACGATGACGGTTCTGAAGCAGATTTCAGTCACCGCATCGTAACGAGTTCTTCAGCGCTGGTCGGGTGTATCGCGACGGTGTCGTCGAAGTCTGCCTTGCGCGCACCCATGCGGATAGCGACAGCAAAGCCCTGCATCATTTCGTCTACCCCGTCTCCGATCATGTGACAGCCGGCGATGCGTTCATCCTCCCCGACAGTGATCAGTTTCATTGTCGTCGGCACCTTTTTATCACCCAGCGCATAAAGCATCGGTGTGAAGCGGCTCTGGTAGACCTTGATATCCTCGCTGTGCAGCGCACGCGCCTGTTGTTCGGTAAGGCCGATGGTGCCAATGGGTGGATGGGTAAACACAACGGTGGCGATGTTTTCGTAGCTGAGCTTGCGGTCCTGCATGCCACCGTACAACCGGTCGGCGAGGCGTCTGCCCGCGGCAATGGCCACCGGCGTCAGGGCAACGGCACCGGTTACGTCGCCGATCGCAAAGATATTATCGACGTTGGTTTTCTGGTACTCATCAACGGGGACGAAACCGGCATCGTCCGTTTCGACGCCCGCCGCCGCCAGGTCCAGTCCGGGGGTGGCCGGCGCCCGGCCGACCGCCCACAGCACGGCATCGAATGGACCGAAGGAGCGGCCATCCGCCGCTGTGACGTTGATACCGCCGCCGGATTTCTCTGCCGCCACGGGCACTACGCCCGTTTTAAACCGGACACCGTCCGACTCCATTACTGCGCGCGCTTCGCTACCGAGCATGCTGTCGAAACTGCGCAGGATCGCGTCCTTGCGGATGAGAACGGTAGTCTCGCTGCCGAGTGCTTTGAATACGCCGGCAAGCTCGACGGCGACGTAACCGCTGCCAACAACCGCAACCCGTTGCGGGCGCCTGTCGAGTTCGAAGAAGCCGTCCGACGTAATACCTAGCTCCGCGCCCGGAATGTCGGGCAGCACCGGGTAACCACCGGTCGCGATGACAATGCGCTTTGCCGTAACCGGAGTGCCGTCAACGTTTACGGTATTCGCATCGCGGAATTGGGCCTCGCCACGGATCAGCGTCACCTGCCGGCGCTCAAGATTGTTTGCGTAAATGCCGTTCAGCCGGGCGATATAGGCATCGCGACGGGTCTTCAACAGCGGCCAGTCGTGTCCGTTGGTCGTAATATCAAACCCGAAGTCAGCGGCCTGCTCCGCCTCATGCGCATGGTGCGCGCTGTACCACATGACTTTTTTCGGCACGCAGCCGACGTTGACGCAGGTGCCGCCGAGCGGCCCGCGCTCGATCACCGCGGCCCTGGCGCCGTATTCCGCGGCCCGTTGCGCGTGCGCGAGACCGCCGCTGCCACCGCCGATTACCAACAGGTCAAATTGCTGTTTACCTGGTGCCACTTGCTCTCCTTCGCTGTTTCCGGGCCGGCTATTGCTCGATCGTCACGGCAATAGGGTGATACATATGGTCGTTCTATGCCAGACTTGCCTGTGATACCATCCGTCAATTCAAATTAACGCCAACAAGCCCCAATAGTTGCAATAGGCGCCAATGGCCAATCCGTTACTCGATACAACAGAACTGCCGCGTTTCAGCGACCTGAAACCGGAACACACGTTGCCGGCGCTGCGCGAGCTTATCGCAGCCCACCGCCGAAAGCTTGCCGGTCTCCTGCAGGATCCCGCGACGCACGATTTCGAATCACTGGTGCCGGCACTCGAGAACATGCAGCACGAGTTGCGCCGTGTCTGGTCGCCGATTACGCACCTGCAAAGCGTGCTTGAAGATCCGGCCTGGCGTGACGCCTACAACGAGGCGCTGCCGCTATTGACCGAATACGACACCGAATTATCACAGAATCGCGAGCTGTACGACGCCTACCGGCAGGTTGCCCGGCGCATGCCGGAGGACGCCTCGACCGAGTGCCGTACGCTCGTCGAGCACGCATTGCGTGACTTTCGCCTTGCCGGTGTCGCATTGCCGGAACACGAAAAGGACGAATTTCGGGACATACGCCAGCAGCTGGCGCGCATTCAGGCCAATTTCGACCAGAACGTCCAGGACTCGACCGACAGCTGGAGCCGTCACGTAGCCGAAGCAGACCTCGACGGATTGCCCGAATCGATCATCATGCGCGCGAGGAAGGCGGCCGCCGACCGTGACCTCGATGGCGGCTGTTACCTGACGCTCGATTTCCCCACATGGCAGGCCGTAAGCCTGCACGCAAGGAATCGTGAGCTGCGACAAACCTTTTACCGGGCTTGGTCAACGCGGGCATCGGACCAGGCCGATGATCGGGGTTGGGACAACAGCGACAATATAGAAGAAATACTGCGCCTGCGTCATCGTGCCGCCGCGCTGGTCGGCTACCCGAATTACGCGGAATACTCCCTTGCCACGAAGATGGCGGCAAACGCCGATGAGGTTACAGGCTTCCTGCGCGAGCTGGCATCGAAAACGCGTCCTGCCGCAGAAGCGGAAATGCGGGAATTGCAGGATCTCGCACCGCAGCCACTCGAAGCCTGGGACATTCCCTATTGGCTCGAAAAACTGAAGCAAAAAAAATATTCAGTATCCGATGAGGCGCTGCGCAAATACTTTCCGACGGATCGTGTCAAAAAAGGCCTGTTCGAACTGGCCGGACGGCTGTACGGCGTAACGCTTGCAGCCAACGACAATGTCGCAACATGGCATCCAGCCGTCAGATACTACGAGGTCCACGACCGTGACGGCTCAACGATAGGCGGTTTTTACACGGACCTGTATGCCCGTACCGGCAAGCGCAATGGCGCGTGGATAGACGAATGCATCGTGCGCAAGAATCTGGCCGGGGAGAATGTCATTCCCGTTGGCTACCTCGTCTGTAATTTTTCGCCGCCGAACGACGCGGGCGTGTCGTTGCTTACACACAGCGACGTCGTAACCCTGTTCCACGAATTCGGTCACATGCTGCATCACCTGCTGACCCGCATCGACTACCCCGCCATAGCCGGCATCAACGGCGTTCCGTGGGACGCTGTCGAGCTGCCGAGCCAGTTCATGGAAAATTTTGCGTGGAACAGGGAAGTACTGACCGGTGCATCGGCGCATATCGAAACCGGGGAACCGTTGCCGGAGGAGATGTTCGAGCGGCTCCTGAACAGCCGGCATTGCGGTGCCGCACTCGCGATGTTGCGGCAGATTGAGTTCGCGCTGTTCGATTTCTGCGTACATGCGACCTACGATCCCGACGCAGGAGCTCGCCCGCTCGAACTGTTGGAGAAGGTTCGCAACGAAGTCGCGCTGGTGCGCCATCCCGATTTCAATCGTTTCCCCCAGAGCTTTTCGCATATATTTGCCGGCGGTTACGCGGCAGGCTACTACAGCTACAAATGGGCGGAAGTCCTGGCGGCCGATGCCTTCTCGGCATTCGAGGAAGCCGGCATTTTCGATGAACATACGGCTGCACGCTTTCGCCGGGAGATTCTCGAAGTAGGCGGAAGCCGCGACATCATGCAGGCGTTCGTCGCATTCAGGGGCCGCAAACCTACGCTCGATGCACTGTTGCGTCATACAGGTATCGGCAAGGCCGCATGAAGCTCGCCACCTGGAACGTCAATTCACTCAAGGTGCGCCTGCCGCATGTGCTCGAGTGGCTCGCAAGCGCGAACCCCGATGTGCTGGTGATGCAGGAGATCAAGCAACTGAGCGAAGGTTTTCCGGCGGAAGCGTTCCGTGATCTCGGTTATCACGCACTGGCGAATGGCCAGAAGACCTATAACGGTGTGGCCACGGTCGCACGATCAGCACTCGAGGACCCCATTACCGACCTGCCCGGCTTTGATGACGTGCAGCGGCGCGTACTGGCGACGACCGTCGACAATGTCCGCGTTATCAACCTGTACGTGCCTAACGGCCAGAGCATCGGGTCCGACAAATACGAGTACAAGCTGCGTTGGCTCGCCGCATTGCGTGACTGGCTGGCAGCGGAACTCGCGAACCACGCAAAACTTGTGGTCCTGGGTGATTTCAATATCGCGCCCGAAGACCGGGATGTCTACGATCCCGTGAAATGGGGCGATGATATACTTTGCAGCGAACCGGAACGGGCTGCTTTGAGGGCACTGTTCGACCTCGGTTTTACTGACGTCTTTCGCCAGTTTGAACAACCGGACGCAACATTCAGCTGGTGGGACTATCGCAAAGCGGCCTTCCGGCGCAACGCAGGGCTGCGTATAGACCTGATCCTGGCGAGCCCGGCGCTTGCGCAAAAATGCCTGTCAAGCCTCGTCGACCGCGAGCCGCGGACATGGGAGCGCCCGTCCGACCATACTCCTGTAATTGCCGAGTTTTCTTTGTGACAGCTACCCTGCGGATGTGACATATTCCGCGATTATGTGTCTGACTCTTGCCAAAGAGCGTTGTATCATTTGCTACAGTGCCACCGGGCCGCGCGGGCTTGTTCGCTCCCGAACAGCCTGTTGCCACAGGCCATTGAACGGTCGCCATGAATCTCGTGCCTGACAACAATAATAATAAGAGGCCGCTTTTGTCACAGGACCGCCGCAACGACTACGACGTCACGAATGCCGTCCAGGTGAGTAATCCGGCGGCGGTTCGCGATGCCGTGCGCAAGCTTTACACAGATACGTTCCCGGGTGCGCCGTTCGACAAACTGTGGCTCGCCTTCTACGACTTCGAGCGCCTGTTCCGGGGCGACTACCCGGGCTACCTCGGGTGTGACACGACCTATCACGACATGCAGCACACGCTCGACATGACGCTCGCGCTGGTACGGCTTGTCGCCGGTTACGAGAAGAGTTGCGAAACACAGGATCGTCTCGGCGCCCGGCGCGCACAAATGGCCGTCATCACGTCACTGTTCCATGATTCCGGATACATTCGCCACAAGGAGCGGGATCGCGACTTTCGCAACGGCGCGGAGTTTACGCAACACCATGTCTCGCGCAGCGCAGACTTCCTGCGGCGCTACCTGCCGGAACTGGGTCTCGGCACCGATGCCGCCGTCAGCAGCATGATCGTGCACTTTACCGGTTACGAACTCGATCTCGACAACATCGAGCTCGACGATCCGCGCGATGCAATCTGCGGTCACCTGCTCGGCACAGCTGACCTGATTGCACAGATGGCCGACCGCTGCTACCTGGAAAAATGTCGCGACCGGCTCTACAAGGAATTCGTCCTGGGCGGCATCGCTATCGAAAACGCCCGTGCCGGCGAGTACACGGTCCGCTACGAATCCGGCACCGACCTGTTGCGCAAAACGCCGCATTTCTACCAGGAGGTGCTGCGCACCCGTCTGCAGGCAAAGTTCAATCGTGCATACCGTTACATCGAGGTACTCTACGACGGCCGGAACCCGTACGTCGAAGCCATCCGCATCAACATGATGCATCTCGCAAAGATCCTCAAAACCGGCGACTGGATGCTGTTGCGACGAAGCCCCCCGATATTTGTCGGCGAGGAAAATGCGCCAAACAGCATGGACCAACTCGTCGATACGCAGCTGTCACGCGTACCTGCCCGGCATATGGACGCACTGCGTTACGTCTCAGCGTAGATAGCACGCTCGATTTTTTCTGCGCGGATTCTTAACGATTCATGAACGTATTAGTGCGATGGTTAGCGAAGGCGCACCCCGGGGAGGGCCACCGGCAGGGGATATCGGTGCGGCGGCAGCGGTCCTTAGGTTACAAAAATCACCCTGCAGACCGCATCGGTGTAAAGTTCGGCCGCGCCTCGATCTGTTCGATCCACCGCCGGATACCAGGATATTTCTTCAGGCTGAAGCCGCCCTGATCTGCGACGTGCGTGTAGGCGAACAGTGCGATATCGGCAAGCGAGAAATCCCGCCCGGCCATCCACTCGTTGTCGGCCAGTTGCTGCTCCATGATGTCGAGCGCCCTGTAACCGGCTTTTTTCTTCTCTTTCAGTACGCCCCGCTTGTTCGCAGGATTGCCAAGGTACTGAATGATGAAGCGGGACGTCGCGATATTTGGTTCGTGTGAGTACTGCTCGAAGAACATCCAGCTCAGGATGGTGGCGCGGCCGAGGCGGGTGGTTCCGGCAAGGGAGCGTCCATCGGCAAGGAAACAAAGTATGGCGTTTGACTCCGGGAGGTGATCGCCGTCTGGCGTGACCAGTACCGGAATTTTTCCGTTCGGGTTCATTGCCAGGAACTCGGGCGTGTGTGTCTCGCCGTTCATGATGTCGATTTCATGCCAGGCGTAATCAATGCCCAGTTCGGCGCAAAGTAACTGGACCTTGTAGCAGTTGCCCGATTTGGAATCGCCGTAAACCTGCATTTTTCGTGTCATGTTTTCCTCATAGTCAGGCTTGCTGCTCGCGCAGCCGGCGCAGCGCGACGGCTTCCTCGCGACTGAGCCTGCGGATGCTGTTAAACGCCGCCAGCATCGCCGCAAAGAACATATAGATGATCTCGTCCGCCTGAAAATTATTCAGGACGAAGGCCCGGATAGTATGGAAAGAAATCTCGCCGACCAGCGTCAGTACCGGTGTATAGAACTCCCGGCTGGTCAGGAACAACGCAACGGCAAAGCTTCCGGCGAAAGCCGCAACGCAGGTAAGAGCACCAGTCAGGACCGGGTAGGTCCAGTGTATGCCGCGTCCGTAGCGCTGGATCGCGCGGCCGATGACAAATCCCTGCACAACGGAGAACCATGGAAAGTAGCGATCAGACAGCAGTGCTACGGCTACCCACAGCGCAATGGTCAGCAGCACCGCTACGCCGCCGGCCACAGCCGCGCCCCGGGGCGACTGCGCCCGGAGCAGCAGGCGGGCATCAACTGGGGGTGTATTCGGGTCGGGGCGGCTGGAATGGCGCTTGCGAAGTCGATGCATTTAAAAACAAATGGATAGCGATGGCCGAAGCGGCTTTACCGGTGCCTCTATGGTAAAGAAGCGGGCGACGATAAGCGATCCCGGACGAGTTTCGCGGCGGCAAGGTCCTCCAGTGAACAGCCCACCGACTTGAACAGCGTGATCGCATCCGCACTTTTCCGGCCGGGGTGCTCTTCGCGACAGAGCTGTCCGAGATCGGCGCGTATGTCGGTGCGCTTGAGGGCGCCGCTTGCCAGCGCCTGGACGATCTCGCCGGCCTCCGCCAGTGCGCCGTCGAAGGTATCGACATAGACGTCAGACCGTGTCAGTGCACTGTCGTCAGCTTCCCGCATTTCCGGCGTGAAGGCTCCCACCAGGTCGATATGCTGCCCGGCTTTGAGCTGCTCGCCCGGTATCAATGGATCGCGGCTCAGCGTCGCCGCGCTGATGATATCGGCTCGCGGCATTGCCTCGCCGATGTCCGCCACACACTCGATGGTGACACCGGGAAGGTCAAGTCCATCGGCAATCGCGCGCGCCGCCTCCGGACGCCGGCCCCAGACCATTACCCGCTTGATGGCGCGGACGCTCGCGTGCGCCGTGATCAGGTGCGGCGCGAGACTGCCGGTTCCGATCATAAGCAGCGCGGCCGAATCCGAACGGGACAGATAACGCGATGCGAGGGCCGATGCAGCGGCGGTACGTCGCAGCGTAAGCTCGGCGCCGTCAAGAACGGCCAGCGCCATGCCGCTTTCCGCATCCAGCAGCAGGTAGGTCGCATTTACCGACGCGATGCCACGGCCGGCATTGTCCGGAAATACTGTTGCGATCTTGACGCCGAGCGCCTGCCCTGGCTGCCAGGCCGGCATCAGCAACAGCGTGGCATCCGCCCGTCCGGGCACATCAACCACGTGGTGCGTTCGCGCCGGCATCCGTCCGTCGCCGCGAAACGCGGCACCGAGTGCGTCGATCAGCGCGTCGTAGGGTAATGCGTCGGCTACTGCAGGGTTATCGAAATACTGCACGGATACTCTGCCGGATCGTCACAGGTAGGGTGTAAACAGTGCGGCCGCGGAATCGCGCAAGCGAATGCCGACGGAACGGTTCGCGAGATCAGCGTAGCGCGCCCTCGCACTGACGGCAACCACCCGCTCGAAGTACGTATCGATTTCCCGATTGAAGGCCTCCGAAAAGACTTCGATTCCCAATTCGAAATTGAGCCGGAGACTCCGGGTATCGAGGTTCGCGGATCCGATCATCGAATAGCTGCCATCAATACACAGCAGCTTGGCGTGGCAGAAGGGCGCGGGTTGATAGTACGCCTCGATATCCCAGCGCAATATCTCGGCCAGCAAATTGCGCTGTGCCCAATCAACGTAAAACAGGTTGCTGTTTTGCGGCAGCACGAGCCGGACCTTGACGCCACGCAATGCCGCGGATTCGATCGATGCCATCAGCTCGCGACCGGGAAGGAAGTACGGCGTCATGATGTCGACGGACTTCTGCGCGGCACTGATGACCGTCTGGATCGTCGATGCAAGTGAGTCAAGCTCGTCATCCGGTCCATCCGGCATAACCCGGCAGCCCATATTGGCCGGCTCGCGAGGCGATGACGCATTGGTCACGTCGACCGGGGTGCCGCTAGCGAAATGCCAGTCGAGGCAGAATAAATCGACCAGGTCGGAGACTACGGGACCTCTCAATGAAAAATGCACGTCGGAAATTTCACGCTCCTGATTCGGTCCCGACGTGTGCTGGTCGCTGATATTCATGCCACCGGCAAAACCGACCTGGTTATCGACCAGGAGCATTTTGCGATGATGACGAAGATTGACGTAGATGCTCGGCGGAAGCAGGCGCGGCGGCAGGAACCGGGCAACCGGTATGCCGCGCTTTCGCAGCATACGCGTCGGCCTTCGCCATGAGTAGAACTCGCCCACGCCATCGATCAGTACTCGCACATCGACACCACGGGCGACGGCGCGCTCAAGTGCATCGGCAAATGCCGAGCCGGTCGCGTCAACCTTGAAAATATATGTTGCAAGCATTACCCGCTCACTGGCCTGGTCGATAGCCGCGAGCATCTCCGGATAGGCCTCCTCGCCGTTGTACAACGGCCTGACGTCGTTGCCCTCGGTGATTGCATTGCCGCTGACCCGCCAGCCGGCATAGTGTATGCCTACCTCGCCTTTGTGCGCGGGCTGGATTTTCCTCAGGCCGATCTCGTACCCGACGTGCAGGAATCGCCGCTGCAAACCCTGCGCACGAGTTCGTACGCGGTTGATTCCGAACAGGAAATAGGCAATCGGCCCGCCATAGGGAATGAAGATACACGCCATGATCCAGCCCATCGCCGCCCGCGGATCACGCTTGTACAGCAGCGCGTGGTAGACGCCCCAGGCGGCAGGCGCGAAGTAAACCAGTACCAGCAAGTAAGTCGGCATTACGTCTCGATCGGGCGGCAATGCTGTCAATATAACGCAATCGAGACGTTATACTCACCGATGTATGGCGATTGAATTGCAAAGCAGGATCTCGTGCCCCGAGTGCAGTCATGAAGCACTCGAGGAAATGCCTGTAAACGCATGCCAATGGTTTTACGAGTGCCGGAATTGCGGCACGATGCTAAGGCCGAAGCCAGGACACTGTTGTGTATTCTGTTCCTACGGCTCGGTCCGTTGTCCGCCAGTTCAGTCCGGTGGGGAGTGCTGCAGGTAGAACCGGGTACGCCATGCCGTCGAGCAGATTCATCTATATCTGGCAGTATGTAATTGATCCCGGGCACCGAGCGGCCTTTCTGGCCGCCTACGAGCCCGGCGGCGAGTGGACCCGGCTTTTTGGCAGGGATCCAGCGTACATCGAAACGATACTCCTCCGCGATCACGAGGACGACTGTCGGTACATGACAATCGATGTCTGGGCATCCAAGGACGATCGCGATGCATTTCAGAAACGAAACGCGGACGAGTTCGCGGCGCTGGACAGGAAATGCGAGGCATTTACCCGGCACGAGTTACTCGTTGGCAATTATGTCGATGTTTCTGAGCAGGATGAAACTGCAGGATAGCTCGTCGGCCATTGACAGGCGTACCAAGTCGACGCAGCATCGAATGGTGTCGAACTCATCAATTCATTCACAGTCGGGAATCTCCATGGCGTCGCTTTTGTTTCGATGTTGGACTGTATTGGTCCTGGCTCTGCCCGCCGGCGTGCTGGCGCAGGATTGCGTCAGCGAGTCACCACTGGCGGCCGCGGCGCTTGACGAAACGGGGTTTACCGGGACGATCCTGGTTCATGACCTGCAAGGCGGCTCGTTCGTCGCCGGGCACAGCGAACGCATAGACCGGCCGCTGTTGCCGGCTTCTACATTCAAGATCTTCAGCTCGCTGGTCGCGCTTGAAACAGGCGTCATCGACGGCCCGGACTCGATCATCAAGTGGGACGGCGTTACGCACAGCCGGGAAGTGCTGAACCAGGACCTGCCCCTGCGGCAGGCGTTCCGGGTATCGGCGGTGCCGCATTACCAGGACATGGTGCGGCGCATCGGGCATGAGCGGATGCAACAGTTCATCGACCGCGCCGGCTACGGCAATCGCGATATATCCGGTGGCATCGACCAGTTCTGGCTGAGCGGTGGACTGCGTATCACTCCGCGTGAGCAGGTCGCGTTTCTGGCGCGGTTATATCGCAACGAACTGCCGTTCTCCCGCGCAACAATGGACGCCGTCAGGGACATGATGGTGACCGACGAAGGCAACGGCTACACGATCCGTGCGAAGACCGGCTGGGCCGCACCGCGAGGCGAGAAAAACACAGGTTGGTGGACGGGCTGGGTCGAACGTGGTGACGGCGTCCATGTATTTGCCACGGTTCTCGAGGCGGACGATGCCGGCGACTCGTTCGGGCCGGCCCGTGAGGCGGTCACCCGGCAGGTACTCGCCGGGCTTGGTGTCCTCTAATGTCCTGTCCCGGAACGGACAGAACCGGTGGATTTTGACCAGACACACTGGATTCCGGTCCGGCAGCAACGTCAGCTCCCGACGTTTTACTATCACGAGCACTTTCTCGAGATGCTGGCTTTTGTGGAACAGCACTATGCGCATGTGCTGCTGCCCGAACACGTGGCCTTCATTCGGGATTTTCGCGAGCTGCCGGTCGATGCGCAACGGCTCTATGCAAGGCTCGTCAATCGCAAGGGCCGTATTTTTGCCGTGCGTAAACTGCGCTATCCCGAGCTTGGCGACTGCGAATCGCTGGTTCGGGAACTGATTAATCGCCAATGGCTGGATACGCCGCGTGCGGAACATCTCGAAGACTTGTTGAGCCTGATGACACGTGGCGAGATCTACCGTGTGCTGATGCCCGTCTTCGCCGGCATGAGCCGTTCGCTTAAAAAGGCCGAGCTCGTCCGGTTCGCACGCGAGCACTGCCCGCCCGCGGAATTCCTCACTCGTGTCGATGCCGGCAGCTATTGCATACAGCGCCGTAACGGTGCCGTGCGTTTCCTGTCGTTTTTGTACTTCGGGCGGGTGCAGGACGGCTTGTCCCGGTTCACGATGCGCGACCTGGGCCTCGTGCGGACGCAGGACCTCCACGAGACCTACGAGCCGCGCTACCAGGACCGTGACGAGGCAGCCGAACATTTCCACTATGCCGCTCGCGTCCATGAGCTGGCATTGGCCAGTAATGACCAACTGCGCGAACTGGCCGGCGTCGACTGGCCGGAGCCGCAATTTGCCGGCAGTGCGGCGCTCCGCGACAAGCTCGCATACCGGCTCGGCCGGAATCTCGAGGCGCTCGGCGATCATGAAACGGCACTCTCTACTTACCGGCGGGGCGAGTGCGCCCGGTGCAGCGAGCGCACGGCGCGCCTGCTGCTGAAAAGCGGTCGGCGGGACGAAGCACAGGCACACCTCGAACAATGCCTGGACAGTCCGAAAAGCGAGGAAGAATGGTTCTTCGCACGCGACCTTTACGAGCAGAAGTTCAGGCAGAAGCGTACGTCGTCAGGCACCGATGCATTGCGCGCGGCGGAAACCATCGACATCGATGAATCGCAATCGGGCAATGCGGAACGTGCGGCACTCGAGCATTTTGAAGCCCGGGGCCAGCGCGCGTGGCGCGTCGAGAACCTGCTGTGGCGGACGTACTTCGGGCTGCTGTTCTGGGATGAGTTGTTCGTTGACGACGCGGCGTCATTGCACTCGCCGTTCGAGTTCATGCCGGCATCACTGGCCAGCGGCAACTTTTATGAAAGCTACCGCGACAATATCGAAGCACGGCTGGCACGGCTCGACGACCCGGCCGCGACCAAACACGCACTTCTCAAGACGAGTACGCGCTACTACGGCACAGCAAACGGTGTGTTCCGCTGGCGCCGCTCCGTCCTCGATGCCCTGTTTGCCCTGGTGGACAATGCGCCTGCCGAGTCCGCGCGCCAGGTCTTGCGGAACCTGTGCATGCGCTATGCCGATGCGCGGCACGGCTATCCCGACCTGATGGTGCTGGACGACGAAGGCGTCCGTTTCGTTGAGATCAAGGCCGAAGGCGACCAGCTGCGGCGTAACCAGCAACTCAGACTCGCCCAGTTGCGTGAGGCGGGCTTTCGCGCCGACATCGTCTGCGTCCGCTGGGTTCTCGATCCCGGCCAGACGTATGTCGTCGTCGACGTTGAGACGACCGGCGGGCGGGGGGAACAGCACCGCGTCACCGAGATCGGCGCCGTCAAGGTGCGGAACGATCGCATCATCGACCGGTTCCAGACGTTATTGAATCCCCAACGTGCAATACCGCCAGGCATTACGCGGCTGACCGGCATCTCGCAGGCGATGGTCAGTAAGGCACCATACTTCGCCGACATTGCCGCGGACTTCGAACACTTCATGGACGGCGCGATCTTCGTCGCGCACAACGTCGATTTCGACTACGGCTTCATCTCACAGGAATTCAGGCGCATCGGACGGCCGTTCCGGCACGCAAAACTCTGCACTTGCTCATCGATGCGCAAGCTGTACCCGGGGCACAAGTCCTACAGCCTCGGGAACCTGTGCCGGGCGTTCGATATCACGCTCAAGCAGCACCACCGCGCGCTGTGCGACGCCGAGGCCGCTGCCGAGCTGCTGATGCTTGTCAACGAAAAACGCCGCGAGCGTCTCGCTGGCCCGCTGCCGCTGCTTAATCCGCCTCGCCAATGACGAGGCGAAGCACCGGACCGGTACTCGCCCGGGCGACATCGTCACTGTGGAATGGCAGCGCCGGCCAGGTCTTTTCCGAGAAAAGCGTCAGCTGGTCCATCACGAGCGGCGATCCGTCCCGTGTTGCCTGGCCGTAGGTCAGCATGCCTTCGGCAACGGGTCCCTTTTCATCGAACGTCACGGTCTGGATGTAACTGCTGCCGAAATTGATCCGGTAGCCGCCCGGACCCAGCGCGTCGGCACCATTCGTTTCGACCTTGTTCAGGACACCTTCGAACTCGTCACCGCCGTGCAAGCCGACGAGCCCGTTTTGCGTTTCGCGAACCTGTACGTCGCCGAGCGTCGCGTCAAGCGCAAACCCGGTGTCGCGCACATGCGCGACAGCCTTGTCGAGCAACGACAGCAACTCCTCGCGAACCGCTTCGTCCGCGGTATTCAGACCGGTGGGCGTAGAAGCGGGTTGGCTCGCAACAAACGGCACCCGCCAGACGTTTTCGATGTCGCTGGCAGCGCGCCACCATTCGCGGAACAGGTGGGCGCCGCGTGAATCGAGATTGTTGTGGCGGTCCCAGTCGGCAAGCACCGCGCAACCTTCCTGGCTCGCCTCGGTAGCCTGGTCGCAGATGGCTAGCAGGTCGTCCAGCACGTTCCGCGCCATGTAATTGCGATTGGCGAACAGCATCGACTGCACTTCGGCTATGCCTGCGTCGCCATGGTCGGCAATCCCGTCCCCGGCTGACAGGCGTTCACCGATTACCTGCAGGCCGGCGCGCGTCCGCCCGCGTTGCGGTACGTTCGTCGGACCGATCAGTGGTGACATGTCAGCCCAGTCGATGTCCGGGTTTGTCAGCCAGTAGCTGTCATTGCTGTTCTGCACCCAGTCACGGCGCGTGGCGACCGGCATTCGTTCTATCGGCAGCAGGCCGGGCACCGGTGAGTCGGGATCACGATTCCAGTCGCAGTCAGTGCGCGAGCCATCGAGCACGACGATGCCGGCTGCTTCGAACAGGCGGGCGGCGCTGTCACTGGGCGCGCAGCGCGCCAGGTGATCCGCGTCAACGTCGGGCACGACGCTTACGTCGGCGTAAAGCGCGTTACCATGACGGTCGGCGGCAATCGTGTTCACCCATGGCACGCCGAGATTGGCGAGCGTCGTCTTCATGTCGTCGACACCCGTCGCCTGGTTGAAGCCGACCCAGATGTCGAACGCACGCATGTTCCCGGCATTGGCGTCCTGGAGGGCATAGGCATGCGTCTCACTCCAGCCGAGCCCGGCATCGGGCAGATGGACGACGGGACCGAAATGGGTGTTCCAGACCGTGTGCTGCTTCTCGAGCGTCGAGCCCTGCTCATCGTGCCTTTCGTACGCAACGGTGACAGGTGTCATCGCTTCTTCGCGACCGTCCAGCATATAGCGGGTTGGCGCACCGGGCACGAGCTCAAGTTCGTGCAGCGTGTATCGCTCGCCGGTCGACACCGTGTGCGTCCACGCAACATCGTGATTGAAACCGATCTGCACCACTGCGGTATGGCCAATAGACGCGCCCATGACATCGAGCTCACCCGGCACGGTCAGGTGCATCTGCCAGAAGCGGTTCGGTCCGTACCACGGGAAATGTGGATTGCCAAGCAGCAGGCCGCTGCCATTGGTCGTGACGTCGGCGCCGAATGCCCAGCCGTTTGAGCCCAGAAAGGATTGCGCGCGGCGGATGTCCTCTAGGGATGCAACCGCTTTCTCAGGACCCGGCGCCGGAATGCTGCCGGTGCTGGCGTCGGGCGGCGCTGCCGCGACCATGGCGTCGGCCATCAATGCTATGCCGATTTGCACCATCGTCAGTTCCTGCACGCGCAGGTAGTCGGCGTAGGTCATCGGCCGGACCCACGTTTTCCCGGCGCACGGTTCCGGCAACGCATCGGCGTGATCGCGCAGGTAGCGGTTGTAGCCGTCCACGTAACCGGTCGAGAGCGCCTGTGCGGTATTGCTGGTTTTCGCTTGCGCTGCCGCCAGCGCGTCATCGTCCATGTGAGCACGGATGAAGATATCAATGGTTTCGTTTGGCAGCATGCGCAGGCCGAGCAAGCCTGGTTCCTCAGCGCCAAAGTAACGGGAGCGTTCGCCGCGGATCGTCACCAGGTGCTCTGCTGTCTGGCAGACGTTGTCCTCGGCATGCGCATAGGCAACGCCGTACGCGAGCGCCTCGTAATCCGGCGCAGTAATGTGTGCGACGCCATGATCCGTGCGCTGAATTTCAACCGCCCGCTGCGGCTCGGTTGGGCCGCTGCAGCCGGCAACCAGGAATACAACGATGGCGATGGTTGCCGTCGCGCCGGCGCACGGCCGTGCGGAGTCAACGTTTCGGTTCATGGAGCAGCCTAGCGGAAGTTCCAGACGAACTCGACGCCATAGGTGCGCGGCATGCCGGGCAGTTTGGCGATGGTGCCGAAGAAGTCGCGGAGTTCATCCTGTGGGTCGGTCTCGTCCGTCAGGTTGTGGCCCCACAGGTAGACTTCCCAGGTTTCGTCATCGGACATCAGGCCGACTCGCGCATTCAGCTCGGTACGTTCGTCGATCTCGCCGAATGCGATCGTTCCCGGGAACGCGCTGTTGTAGGGAACCTCGGTGTCGTTGTTCGCGGTCGTGTAGTACTCGCTCTTGTGCGTTACGTCACCACGAAACATCAGGGTCGAGTTGAGCGAGGGAAGCTGGTGATAGTACAGCCCGCCGAACGAGTAGCTCAGTTCGGGGGCATTGGTCAGCTGGTTGCCGGATGCATCCGAGCCGCCGGTGCCGCCCCCTGGGAAGCTCTCAAAGGTCGCATCAAGCAGCCCGAGCGACGCCTGCAGCGTGAAATCCTGTGTGACGCGCCAGCTGGACTCGGCCTCGAAGCCGGTCGTTTCGACTTTCGCGGCGTTGTTGATGCGTATTGAGGTGCGGCCACCACCGAGATCGACGAACTGGTTGACCTGGTAGTCGTCGTAATTGGCGATGAACGTGGCGAGGTTGAGCGTGATGCGGCCGTCCAGGTAGTTGCCTTTCAGGCCCAGTTCGTAGCTGTCGACCGTTTCCTTGTCGAACTCGAGACCCTGGTTGGCGGCCAGTTCGTCGGCGTTGATGTAGTCGAGGTTGAAGCCGCCACTCTTGTAACCCGCGGCGTAACGACCATAAATATTCGTTGTATCGGTCACGGCAAATGTCAGGTTGACCGCCGGCGCAAAGAAGTCATCGGTACGGTCGTTGATTAACGGGCTCGGATTGGCGGGATCGCTGCCGGTCGAGCCGATGAAGAAAATGCCGGAGTTGCGCCCGTCGAGCAGCCAGTTGACGTCCTTGTCCTCGGTCGAGTAACGCGCGCCGAAGCCGAGCTTCAGGCGTTCGGTCAGCTGGTAGGTGCCATTGAAGTAGGCGGCGTAGCTACGTGTCTCGACTTCACCCCGGTTGAACACCATCGACAGCGGCGGTCCGAAACCGACGAGCTGCGCAACCGTCGCATACGGCAGTGCCGGTGCGGGCGGCAGCGGAGGCGACAGAGCACCCGATTCGTACAGGGGTCCGACGAACTGATCGACAAAGTCTGCACCCAGCACAACGTCCCTGTTGGTCTCGGAATCCTGAGCGTAATAGTAAAGACCAGTCATCCACGTGAAGTCGCCGTCATCCCGTGAAATCAGCTGGAACTCCTGCGACAGCACGTCGTAGTTATCGGTGTACTCGATGGACACGATATCGACCGGAGAATAATCGGTGGCGTTTGAATAGATGGCGTCCGTCGTACGATAGCCGGTGATGCTCTTGAGCGATGTGCCGCCGTCGAAGTCGTACGTAAAGTCGAGCGCCCCGCCGTAAACGTCTCGCTCATCGGACGGATCGATGTCGAATGCAACGACACCGAGTTCCTGCGCAACCTGCACGGGCTGCATGGCCAGCATGTCCGTGATGGGGTCGCCGATCAGGATCAGGCCTTCGCTGTTCAGGCCGTCAAATGACGCGTTGATCTCGAGACGGTCGCTGGCCAGCACGCGAAAGGCGGCACGGTAGGCGAGTACGTCGCGTTCATTGAGGTCATTGCCGGTGACGATGTTCCGGACATAGCCGTCGCGGTCGGTTTTCGAGACCGAGAAGTTGCCGCTGACGGTGTCGCTGAACGGGACGTTGACGATGCCTTTCAGTTCACTGTAATTCAGGTTGCCGAAATCGGCACCGACCGTGCCGTGAAAAGTGTCGTCGGGCTTTTTCGTGATCAGGTTGATGGCGCCGGCGACGGTGTTCTTGCCGAACAACGTTCCCTGCGGGCCCCGCAACACCTCGACGCGATCGACGTTCAGCAGTTCCTGGTTGATCGCTGGCGACTGGCCGACGTAAACACCATCGACATAGACGCCAACTCGCGAATCAAAGCCGATATTGCGACTTGATGCGCCGACACCGCGTATCGTCACAGTCGAGCGGAAGTCATTGCTGTCCGAGATCTGCAGGTTCGGGATGTAATCGCCGATATCTTTCAATTCGCGTATGCCGGTTTGGGCGATCGCGTTGCTGTTGAAAACGGAGATCGACACCGGCACGTCCTGCAGGCGTTCGCTGCGTTTCTGTGCAGTGACGACGATCTCTTCAATGACAAATGCCTCTTCCTGGGCACCGGCACCGAGCGGCAAGGCGAAAATCGCGGCGGCGGCAAGTCCGCGGGCTGGCCGCAGACTGTGCATGCGCGCAAAAAACCCGGCGGCGCGTGCCCCGGTCGTCAATAAAGCGTTGGTCATTGCCGGTCCCCAGAGGTATCGTTAAACTGGCAAAATGGTAAGACCACTTGCCAGGCGTGTCAATGAGCAGAACCTGGTCCTGAAAAGCGTCGCTAACAATGAGTAACAAACCCGTCGATATAGCGCCGGTCGAACGGCGCGAGGCGCTCGCGGAACAGATCGTCCGGCAACTCGCGGGGCTGATCAAGAGCGGCGACCTGAAGCCCGGCGACCGGTTGCCGGCTGAGCGTACGCTGGCCAGCGAGTTCGGTGTCGGCCGCCCGACGCTGCGCGAAGCACTCCGGGCACTGCAGCTGCTGGGAATCCTCGATATCCGCCACGGTGGCGGCGTGTTCGTCGCCGAATGGCAGCCGGATACGCTGTTCGGCCCGTTGCACCTGTTCGTCAGCCTGCAGCCTCATGACCTCGCAACGATACTCGCCGCCCGCAAGGTGATCGAAGGCGCCGTCATCGCGTTCGTCGCGAGCAAGGTCAGCGATGCACACATCGCGAGGCTTGAGGCCAACCTTTTTGCGCTGGAAGCTTTGATCGCGGCCGGACAAAGCGACGAATCCCGCGATGAATTCAACCGGCTGGCGCAGCAGTTCCGCGACATTATTTCCGAGGCGGCGGACAACCCGATTCTTGTCCGGGCCATCATGAGCCTTGACCTGCTGAGCGCCGCTGCCCGTAACCGTATGTCCGGACGCGGCACGCTTGAACAGTTGCTCGCGAATCACCGGAAGATGCTTCAGGCGCTGATCGCCCACGACCCGGTAGCCGCAAGAGCAGCGCTGGAGGCGCATATCGATTATCTCGCGAAGACGAACCGCGCGGACGGCGCGGGTACGTCACATGCGTAGGACGACACGGCGCAATGTGCTGGCCGGCGGAATCGTCGGTGGGCTCGCGCTGGCCGCCGGCGCTGGCTGGTGGCTGCGCCGGCCCGCGGCGAAGCCGGCCGTTGGCATGGATATCCCGGTGGAGTTCCTGCAACGCGGCACGGCGTTAGTGAATGCTTACCCTGTCGTTGACGTGCACGCGCATCCCGGCCGTTCGTTTCTCACTGGTGCTACACCCGAGAACCTGCTGGTGCGGCTGATGCGCGATGGCTTCGAGGGCGAGCGCATTGGAGGCATGGCTGGGGCCGGGGTGACGGCGAGCGTGTTCGCTATCGTCGCGGACCTTGAACTGCTGGCCATTGATGGCGGCAGCCTGCGTGCCGTGCGGGGTTTCGAGCCGGGCGAGGCGCTGGCGGACTTCGAGCGGCAACTGGCGCGCCTGCAGATCATGCTCGAGCGGGACCCCGTCGCGCTTGCATTGACGCCGGACGGCATACGGGACGCGCACCGTGAGCGTCGGCAAGTTGCGATCCTTGCGAGCGAGGGAGGGGATTTCGTCGAACAGCAGTTGGAGCGCGTAGTGCAGGCTTACGATGCCGGCTTGCGATCGATAACGCTCGTGCACTATCGAAACAACGACCTGGGTGATACGCAAACGGAAGCGCCAACGCATAACGGGCTTACGGCGACCGGCCGTGAGGTGGTTCGTGAAATGAACCGGCTTGGCATGATCATCGACCTGTCGCACGCGAGTCTTGCCACTTGCGAGGACGCTGTGACCGAATCCAGTGCACCGGTCATGCTGTCGCACAGCAACCTTAACAGCGCGGAATCGCAATCGCCGCGCTTCGTCGACGCCGGACACGCACGCCTCGTGACCGATGCCGGGGGCATCATCGGCGCCTGGCCGTCCGGCTACGGCAGCGAGACACTCGCCGATTTCGTCGACAAGATCGTTGCGCTCGCGGATGCGGTTGGCGTCGAACATGTCGCGATCGGCACTGACATGGATGGCAATTACAAACCGGTGCTGACCGATTACGCGGATTTCCCGGTGCTCGCCGGGGCGCTCCTTGTCCGTGGCATGAACGAGACCGAGGTGGCCGGCGTGCTGGGTGAGAACTTCCTGCGGCTGTTTGACGTTGTCAATTTTCCCAATAGCTGCCAGGTTCTTCCTGGCTCGAAATGTAAATGGACAGATACGCCACAAATTCGTCGCTAAACCAATGTTTGCGTGTTTCCCACCAACTCTTGATGCCGGGATATCGGCAGAAATCCTGAATTGCTCTATCGAGGCCCGACCAGACTGTGGCTTCCACCCGCCCGTGCCGTTGCTGATAAAACATTCCTTCCATAACTCGCAACAATCGACTGAAATAAGTGGAAAGTTGAATCTTTCTTCCGGGGCTTAGAGATTGAAAATCGTTAATTCCCTGATAGAAAAGATCTGCCAATTCCGCATTGTCCGATAGATTTGCATACACGTAATTGAGTTGGTTCGCTAGTTCATTGCCCGTAGCGAGCTTGGTTTCCACTGTCTGTCGGTGAACTTGAATGCTCAGATATATTAGCGAAATGACTACGACAGCTGTCCCGATTGCATCCGCGATTGCCGCTAATGCTTCCCAATTCATGGCCTCAACTCCAATTAGCTTTGTGCCGTCTGGCAGTTGTTAGCGCGCATGGACGCGATTGGTCTTGAGCAGCCAGGCAAGATACAGGCCCGCGACTACATCATACCCAAGACAGAAACCCGGCCACCACGTTGGTACCCCTGCGTTCAAAAACAAATGGTCGTGGTAAACGTCGAACACACCATGAGCTACCAGCGCGGCAGCGACCAGCCAAAGCGAGTACTTGAATCCAGCAATGGATGCCACGACGAATACTGCAATTGGAACGGCCTCAAGCGCGAGCACCTCGACGGAACCACCCATGACAGCGAAGAGAGCGTAGTACAACGCAATAACGATCATCACCGTGGGATAAAACGCACGATCCCGGTCAAGGCCAATGAATGACATTGAGAGGCCGATCGATAACGCAAGAGTCATTCCTACAACGAACGGCATGCCGGCTTTGCTCCTACAAATTGGTCACCTGTTCACTTGGTACGCGTCCATCGATGACGTGCTGCAGCTCGGTATCGATTGGCATTCGTTTGAACATGCTGATGTTGGTGCCGCCAGTGTTGCCAATAGGAACAGCACCGACCGCCGAGCCTAACGCTCCTAAAACGATGCGTACCAATTGGCCCAGAACCGCCGCAGGCCGACGTCGCCGCAACTCTACCTGGAACATCAGGCAATGCGATCTTATGTGGGGTATGACGTATTCCTGGCCGATAACGTGAGCTCGCTCGAGATGAGAGAAGCCCGCTTCCAGGTTGCCAGAAGCAATGAAGGCCTTCGCTTGGGCGATTTCGCTGTTGAAGGTAGAGCGCTGGACGGTGTTCATTACCGCTTTCTGTGCGATCTAATGTTGAGGTTTTAATACAGTTGAGCTTATGGCCAAGAGGTGCCCAATGCAAGATTGCGAGGAATAATTCGAGGAGGTTTCAGTGAGCTGCGGGTCGACACCTATTCCACCGTCACCGACTTCGCGAGGTTGCGTGGCTGGTCCACGTCGGTGCCTTTCAGTACGGCGACATGGTAGGCGAGAAGCTGCAGCGGAATCGTATAGAGAATCGGTGCCTGGAAGTCCTGGATCATCGCCGGCATGCGCATGGTGTGGATGCCGACGCGGTCGCCGAACTGCACGCGCGGATCAGCGAAGACGTACAGTTCGCCGCCGCGTGCGCGGACTTCCTGCAGGTTGCTCTTTAGCTTTTCGAGCAGTTCGTCGTCCGGCGCAATCGCAACAACCGGCATGTCCTCGTCGACCAGCGCCAGCGGTCCGTGCTTCAACTCGCCCGCTGCGTAGGCTTCGGCGTGGATGTAGGAAATTTCCTTGAGCTTAAGTGCACCTTCCATTGCGACAGGGTTCTGTACACCGCGACCGAGGAACAGCGCATGGTGCTTGTCGACGAAGTGCTGGGCCAGTGACTCGATGGCGGAATCGAGCGTCAACACCTGTTCGATCATGCCCGGCAATTCGGCAAGCTGTGCGACGAGCGCCCGTTCCTGCTTTTCTTCAAGGCCGTTACGGCGCGCCAGTGCCACGGTCAGCAATGCCAGTGCCGCAAGCTGCGTCGTGAACGCCTTCGTGGATGCGACACCGATCTCGGGACCCGCATGCGTCATCATGACCAGGTCCGAGTCACGGACCATCGAGCTTTCCGGAACATTGCAGATTGCAAGCGTCGAAACGTAACCAGCTTCCTTCGCCGCGCGCAATGCCGCCAGCGTGTCGGCCGTTTCGCCCGACTGGCTGATCGTGACAAACAGCGTGTCTTTCGGCACGACCGGTGAGCGATATCGGTACTCGCTTGCGATCTCGACCGTGCACGGCAGCCGGCACAAAGCCTCGATCCAGTAGCGCGCGACGAGGCCGGCATGATAGCTCGTGCCGCACGCAACAATATGGACGCCCCTGGTCTGGTCGAGCACGGCCCCGGACTTTGGCCCGAAGGCCGCGTCGAGTACCTTGCCGTTGGCAATGCGTTCCTCGAGCGTGCGTGCGACGGCCCGCGCCTGCTCGTGAATTTCCTTTTGCATAAAGTGGCGGAAGTCACCGCGCTCGGCAGCATCGGCCGTCAGTTCGCTTTCCTTGACGGCACGCTCGGCGGGATTGCCGTCGGCATCAAACACGGTGATTTCTTCGCGCTCGACGACGGCGACATCGCCCTCGTCGAGAAACATGAAGTTGCGGGTTACCGGCAGCAGGGCCGCGACGTCGGACGCCACAAAATTCTCGCCCAGACCAAGTCCGATGACGACCGGGCAACCGGCACGTGCCAGCACCAGCTTGTCCGGTTCTGTTTTGCTCATGACGACCAGTGCGTAGGCGCCTTCGAGTTCTGCCACGGTCATGCGCACCGCTTCGGTCAGGTCACCGGTCGTTTGCAGGTGCTGGTGAATGCGATGCGCGACTACCTCTGTATCCGTTTCAGATTCGAAGTTGTAGCCCGCCGTGCGCAGCTGGTCACGCAGTTCCTGAAAGTTCTCGATGATGCCGTTGTGCACGATCGCAATATCCGGCTGCGACATGTGCGGGTGGGCGTTAAGCTCGCTGGGGACGCCGTGCGTTGCCCAACGCGTATGCGAAATTCCGGTGCCGCCGCGCAGTGGTTCATCGTCGAGTGCATTCTGCAATTCCTGCACCTTGCCCAGGCGGCGCAGGCGGGTGATCGAATTGGCGCCCATGATGGCGATGCCGGCAGAGTCGTATCCACGGTATTCAAGACGGCGCAGGCCCTCCATCAGGATCGGCACGACGTTTCTTTCGGCGACGGCACCGACGATTCCACACATGTAACAGGTCCTCCTGGTTGTTGTTTTTCCCGGACGAGTGCGGCACCCGGGCCAAGCGCCGCCATTGTCACACAGGGCGGGGCGCGACAGCGTGCATCAGTTCCCACAATCCCGCAAGGAGGATACGCCTTAGGCCGCTGAAAAGCCTCGGATTGTTGCGTTCCCGTCGTCGCGAGGCGCGGAGCGCCGTGGCGATCTTGTATGGGTCGCCGCTCTGCCAGCCGGAACGAGTTTGCCACGCCCTGCGGGCTCGCAATGACGGAATCCCGGCACTGGCCGGGATTCCGTCACTTCTTCGTCGGCTTTTTCCAGCCTTCGACTGTCACCTGCCGCGCCCGGGACAGCGTCAGTTTGCCAGCCGGCGCCGGCTTGGACAGTGTCGAGCCGGCGCCGATGGTCGCATCAGCGCCGATCTCGATCGGCGCGACGAGTTGCACGCCGGAACCGATGAACACGCGGTCCCCGATGCGGGTCAGGTGCTTGTTGGCGCCGTCGTAGTTGCAGGTGATCGTACCCGCACCGACATTGACGTGGCTGCCCATTTCCGTGTCGCCGATATAGGTCAGGTGATTCACCTTGCTGCCATCGGCAACGGTGCTCTTCTTGATCTCGACGAAGTTGCCGATCTTGACATTGTTCGCAAGCTTCGCGCCCGGGCGCATGCGCGCGAACGGACCGATCTCGCAATTCTCAGCGGTTTCCGACTGCTCGATATGGCAGTTGGAATGAATCACCGTGCCACTGCCGATGCGGCTGTCACGAACCAGGTTGTTTGATTCAATCGTCACGCGGTCACCGAGTTCGACCTTGCCTTCGAAGATCGCATTGACGTCGATGAACACATCCTGACCGCAGGTCAGTGTGCCGCGTATGTCGACTCGCGCCGGGTCGGCGAAACCGACGCCCTGCTGCATCAGCTCATCGACCAATCGAGCCTGCAATGCACGCTCGGCTTCCGCGAGCTGCTTTTTGTCATTAATACCCATAACCTCAACCCAGCTGTCTGTTTTGATGCCGTGCACGGCGATGCCGTCGGCATTTGCCATCGCGACGATATCGGTAAGGTAATACTCGCCCTGGCTGTTGTCGTTGCCGAGGCTTGCGAGCCACTTTTTTAGCAGCCCGCCCGGCACGCAAAAAACCCCGGTATTGATCTCCCGGATCCGCTGCACGTCAGCACCAGCATCTTTCTGCTCGACGATGCGCGCAATATGTCCGCCATCACGAACGATACGGCCATATCCCTGCGGGTCGGGCATGTCGACCGTCAGGACACCCATCTCCTTGTTGCCGCAGGCCTCGATGAGTCGCGTAAGCGTCTGCGGCTTGAGCAGCGGTACATCGCCGGCCAGTATCAGCACCTGGTTTTCGTCGGGGGTTTCCGGCATTGCCTGCTGCGCCGCATGGCCCGTGCCCAGCTGCTTGTCCTGCAGCGCCCAGCGCAATCCGTCGCCGGCGAAGGCCTCGCGAACCGCATCGCCGGCATGCCCGTAAACTACGCAGATGTCGTCGGCACCCAGTGCTTTCGAGCACTCGACGACATGGCGCAACAGCGGACGCCCGGCCAGCAGTTGCAGGACCTTCGGCAGCGACGAACGCATGCGGGTGCCCTGGCCGGCGGCGAGGATAACGATGCTGATAGCCAAACGAACTAAACTCCGTGGGATTACGCCCGGCGCATCATACCGCATGAGTGCCGATGGTTCGTGGGGTGCTTGCAATGACAATGCGAGTCGGCAGTGACCGGTACGAGATCGCCACGTCGCTGCGCTCCTCGCGATGACGGGGTTCCGCGTTT
>CAZLNH010000205.1:0-37389 GCA_964560775.1 uncultured Woeseiaceae bacterium | reverse complement strand
GGTGGATATGCCGGCATCGTCCCAGTAGCCCACGGTGACGAACGTGTAGCCTTCGTCCAGATAATCTTCCACCGAGTCCGCGTTGGTCGTCAGGCCGCACGGCACGTCGTTGGCCTTGCATGCGGCCAGCACGCGGTCGAGTGCAGCCGCCACGTCCGGGTGGTCGCGCTGGCCCGGGACGCCGTAGGAAATCGACAGGTCCGACGGGCCGATGAAGATGGCGCCGACGCCCGGAACCGCAACGATTTCCTCAATGTTCTCCACCCCGGCGCGTGACTCGATCTGGATGACGGCGAGTAGCTCGCCAGCCGTGTCCAGCGGCCAGACATCGGCGCGCTGCATGTAGTCCCGGGAGCCCCAGAACCAGGAGGCGATGGCCGGTGAAGCGCCGCGCAGGCCGGTGGGCTCGATCGCATCGTCGTCCCGCACCTGCGGATAACGCATCGCCCGTACGGAGAGCTCCGTCTGCTCACGCGTCTCGACATAGGGGAAAACAATGCCGAAAGCGCCCATGTCGAGTACCTGCTTGACCATCCATTGCAGGTTCTCGCCACCGCTCATCGGGATGCGGACGAGTGGCGTCACGTCCATCTGCGCATTGCCCTTGGCCAGCATGCGCGCCTTGTCTGTCATGCCCAACAGGAACGTCTGCAGGGTTTCCATGTCGACGGCCGAATGCTCCATGTCAATAAATATGAAATCGAGCTCGGAACGCGCCAGCCCCCGGGCATTCGCCAGCGAGAAGTTGCCGGTGAAGATGCCAAACACCGGCGCATCCGCTTCGAGCGTTTCGATCGTGCGATTGAGCCGCGCAGATTCATCGGCAACGGCCCCGCCCCACCCGGCCAACAGGCTGCCTGAGAGCAACAGCAACACAACGGAACTGCGGTGTGACATGGAACTCCTCCCCTGATTCGTAGAGTGCGCCATGGTACCGTTTTAATCAGGACACTCAAAATTGTTCTTCCGGCCTGCTAATCTTGTCGATGCCTATCTTAATCGGGACACTCAAAATTGTTTTTTCCTTCCCACAGGTCTGGTCAACCTTGAGTGTCCTGATTGATACCAATATTGGGTGTCCCGATTGATCTCCGATTGATCTTCCGATTCATCGCCAGATCCGGGCCTCGGAGATGAGTTTGACCCGAATATTGCGATGGGTCGTGGCCGCGCTGCTCGCCCTTACTGTGCTTATAACAGCCGCATTCTTCCGTGACATGAACCGCGCGCGGGATCGCGTGGCTTCAGCGGCCACCGTAATTCCGTCACCGTTTGGCGATATAGAGTTCACCGCGCATGGATCGGGCCTTGCCGTACTGGTCATCCACGGAAGCGGGGGCGGGTACGACCAGGGCGAGTTGATCGCCAAAGCTGTCCTGGGCGAGAATTTTTACTCGATTACCCCGTCACGCTTCGGTTATTTACGTTCGACTTTCCATGGGGGCTCTACCTGGGACGATCAGGCTCATGCGTACGCTGCTCTGCTCGATAAGCTCGGGATCGACCAGGCCGCCGTAGTCGCCATGTCACACGGCGGGCCGTCGGCGCTGCTGTTCGCCGTTTTGCATCCCAATCGCGTGTCGTCGCTGACGCTCATTTCGTGCGGTGTGGCGCCATCGTCCGAGCCAGGCCAGGCGCTGGCCAATAACAAAGGCAGAATGCTGACGACAATCTTTGGACACGACTTCCTGTACTGGGTTATCAGCAAGGCGTTCCGCAAGCGATTGATGGGCCTGATGGGTGCAAGCGGCAAGGTTACTGCGGGCCTTACTGCTGATGAACGCGAGTTATTCAACGATTTCATTGACTTTATGAACCCTGTTTCCCTGCGCTCCGGCGGTGCTGCTTTCGACAACACCGCTACGCTGCCTGGCGACAGGATTGCGGCTATCACGGCCCCCACATTGATCTTTCATGCGACCGACGACTCGCTGCAGCTGTTCCACAACGCGGAATTTGCTGCAACAACCATTCCTGGCGCCAGGCTGGTGCGATTCGATTCGGGTGGCCACTTTTTAATCGGAACAGAACGGGCGACAATTCGGCCTGCCTTACGGAGGCACATCCTTGAACATAAATGATATTCAGCGATATTCAGGACACTCATAATTAGGAACTAACCGGGGCACTCATCATTCGGCTAGAAAAACCGCGATTGTGAGTGTCCTGATTGAAATCTTTATTAATGTAGATTCCGGGTGTCCCAAAGGCTGACACGCATGCTGTACTCGACCTTTCTCATCGATCTTGACCACACGCTGTTCGACTCAGACGGATCCGAGCATGCAGCGTTCGCGCAGGCCATGAGCATTGCGGGTGTGGAGCAGGTCGACGGTCACGCCGAGTTGTTTCGGCGCATCAATCTTGAGGCGTGGCGTGAAGTCGAGCGCGGCCGCATGAGTCCGCAACAAGTGAAACTGCTGCGCTTCGAGCGGCTGGTTAAGGAATCCGCACTTGATGCAAACGCGTGCGACATGGCGGAGGCGTACGTCGTCGGGCTCGCTAACAATGGCGAGCTGTACCCGGGTGCCCTCGAGGTTATTGAAATCCTGGCCGAAAATGCGTCACTCGCGCTCGTCACCAACGGGCTTAGCGAAGTGCAGCGCGTTCGCATCAAGCGCACCGGCATCCTGCCGTATTTCGATGCGGTGGTCATTTCCGCCGAAGTCGGCACCGCGAAGCCCGCTCAGGAGATTTTCGATATTACATTCGCTCAGCTCAGCGGGCCACCGAAGGACACCGCAGTGATGGTAGGCGACAACCTGAAATCCGATATTCTCGGCGGAGCGAACTACGGCATTTCCACATGCTGGTACAACCCGCGGCGCCGGCAGCCGGGTTCGGACGATCGCATTACCCACGAGATCAGCACGCTCGACGATCTGCTGGTCCTGGTCGCTGGAAAAAGTCCGGAAATCAATA
Organism: uncultured Woeseiaceae bacterium; assembly: GCA_964560775.1. GTDB lineage: Bacteria > Pseudomonadota > Gammaproteobacteria > Steroidobacterales > Woeseiaceae > Woeseia. The sequence goes on along the minus strand of CAZLNH010000205.1, from coordinate 34,467 downwards.
AGGACACTCATAATTGGAAGCTTTAAGTGACGAAGCACGTAAATATGAGTGTCCTAATTGAGCGATAATTGAGCGGCTAGCTGGAATGCTATATTCCATCTGACATTGCCGCGCCATGATCCCGCCCGACGCACTGGAGCCATGCCAATGCAAGACGAACAAAAAGATATCGATCCGCGAGTTTTTGACTTGTATGACGAGTATTGCCACGGCCGCATCGGCCGACGCGAATTCCTGAATCGCGCAGCGGCGATGACAGTTGCGGGCGTCTCGGCGCTGTGGATGGCGCAGGCATTGTTGCCGCGCTACGCAGAAGCGCAAACAATTTCGTTCACGGACTCGCGTATCAAGGGCAACTACGTTGAGTATCCGTCACCAGGCGGCACATCGGGCGAGATGCGCGGCTACCTCGTGCGGCCAGAGGGCGAGGGCCCGTTCCCGGCCGCCGTCATCTTTCATGAGAACCGCGGCCTGAACCCGCACATCGAAGACGTGGCCCGCCGTGCGGCGGTCGCGGGCTTTGTCGCGCTGGCCCCGGATGGCCTCGCGCCGGTCGGCGGCTATCCCGGAAATGACGACGACGGCCGGGAGCTGCAACGGAGCTTAGATCCCGACAAGCTTGATCGCGACATGATCAATAGCGCCAACTTTCTTAAGGATCACGCCTTGTCGACCGGCAAGCTCGGTGCCACCGGTTTCTGCTGGGGCGGCGGCATGACGAATCGCATAGCCGTAGCGCTGGGCGCCGACCTCGCCGCTGGTGTACCGTTCTATGGTGCGGCCGCACCCTCCGAAGATGTCAGCAGTATCAAGGCCGCTATGCTCGTCATCCACGCGGGCCACGACCCGCGTATCAACGCAATGTGGCCGGACTACGAGGCCGCGCTCAAGACCAACGGCGTCCAGTTCGAAATGGAGATGTACGAGGGGACGCTGCATGGCTTCCACAACAACTCGACGCCGCGGTATAACGAGGCAGCCGCCGGCCTTGCCTGGAACCGGACGATCGGGTTCTTCCGGCGGTACCTGTTGTAAAGTCAAGGTGTCGAAGCGAACTGCCGGACCGGTTGAGTCGGTTCGAACCCTTATTTGCTAATGCTGAACGGATCGCTTGCCGGAAAAGTTTCGTCCAGAGCTTCGTCGAGCTTGTCCTCCAGACGGTCTCTGTCCTCGCGCTCCGTCCCCTCGCGCTCATCCTGATCGGATTGCGGGGTGGGCTTCTCACTGTTCATAGTCATTATCGGGACACTCACAATTGTCGAGGGAGCGATGGGGGCACCTGGAACCAGTGCCGGGGTAGCTGGACACTCACAACTCGTCTCGGAAACAATTGTGAATGTCCTGATAGGTTTCCATGATAGGTTTCCAGTAGACCTTCCCTGATTGGCCGAGGTTCCCGAAATCAAATAGGAGTGTCCTGAAAGACCTCGGGTTTAGCCGCCGATTTTTCCAACGGCGATGTCCGGCCAGGAACGCGGACGTAACCGCCGAAACAATCTTGAGTGTCCTTAATGCCCTCTTAATGCCCTCATCTTGAGTGTCCTTAATGCCCTATAATCCCGGCGGCCAAAGGAGACCCGAATGCCCGCACTGACTTCCCCCACGCTACGTCCGTCCCTGTTACTGCCCTTGCTGCTGGTCGCCGCCTGTGGCGCAGACGAGCCGGGGAGCGAACCGGCCATCGACGAACCCGCACCAACGGTCACCGCTCCATCGGATTCGTCGCTCTCGCCGCACCAGCAAATGGCGCGCGACTTTCTCGAGGAACTGATCGAGATCGACACCACCCACAGCACCGGCAACACGACGCTGGCCGCCGAAGCGATGGCCGCGCACCTGCTCGCTGCAGGCTTTCCCGAGGACGACGTTCACGTGCTGGGGCCACGCCCGACCAAGGGCAACCTCGTCGTGCGCTACCGCGGCCGCGATACCAACCGCGAACCGCTGCTGCTGCTCGCGCACATAGACGTCGTCGAGGCAGACCCAGCCGACTGGTCCCTGGACCCGTTCACGTTTGCCGAGCAGGATGGCTACTACTACGGCCGCGGCACCCTCGATGACAAGGACGAGGCCGCAATCCATATAGCCAACCTGATCCGCCTGCGCGAAGAAGGCTTTCAGCCCGATCGCGACATCATCGTCGCGCTGACGGCCGACGAGGAGGGCGGCACCGACAACGGCGTCGTCTGGCTGCTTGAGAATCACCGCGAGTTGATAGACGCCGAATACGCACTCAACGAAGGCGGCGGCGGCGCGATGCAGGAAGGCCGACGCATCGCCAACAACGTGCAGGCCAGCGAAAAGGTCTACCAGAGTTTCACATTCACAACGAGCAACCCCGGCGGCCATAGTTCACTACCGGTCAAGGAGAATGCCATCTACCGCCTCGCGGACGCCCTTATGCGCCTGCGCGCGTTCGACTTTCCTGTCTCGCTGAACGAAGTGACCCGCGAATTCTTCGAGCGCTCGTCGCGCATCGAGCAAGGCGAACTGGCCGAGGCCATGCAAGGCGTGCTGCAGGACCCGCCGGCTGACGCGGCCGTGCAATACCTGTCGCAGACGCCGTTCTACAACTCACGCCTGCGCACCACCTGCGTCGCGACGAAGCTGCAGGGCGGGCACGCCGAAAACGCACTGCCGCAAAGCGCGCAGGCCACCGTCAACTGCCGCGTCCTGCCCAATGAGTCAGTCGCCGACGTGCAGGCTACGCTGGAGTCGGTCGTTGCCGATGACCAGGTCGTCATCACCCCCGTCGCCGACGCTACGCCGTCCCCGGCATCACCGTTGACCGCCGAAGTGCTCGAACCGATTACACGCATAACCGAAGCGATGTGGCCCGGCGTCCCGGTACTGCCGACGATGAGCACCGGCGCCACCGACGGCCTGTTCCTGAGAAACGCCGGCATCCCGGTTTACGGCGTATCCGGCCTCTTCAGCGACATCGACGACAACCGCGCGCACGGCCAGGACGAACGCATATTGATTGAGTCGTACTTCGAGGGACAGGAGTTCCTGTACCGGCTGACGAAGGCGTTGTCGCGCTCGGACGTGGAGTAGAAAAAAAGCGGTCGAGGAATTCAGGGTTCGAATCGATTTACCCGCTATCGCGGTTTGAACCCTATTGCGCAACCCATTGATAAGGAAGTGACAAAGTGAACCTCATCAACGTGCCGGAAGACCTCCGCGGTGAAATCGACAGCCTGCTCGGCGACCTCGAAAAGTCCCTCGCCACGGTCATCCGCGAAACCGACACTCGCATCGCTCTTCCTCCGGGTGCCAGGGATGCACTGGCTGATTTGCCCGAACCGCTGCCGGAGCACGGTACCGGCGCACATGAAACGATCAAGCGCCTGCTCGAGCTCTGCGACAAGGCCGGCGGCAACACGGCGGGCCCGAAGAGCTTTCATTTCGTCATCGGCGGCAGCACGCCGGCGGCGCTGGCCGCGGATCTGCTCGCGACCGCCTATGATGCCGTCACGTACACGTGGGTGCTGTCGCCCGTCGGCGTGCAGATGGAGCTGCAGGCACTCGACTGGCTGAAGGAATTGTTCCGGCTGCCCAAGGAGTGGGCCGGCGTCATCGTCACCGGCGCAACGATGGCCAACTTCGTCTGCCTCGCCGCGGCACGGCAATGGTGGGGCGAACAGCACGGCTTCGATGTCTCCGATACGGGCCTCGCCGGACTGCCGCAGATGCCGGTGCTGACGTCAGGCTTTGTACATGCGAGCACACGCAAGGTTCTGGCTTTGCAGGGCGTCGGCCGCGGCCACCTGCAATTCCTGTCGGCGGACGAGTTCGGGCATCTCGATAAAGCCGCATTGAAGCGTGCCCTGGATGACCTCGACGGCAAACCGGCCGTCGTCATCGTCAACGCCGGCGAAGTAAACGCCGGTGAGTTCGATCCCGTCAACGACATGATCGACCTTGCGCGGCAGCACAACTGCTGGGTGCACGTCGACGGCGCATTCGGCCTGTTCGCCCGGGTCTCACCACGCACCGCACACATGGCCGACGGCGTGGAGCGCGCCGATTCCGTCACCGTCGACGGCCACAAGTGGCTCAACGTGCCCTACGACTCAGGCTACGCGTTTGTCCGCGATCACGGACTGATGGCGCGCGCCTTCCGCTACTCGGCCGACTACCTGCCCGCCGAAGACGACCCGCGGCCAACGCCGGGCGCAATCGGCCCGGAAAGCTCGCGCCGAGCCCGCAGTTTCGCGGTCTGGGCGACGCTGAAAGCATACGGGCGCGACGGCCAACGGCGCATCGTCGAACACTGCCTCGACATCGCGCAGCACTTCGCCCGCCAAGTCGAGCGCGCTGAAACGCTCGAGCTGATGCACCGGCCGGAACTTAACATCGTCGCGTTTCGCTACAACCCCGGGGGCTTAAGCGAGGAACAACTCGACGAGTTGAACCGGCGCCTTGGCGAGGCCGTACTTGCAGATGGCCGGTTCCTCGTCGGCACATCAAAGCTCGGCCGGCGGACAGTGTTCAGACCCGCATTTTCGAACTGGCGCACGCGGGAAGAGGATGTGGAGGAATTTGCTGCGGTAGTCCAGGAGCTGGGACGGGTCAATAAGGACACTCACAATTGATCAGGGGTTAATCGGGACACTCACACTTGAATTTGGGGCGGGGTCAATTAAGGGTCAATTAGGCCTGAAAGCGCGCTCCTTGAAATCCGCTGTCGGTCGACGCAGGAAGGGTAAGGTCGACAAGCTGCCGGAAAATAGGTTAACTGTGCCATTAATTCGGTGATGCGCGTCTGACTAGTGGTTACCGATACCTGCAAGCGCTCGTCACGGGATTAGACTATCCACGACTACAAGAAGATGCTCATGTATCCAACCTCGATCATAGTCCGCGCGCAGCGTGACCTCGAGGTAATCCTCCCGACCCTTGCAAATCGCCGCACCAACGTATAATTCTGTGCCAAAGAGCAAACACAGAAACCGGATCATACGATTATGAATTCCACGTTATTCGCCCGTGCGGCGGTCCTCATTGTTGTGTGCGGCGGCATTACGGCCGGCTGCTCGACAGGCCAGCAACTGCCGGACACGACCCCGAAAGCGGCTTTTATCATCATCGACGGCATTCCGGCCGACGTCGTCGAACGTGTCTCGACGCCCGAGTTGGATGCAATCAGCGCACAAGGCGGCTACGCGCGCGCATTCGTCGGTGGAGTGACCGGCACGGTATCGGAAAGCCCGACTGTCTCCGCAGTGGGCTACAACAGCCTGCTCACCGGGACCTGGGCGAACAAACACGGCGTGCGCGACAATGCCATCGAGAGCCCCGATTATGACTATTGGGATATTTTCCGGATTGCCAAGGCGCACGATCCGACATTGCACACGGCAATTTTTTCCACCTGGCTGGATAACAGAACCAAACTTGTCGGCGATGGCCTGGCAGCCGCCGGGGGCAACAAGATCGACTTTCATTTCGACGGCCTGGAGCACGACACCGAACGGTATCCTCATGACGACGACGGCGACTATATAAGACGAATTGATGCCGCCGTCGCTGACGAAGCGGCACGGTACATTCGCGCGCGCGGTCCCGATTTGTCGTGGATCTATCTACAGCACACCGACGATATCGCCCATCAATTCGGTGATGGCGCCGAAATGACAGCCGCGGTCCGGCGTATGGATGAACATGTCGGCGCAATCCGCACGGCTATCGGGGAGCGAGCCGAGCAGTTCGAGGAAGACTGGCTCCTCGTGATTACGACCGATCACGGCAGAGACGCGGCAACAGGCAAGTCTCACGGCGGCCAGTCGGCGCGGGAGCGCACCATCTGGATAGTCACCAACTCTCCGCGACTGAATTCCCGGTTTCAAGACACGCCCGGCATCGTCGACATTCTGCCGTCCGTGGCAACGCACCTGGAGCTCGAAATCCCGGAAGCAATTCGCCGTCAGCTGGACGGACGTTCGTTTATTGATGCCCGGTAATCCGGCTCCCGCATTCCCGGTAAGCAAGACATTGACGAATGGTTTAGATACAGGCAGCGTTGATTCCATGCGGTCGAGCCGTCTATGCATGCTGCGGCACTTTTAGTATATCTTCCTGTCCATGCGATCCGGAAAAGCAATTAAAGCATGAGGCTGCGCACGCCGTTGCTTGCGCTCGCGTTGCTGCTCGCCGCCTGTTCCGGCGAAATGACCTCGCACCGGCCGTACGTCCTGGCAACGGCGACCGTCGGCGGTACGTACTACCCCGTCGGCGTCGCGCTCGCAACCATTACCAAGGCGGAATTGACGGCTGAGCACGACATCTCGCTGTCCGCGATCAGCTCCGCCGGCTCGCTCGAAAACCTCAAGCTGCTGCGCGACAACCAGGCACAGTTCGCGCTGTTGCAGGGCGTATTCGCCGCTTGGGCGTGGGCCGGCGACGGTCCCGTGCGACGGCCACAGACGCACTTAAGAAGCATCAGCGGACTTTGGTACAACGCGGAGCATTTCGCGCTGCGCACATCGCTTGTCCAGGACGGCACGCTGATGGACCTTGACAGTCTCGATGGTCATCGGTTTGTACTCGGCGCTCGTAACTCCGGCGCCGAACACAGCGGCGCCTACATCCTCGACCGCCTCGGCATCAACTTCCGCAATAAATTTGCTCTCGCGTACATGGGCTACGGCGCGACGGCCGATGCCATCCAGGACGGAAACATCGTCGGCATGAACATTCCGGCCGGCATCCCGGTCAGCGCCATCACGCGCGCGTACGCAATGCTGGGCGAAGACATCACCGTGCTTGGCGTCACGGAAGAAGAACTGGCACAGATCAACAGCCGCTACCCACTGTGGGACTTCTACGATATTCCCGCGGAAACCTACCCGAACCAGGCGCAAACGATCCGGACCATCGGCCATCCGAACGTGCTCGCCGTCCGCGAGGATGTGCCCGAAGAGGCCGTTTACCAGGTCACCCGCGCCCTGTGGCAAAAGCTGTCTGCGTTACAGCAGATTCACCGCGCCACGCGCGACATGAAGCTTGAGCTCGCACTAAAGGGCGTCGCCGTCCCGCTGCACCCCGGCGCGGCGCGTTATTACCGTGAACAGGGCCTGGAGATACCGCCCGAACTGACGCCGCCATGAACACCCGCGCGCTACGCTGGTTCGCCTTTCTGTTCGGCGTCTTTCATTTCTACACCAACGTATTTGCCACGCTGTCGGAACTGTGGTTCTCCGCAATTCACTTCGCGGGCTTCGGTGTCTTGTGCGCGCTGCATTTTCACACGGCGGATGTGTCTGAGCCCGTATCAGTACCCCGTCGCATTTCGCGCATCACGCTTGCACTTCTATCAGTTGCCGTCGCTGCCTACCTGATCCTTTTCGAGAACGCACTCTACGCGAGGGAAACCGAATTCATCGTCTGGGACTACATCATGGCGGGCACCGCAATCTTGCTGGCGATGGAATTCACGCGCCGCACCAGCGGCTGGTTCATGCCGGTGCTGGTCGCCGTGAGCCTGTCGTACATGCTTTTCCTTGGCAAGTACGTGACCGGTGTGTTCTCGTTTCCGGGCCTTAGTTTTGAGACCGTGCTGTACCGCAGTTACTTCAGCAGCACCGGCATGTTCGGTTTTGTCGCGAACATCTCGGCGACCTACATTGTCATGTTCATCCTGTTCGGTGCGTTTCTGCTGAAATCCGGTGCCGGTGACTTCATCATCCGGCTCGCGCACGCCATTGCGGGCCGCTTCACCGGCGGCGCCGGCATGGTGGCGGTGGTCGGGTCCGGGTTGATGGGGTCCGTGACCGGCTCGGCCGTCGCCAACACGGTCTCTACAGGCGCCATCACGATCCCGATGATGAAGCGAGCCGGATTCCGGCCACAGTTCGCGGCGGCCGTCGAAGCCTCGGCCTCGACCGGCGGGCAGCTGATGCCGCCGGTCATGGGAGCCGGCGCGTTCGTCATGGCAAGTTACACGCAGATTCCGTACACGCAGATCATTGCCGTGTCGGTACTGCCGGCATTGCTGTACTTGCTGACCGTCATGTTTTTTATTCGTGGTGAAGCGATCAGGCACGGTGTGCGTGCACCGGATGAGGTCGATGCCCCGCGCGTCGCACAAATCATCAAGGAGGGCTGGCACTTCATCATTCCACTGGCCGTGCTGGTAGGTTCGCTGGCGGGCGGACTCACGCCGATACGCTCGGTGACGTTCGCGATCGCGGCTGTGATCGCCTCGTCATGGCTGTCGCCGACGCCCATGACGGCATCGCGATGCTTTGACGCAGTCGTCGATGCGATGCGCACGATGACGGGCACTGCCGTGTTGCTGGTGGCTGTCGGACTCGTCATCAACGTCGTCACGACGACCGGTATCGGCAATGCGTTTTCACTGATGATCGTCGAATGGGCGAACGGCAATCTCGTCGCAACTCTGTTGCTGATCGCGCTCGCGTCGCTGATACTCGGTATGGGCTTGCCCGTTACGGCTGCCTATGTCGTGCTGGCGACGCTGGCCGCACCGATGCTGTTCGACCTGATCAGCAACGATGCGCTCCTGCGCGCGCTCCGTGCACCCGACCTGCCGGAAAGCGTGCAGGCGACGGTCGACCTGTTCGGCGGCAATCCGGCCGTGGCGGCACAGGAAATGCCGCTGCAGATGAAACGCATCGTCATGGAGCAGCTGCTCGACCCGGCGCTGCTGACAACGATGCTGCTGACCGCGCACCTTGTCATTTTCTGGCTGTCGCAGGACAGTAACGTCACACCGCCCGTGTGCCTTGCGGCGTTTGCCGCGGCCGGTATAGCCGGCACCCGCCCGATGCCGACCGGCATGACGACATGGAAGCTGTCGAAGGGCCTCTACCTGGTGCCGCTGCTGTTCGTTTATTCGCCGCTGATCACCGGTAGCTGGCCCGAACGACTGCAAGTGTTTGCGTGGGCATGCCTCGGGCTATATGCGCTATGTGGATTGCTGCAATGGCATCTCGAGAAGCCGCTGACGCGATTTACGGCGCCGCTTTTGGCGGTGAGCGCGGCGCTGTTGCTGTGGGCACCGCTTCACGTCGGGTGGCACGTGGCCGGTGCCTTGCTGCTGGCGGGGATTGTGTTGTGGCGTCTGCCCGCACATCGGTGACGAATTCAGACTAGGGCGATCCGGCCCCGGCATCCTGCGCAACTTCTTCGGCCCGACTGTCTCCAGCTGGTATCTCTTCCTGCGCACGCACGATGACGGCTGCGGCTTCGTCATAGACGGCCGCAAGCTCTGCCTCCATGCGCGTCAGCTCGTTCAGGTACCGGACGGCATTAAAGACGGCGAGATCAAGATCTCCCTGCGTCAGATTCTGCGGACTTGTGAGTCGTTCCGCGCCGCTTTGTACGGCTTGCTGGTAGCGATTCTGCAGGCTATAAGTCAGCGACAGCGCGGAGACCAGATTGTAGTCCATCTTTGCCAGTGCGCCGGTCGCCAACGCCGTTTCCCAAGCCGTGATTTGCAGGACACCAGGCGAATAACTTTCGATGATGCTGACGAACTCGGCAATCGAACCTATGCCGCCGGTTGCATGCCGGTTGCGAAGCACGTCCCGCAAACCGGTGTTGAACGGGGCGGCGTCGTCCACGCGCGACTTGTTCTGCCGGACTTCCAGCAGGAAGTTGGATAGTGCCAGGTTGACCGTTTCGAGGTCCTGGCGATCCTCACGCCATTCGTCAAGTGCGAGCGCCGCGAGAATACTCATAACAATCAGTGCCGACTCGAACAGCACGCGAGACAACCAGACGGAAGTCGCTTTCTGGACCATGTTTTACCACCGGACTAATTACGCGAAGTATAGCAAGCGGCCCCCCGGTCTCGTGGCAACTTGCCTGCAAAAGGCGTACGATTCCGGAAAGCCGCAGTTTCGCGGTTTCCAAAAACGATCATAAATCCGAATGCAGTCCAGGCTCATTCCCTTCCTTGTCGCCGTGGTGCTGGTCGCGCCGGCGCCTGGTATGGCCCAGTATACCGATCCTGAATCGGCTCAGGCGCAGCCGGAATTTCACCTGATGGGGTTCGGGGACCTGAGCTACGTGTCGGCCGACGGGAGTGATCCTGATGGCTTCGTTATCGGTCAGGGCGTCGCCCACCTGAGTGCGGTGTTGTCCGGGTCCTTCGGCGTGTTCGGGGAGTTCAGCGCGACCGCGCGCGATTCGGAGTACAGCTTCGAAGTAGAGCGGCTGATCGTCAAGTACGACTTCTCGGATCGTTTCAAGTTGTCGGCGGGCCGTTATCACACACCGATCGGCTACTGGAATTCCGCATACCATCACGGCGCCTGGTTGCAAACGTCGGTACTCAGGCCGGAGATGGTCAGGTTCGGTTCCCGAATAGTGCCGATCCACTTCGTTGGTATTCTGCTCGAGGGCAATCTGCCTGCAACGGAGGTGGGGCTGAATTACAGGGTTGGCTTCGGCAACGGCCGGCATTCGAACATCGCACGTGCCGGAGATGCTGGCGACGTCAATGGCGACCGTGCCTGGATGTTGCAGGTCGGCGCCCGGCCGCGCGTGGTCAGGAACCTCGATCTCGGTATTGGTTACTACACCGACCGGATCACGCTGCCGGGTGAGCCGGAAATAGACGAAACCATAGTGTCGGCGCACGTTGCGTGGAAGCGCGAGCGTCCTGAAATAATCGCCGAGTACCTGCACTCGGAGCACGAGTCGGTCGCCGGTGCCGGCAATGTCGATGCGTGGTACGCGCAATTCGCCTGGCGGATGTCCGGCGATTACCGCGACTGGAAGCCCTACACCCGCTACGAACGGACCGACGTTGACCCCTCGGATCCGTTACTTGGCGGAATCGAGCCAGATTATGATGCCGGGATCCTCGGGCTGCGATGGGACTTCAATCGTTATGCGGCGCTGAAGGGCGAATACCGCAACGAGAAATTTGGAAACAATGGCCGCGAAAACAATGTGCGACTGCAATTTTCGTTCGTGCTGACAGGGCTGTGACATGATTCGGGCAACGGCGGCCTCGCAATCAATTATACGCCGGAGCTGCCTGGCATTGCTGGTCGCCGCACTGTTCGCCTGTGGCGCATCCATTGCGTCCGAGTCTTCCGCTATCGCGATCGTTGTCCACCGGTCTGCGCCGGCCGACGACCTGTCGATGCAGCAACTGCGCAGTATCTTCCTCGCCGATCAACAATTCTGGGACGACCGCACGCGGATCACGCTGCTGGTGCGGGCGCCGAAATCGGATGAACGTGATTTCGTGCTTAACCGCATTTACCAGATGAGCGAGTCACAATTCCGGCAATACTGGATTGCGAAGATGTTCCGTGCCGAAATCCCGCGCGGACCGAAAATCGTATTCAGCACTGACATGACACTCGACCTCGTCGTGGCTATTCCCGGTTCAATTTCGTTCATGCGCGCAAGCGAGGTCAATGACTCGGTCAAGGTCGTGCGCATCGATGGCAGGCTGCCGAATGAGGACGGCTATCCGCTGAAGTAGGCGTGAACAGGGTGGAACCAGCCCGGACGAGCCAATCCCGGTCCGGTCAAGCGCGATCAACGTCGGTTCCGCTCGTCTTACGCGCCGCGCTCGCTGCGATCGGATTGACCTCTTTCTCGTTGTTCCGGCTCGACTTCACTCTCTCCGGAAACGAGCCCCGCTTTGCGACGTGATTGCAGCCAGCGGAATATCAGCCAGAGCATTATAAATCCGGCCGCAGCAAGCCAGATCATGGTTGTGTCCTGCTGGCGCGCCGCACCGGTAATCGCGACGAACGGAACGCTGAATAACATCTGGATCGGCCATGCGACCAGCAAGTACTGCCAGAGCGAAAGTTGACCGGCAGCAAGCAATACGTTCTTGGCCATGTAGGGAAGCACCGGGACGGCAACCAGGCTTACGCCCCATGTAATCTGCTGGCTGCGATTAAGCGCGGGGACGGAGTAACCGCGCCGGTCAACGAGGCGTTTCAGCCGTTCGCGAAAATACGAATGCATTAACCAGAAACAGATCAGCTGTTGCAGCAACATGGCGGTACCGATCGCGACGAGCCCGCCGGTAATGCCGAACTTGGCGCCCGCCATCAGGCAGAACGCGGTGATCGGCAGGCCCAGCAAGGGGAGGATCAATAACGACAGCAGGAACAGCGCCACGTTGCTGTCAGGTGCCAGGAAAAACGCTTTGGTTGCAGTAAGGATATCGCCATCCAGACCGTAGACATACCATGCAACGGCGGCCGCCAGCAGCACCAGGAAAAACAGCCGGCCGGACCATGCGATTACAGAACTATTCATCAGGAATCCGTCAGTGCCTTGTAGGCAGCCGACGTCTTCTCGCCGATCAGCTCCCACTCGGCTTTCATACTGGCGAGCAACGCATCGAACTGCTGCCTCTCGGCGTACTCTTTTACGTAGCCGGCGATACGCTGCTCGTAGATGCCTGCCATGCGTTCCGCAACGCGTTCACGGGCATAGTCCTGCGCAGTTGCCTCGACGCCCGCGTCGAGGTCATCTCGTTCGAGAACCGTGATCACTGCGTCGGCGAATGCCTCGGTGTCCGCTGTCGCGTCGAGCAGCCGCCCGTTGCTGTCATTGACCACTTCGCGGGCGCCAGGAGCGTCCAGTGCAACGACCGGTGTACCGGCGGCCATGGACTCCGTCAGCACCATGCCCTGGGTTTCCGTCTCTGATGCAAATAGAAAGCAGTCCATCGCTGCAAACACATTGATCAGCCTTTGCCCATCACAATTGCCCAGGAAAAAAACTCTGTCGGAAACGCCGGCCCGTTCAAACGTTTCCTTCATTTCCTCCTGCCCTGGACCCTTTCCCGCAACAATGAAACGGGCGTCAGGCAGCCGGCGGAGGACGTGCACGGCGCCTTCGGCCACAAAACCCAGGTTCTTTTCTTCCGCCAGGCGGCCGACGTGCCCGATGATGGGGCAGGCATCAGGCAATCCCAGCTCTTGCGGAATCGCCTTGCGATCACGTGTAGAAAACTTCGCCACATCGACGCCCGTCGGAACCACTTCAATGGGCACCGTCACGCCGCGCGACCGGATCAGCTCCGCGATGCTGTCGCTGGGCGCTATGACACCGTCGCCTAGATTCGCATATTCAGTGGCAAGGTTCGCGGCAAACTCCCGCATTCGTACCGATTCGCTGGAGACGTAGTGGGTGTATTTCTCGTACCGGGTATGATGCGTAAACAGCAGCGGTATGTCGTACCGCCGCGCGGCGCGCACCGCGGTATCGCCTAGCAAAAAAGGATGATGGCTGTGCACCAGGTCGAAATTAAGCTCGTCAAGAACGTGGTTCAGAGCACCGGGGGCCGGTACACTTGCCGAGAAATCACTGCCGTTGAAATTCTGTATCGCGGGTACGCGAACAACGTGATCGACGATCCTGAATACTACGTCGGCTTCTGCATACGTGGGAGCGATCACAGTGACGTCATGACCAAGCGCGCGCAGATCCGCGGCCAACGCACTGACCGAGCGCGCCACGCCGCCGACATGGGGCAGATAGGTATTGGTAAACATGCCGATACGCATGTTCAGTGTCCTGTCCCACAAACAACTTGAACAATTCGGCGCGTCTGTTCGCGTCTGGCCGCGTTGCGGCACCTCGCAATATTCCCGAAATTCCTCGTCGCCGCGCCCTGCCAGACACGAAGATCCGCTGCCGGCTTGTACCGGTTATTTGCAGGACAGGTCACTAGCCGGCAACCAGAGCCTGCCGCGGTTTCGCGGGGTCCAGGTCGAACTTGCGGTAGCCCGGCACGTCCACTGTCATTCGCGGCGGCTCACGGAACCACTGGCCTTCCACCGAAACCTGTCTCGGGGACACGCTGACAGCAACGCTGACTGCGCCGAACGGTGTCAGCGTGGGACCGAATTGCAGCGCTTCATCTGTTTCCAGCCAGCGCGGCAGGATACCGGCGCCGATAACCAGGTGATCCCCTTCTTCACGCACGAACAGGTTGCGAATCATCATCAGCCATTCCGCCGCCGCCCAGCCATGCTGGCCATCGCCCATGCAGCCGCCGCCTGTGCGGGGGTGCACCGCTTCCGGCCACTGCCCGGTGCTGCTCGCAAGCGCAGCGACTCGATCCAGCAGGTCACGGTAGCGCGGATCGCCATGCCGCATCAGTGTCTGCGCGATATCGAGCGTCAGGTAGATATTCTGGCCGGAGTGGATCATATCCTGAAAAAAGGCGCCTTCATGGAAGCAATGTTGCATCAGGTGCTCGCAGGTACTCAACAGCGCGCTGTCGCCTAGTGCGACCAGTTGCAGCGGATAGTCCGCCACCATTGAGCCGATGGCGCCGGAATCGAGACGCCGGTATGGTGAGGCCGGGATGCCGCCCTCGCGGCGTCGCGCGGGTATGGCATCGAGGCTCCGCGCAATGGCCCCTGCCATCGTCGCGGCTTCCTGCCGGCAATAGTCCGAGGTGCTGCTGTCACCATGCCTCTGGAAAATCTGTTCGGCACCCTGCAAGCCGGCAACCGCCCAATAGTCGTCCCAGTAGTAGTAATCATTGGGCCCGAAATGCTCGGCGCTGAATCCCGCCGGCAGCAAGCCATCGTGCAGGGTGCCGGGCGCATCCACGCGCTTTTGCCGGAACCAGCGGGCAGCCTTTGCAAGTGTCTTGAGCAGATCCCGGTCGAGCCGTTCGCCCGTCAACTGTTCATAGCGATTGCATATCCACAGCACCTGGCCATTCGAGTCCCATTCACCTTCCTGTGACTGGAAGTAGCCGTCGCGTTTCTGCTGGGCGATAAACGTCGAAAAGGTGCGCGCAACCCGGTCCGGAAGGTTGACCGCCAGCAGCGCGTTCATCATGAGGCATGCATCGCGAAACCAGAAACGCTTGTATGTATACGGTCCGGGTACGATCTGCCCGGCGGACAGCAGCGTCGTCGTGCGCAATGCCGCATCGTAAAGATACTGGTATAGCGTATCCGGCACTGACAGGCTTGCGGCCGGCCCGAGCACCTGTCGCCAGCTGTTTGTTCCGATGGTGGCGCGCTCGCGTTCGGCCTCTGCCGTAAGCGGTACGTTGACGCGCACCGTTCTGTGCCCCGGCTCCAGGTCGAACTGCACGGCCGCGGTCAGCATCCCTACCTCGCACCTGGCGTCCGGCGCCACATCGTCGTCAAGATGATGCAGGACATCGCCGCGTTCATACTCCGAAAAATGAACGGCGTCCGGTTCGTCACTGAAGCCGATTTCCGCGGTCCTGTTCACCGTCATGCGCCGGTCCGTAAAGCTCGCCGACTCGATAATCTGGATGCCCTCGGGGTTGTACGGACGCACGGCGACGACGAGTTGAGCGGCCTGCTCCGATTGCGCGGTCAACTCGACCTGGAGTTCCGGCCGGCCTGCATTGAACCGGACAGCGGCCCGGCTATTGAGTGCCATGCCGTCTGCGCTTGCTCTGGTTACTACTGCCAGTTCGTCATCCATCGCAAGCGTCTGCTCGATCCGCTCGAGTTTTGACGGCAACAGGCTTGTGCCATCGCTCCCGATGAGCCAGAAGTCCAGCGACCAGCCATCGTATAAAGGTGTTACCAGCCCGCGGGGATCGACGATGGGATAGACGGCGAAGTCGGGCTGCGCGGCCGCCGTCCAGTTGCGGTGCGTCAGATTGACGTGACTGAAGGAAAACGCGCGTGGCACGAAGCTGGCGCTCGCCGGATTGAACTGGCATTCGACCCAGTAGGGCCAGACCCAGTCCAGATTAGTCTGGATCGCACGGGTGTTCAGCAAGCCGCGCGCATGGAAGCTGACACCGGCACGCAACAATTCGATCGGTTCGGCAACATCGGAGGGTTGCGAAAAACGTCGCATGCGGGCGAGGAACAGCAGCGGGTCGATGAACCCGTAGCGGCGGGCGGCGCGCTGCAGAAGCATGCGCCAGGGAAGGAGTTTCGAAAACCTCATAGTCGATCCGGTTGCGGAATGGTCTGCGTGCAAGCAAGCCAGGAGACCGTGCGCCGGATGCAATGAATCGGGTTGGATGCGAGGCTCGAGGCAGTCTCTCGTAGCGCTGCTGACTCCCTGACGGTGAGGTATTGCGGGGAGCGTGTCAACCGGGGCGGGGCTTAGGCAGGTTGTGTCCGGGAAAAGGCGCCGGGGGGCGGCGTGGCGTACGTGCACTGGCATGTGCCCGGTCATTCTGTCCGGGCGCCAGGATCAGAGGCCGCCTTCAAAGCCGGTTTTGTCCCTGTGCCCGATTGTGCGTTTCGGGCATCTCAATTAAAGTGGCCAAAACAACAATGAAACCAGTAACAAGGGTGGCTTGGGGACAGACGAATGAACCGACGTCATTTCATGCGAAATTCGGTCGCCGCGGCCGTCTCCGCGTCAATTCTGTCACCGCAGGCCTACGGCGCGGCCTTGCAGACACTGCTGCAGGTGTCCTCGGATATCAGTGCCGTCACGGGACAGGGCAAGGAAACCGTCCTTGAAAAATCCGTCGTGCAGGAACTGAGTGACAGCCTGCGCGGCAAGCTGCTCGTAACCGGCACCGAAGGTTACGACGAAGCGCGACGCGTCCTGAACCGGTCGATCGACAAATATCCGGCGCTGGTTGTGCAACCGAGCGGTGTAGCCGATATTCAGACCGCCGTGAACTTTGCGCGGGACCGGGACCTGCTTCTGGCAGTCAAATGCGGCGGCCACAGTTTCTCCGGCAAGTCGACGTGCGACGGCGGCATGCAGATCGACCTGTCGAGTTTCCGTAATGTGCGCGTCGACCCGACGACCCGGACCGCTTATGTCGCCGGCGGCAGCCTGCTAGGCGAAATCGACCACGAGTGCATGGCGCACGGACTCGTTACGACGGCTGGCACGGTATCGCATACCGGCGTGGGTGGCCTGACACTCGGCGGCGGCTTTGGCCGCGTGGCAAGGCGCTTCGGTCTCGCGCTGGATAATGTCAGCGGTGTCGATATCGTCACGGCCGACGGGCAGCTGCTGCATGCAAACGCTGATGAGCATCCCGATCTCTACTGGGGTGTTCGCGGCGGCGGCAACTTCGGCATCGTCACCTCGTTTGAATTTGACCTGCATCCAATGCAACGCCAGGTCGTCGGTGGCAATGTCATCTGGCCGCTGTCACAGGCGCGCGACGCCATGAAGTTCTACGCTGAGTACTCCGAATCGGCGCCGGACGACCTGTACCTGGACTTCATCATGGTCTCGCCGCCGGCCAATGCCGACCCGGTTTGCATCATTCATGCCTGTTATTCGGGACCTGAAAGCCGGGCCGATGCCGTGCTCGCGCCACTGAACAACTTCGGCAAACCGATTGTCAACCAGGTGCGGGCGGCGGACTACGTGGCGTTACAACGAAGTGCCGATAACTCAGACCCGCGCACCGGCGGCGACTACCTGAAGTCCGGCTTCAACGACGGCATCAGCGACGCCCTGATCGACGCGCTTGTGACCGGCTTCGAGCCACATCCGGACCGGACGACGGTGCAGTTCTTCCAGCAGTCCGGCGGTGCAATCGGGCGCGTGCCAACCGATGCGACGGCGTTTGCCCATCGCTGGGCCAGCCACAGTGTGTTTACCGTTGTGTCGTGGCAGCCCGGCGTCGACCGTGGTCCGCATGTTGACTACGTCCGGGGCTATTGGGATTCCGTCGAGCCAAGCACGCGCGGCTTCTACACCAACGAAGTGTCGGACGAGGCACAACGCGTCGTGAACAGTAACTACGAGGGTAACTTCGAACGGCTGCTGCGCGTCAAGAAAGCCTACGATCCGGGCAACCTGTTCCGCCTGAATGCGAACATCCAGCCGGTTTAACCAGAAGAAACAGGGTCGGACCGATAATCAGGAAGCGTCGGTCCGAGCCCGATTGCCCTTTAATTCGCTTCGTCCCCTTAATTTTTTCGGCAGCGGCATGACCATCGGTACCTGTTCCCGGTAACGCTCGTATGCTTCGCCGTGGTCGGATACAAGGTCGCGTTCTTCGTAACGTATCGCGATAAAAATATACGCGCTCATCCCCGCGGCGAACAGCAGGTGCCCGAGGCTCATGCGCGGCGTGCCCCAGAAAATCAGGAACCAGCCGACATAAAGAGGGTGCCGCACGATGCGATACAGCATCGGTGTCATGAAGCGCGGCGGTTCGACGGCCCGCTCGCGGTAACGCGCCCAGGCCTGCTTCAGCCCAAACAGGTCAAAGTGGTCGATCAGGAATGTCGACCACAGCAGTATCAGAATGCCGAGTCCCATTACGGACCAGCCAATCGCGACGCTCCAGGTCGCGCTCGCTTCCCACAACATTGGCGCCGGCATCGGCTGCCACCGCCACATGACGAACGCAAGCACGATGCTCGACAGCAGCACATAGACGCTGCGCTCCATCGGCTGTGGTACAACCCGCGTCCACGCCCGCTTGAAGCCCGGCCGTGCCATGATGGAGTGCTGCAGGCCAAACAACCCGATGAGACAAAGGTTGATGGAAAGCGCCGAAACAAAAGGGGCAATCGCGCGTCCGCTGTCAATTGAATAGACAACCAGTGCGCCGATAGCCGGAAATACATCGGCGAGTGCCGTTTGTTGCAGATTGCCAAGAAATGCGATCAGGTAAAGGAAAACCAGCAGGAAAAGGCAGTAGCTCGAAACGCTGAATAACAAGGTGAACAGGCGACCCATGGTACGGCCCCTCCATAAAGTTGGCAGGCAACGGATTCAAGCGCTCTATTGTGCGCCAACTCGGAGGCGGCGGCGACAGGAAGAGTGTCCCGATTACCGCGGCATCGGGCTGCGAAGCCGGGACAAAAGTCCCGGTTCAGTTCAGGTTTTGCCGGCGAGCGAGTACCAGGGCTTCCGCGCGGCTGCGAACCCCGAGTTTGTCGTAAATGTGCGAAACGTGATTGCGGACGGTTTTCTCTGAAATCGACAGTTCCGCGGCGATACGCGCGTTGGGGCGGCCCTCGCACAACAAGGTGAAGATGTCACGCTCGCGCCGTGTCAGGGAGACCTGGTTGCCATCCCCGTCGCGGGCTGACCGGCCGGTAAACTCGCGCACGGCGGACTTGAAGTCCTGCCAGGCCGGCTCGTTCGCAAGCAGCACGTGGTTTCGCGAATCTAGCGGCACGAACCGTGCGTCCGGAATTCGGGCCGCGAGGTAGCGTCCTTCAGTTATCGGCACGACTTCGTCGCCGGTGGCGTGCAGTACGAGTGTTGGCACCGCCACGCGCTCAAGCAGCGGGCGTACATCGACCTCGGAGCGTGCCGCCAGAAGCTGGTGCGCAATGTCAGGTGTTGTCGTCCGCTGGCAAAGGTCGTTAAACCACTGCACTTGTTCCTCGGTACCTTCCGGAATAAATCGTGATGTGAATACCTGGCGGAATACCGGATTGGGCTTGTGCCAGCCTATGCGCGCGAGCTCCTGCATCGCTTTGTAAGCCGCAGCGTGGTCGACGTCCTCGCGCCAGCGGGCACCTATCGCATAGCCACCGTAAAGCACCAGCGACTTGACGCGGTCCGGATGACGAACCGCGTAGGCAATGGCAACTGCGGCGCCCTGGCTTACTCCGAACAGGATTATCCGGTCGTCGGTGCCGGCTGCGTCGATAACTGTTTCAAGGTCGGCGACCCAACGCTCGAGCGACAGTTTGCCGATTTTCCGGTCCGTCATGCCACAGCCGCGCTCGTCGTAGCGGAGGTAACTGAATTCCTCAGCAAGAAACCGGGTCCAGTGCTGCCAGACAGGACTTTCCCAATCGTATTCCAGGTGCGTCAGCCAGTTTGACGCGCGCGCAAGTGCAGGCCCACGCCCGGACCGTGTCCAGGCCAATGAAATGCCATCGGCCGTTCGCGCGTATCGGATCGGCTGTTTCATGAGAGTGGCCTGGCGGCAGCGGGACATCGTCGACTGCCGGCATTGTACACCCGACAAACGGCAATTCGCCGTCGCGCGTTGCGCCGCGGCAACCTCGTCGCGAGGCCCCCAGTTCCAACGTCATCGCAAGGCGCGCAGCGCCGTGCCGATCTGGCACAGGGTATCGCTCCGACCCTTATTGCTCTCGGTTATTGATCCGGCCTACCCGGATTGCAGCTACTGCGCGCACAATAACCCGTCGGCCGTCCGGAAAGCAGCCGACCTGCGCCGGCGTAAATCCGGAGCGCCCGTAGTCTGCCAGGAACTTCATAAGAGAGGTGTCCGCTGTGGAACTGATTCGCGTGTTGTCGTTGGTGATACTGGTCTGTTTATTGGCGCCAGCACTGGCTGCGGAACCGGCAACAGAGCACACCTACCGGTTGGGCGAGGGAGAAGCGCGGCCCGCCGCGACGCTCGATGATGCCCGCTGGCTTGTCGGCTCATGGACCGGCACAGCGTTCGGTCAGCGGTTCGAGGAGGTATGGAATCCGCCGACCGCGGGATCAATGGTCGGCCTGTTCAAGCTTTACGGCGACGACGGTGTAGCGTTCTACGAGATTCTGTTATTGACCGTCGATGACGGCACGCTGTCCCTTAAAGTGCGCCACTTCAATGCCGACTTCACGGCATGGGAGAACAAGGACGAGTTTGTCAATTTCAGGCTCGTGTCATTTGACGAGGATGAGCTGCATTTTGGCGGGCTGAGCTTTTATCGAGACGGCGACGATGCGATTGACGGCTACATCGTGATGAAAAACCGCGAAAATGTGCGCGAGCATCACCTCCGCTACGAACGCCGCCGTTAAGTATCGTTCTCGCGCCCGTCACCGCGAGGAGTGTAGCGACGTGGCGATCTCGTAGCGCTTGCGCCTCAGCTGCCCGGTACCACGCTGCCTGGCCGGTCCGGCAACCACGAGTACGTGATCGTGCGTTCAGCAGCCGGATTGCCGCGCCATTGCGAATCGATGCGCGAGCGAGTCTGGCTGGCCTGTGAATCACCGGCGGCGGTCTGCGCCCGGGCGAGTCCGAGCAGCGACAGTGTACGGTTCGTGTGCCGTCCCAGTGATTGCTCGAACATCACGATTGCTTCGGCGGGGCGGCCCAGTGCCAGCAGCACCTCGCCCATGAGTTCGTCGGCGGGCTTTGGCACGTGCGGCGGGCCGTAGTACGCCGGACGCGAGGTTTCATCTTCAATAGCCTCATTGAGAAGCTCGAGTGCACGACCGGCATCACCGGCATGCAACGCCAGTAACGCCTCTATCTCACGCGCGATGATGCGTGCCATCAGGTAGTCGTCCGCTGATGTCGCGTTCTCATCCTCGTGCAAGCCTTCGTCGACGCTGAGTACCCGCGCTTGCGCGATGCGGCGCTCTATGCGCTCATGTACCTGGTTCGCGTCGTCCAGCGTTCCGTGAGCGATCATTGCCCAGGCCGATGCAAAGTCGTCAAGCACGCGGTAATAAAGTGGTGCCTCAATCTCGCGGAGCGGTGTCAACGGGCTTTCCGCAAGTGGCGCTTCCACTGCATGCGTCGCCCGCATCATCGCACTGTGACGCACATTGCCGGGGTCGGGCAGTGCATTGATGTCCTCGTGCATGATGTGCAGCGTCTCGAGCGCGTCGTCATAGCGCCCCTGTTGCAGCAGGGCGTATTCGAGCCAGTGCAATGCGTGCTTGCTGCGCAGGTGTTTCGGTCGGCCGGCGCGCAACATGCTGTCTTCGGAAACCTGCACCGCGCGGCGATTGGCGTCCACGACTTCGTCCCAGCGGCCGAGCGACGTGTAGATGTGCGACACCATGTGCTGCGCGTGTGACGCTGATGGCGCGATCTTCGAATAAACGCGTGCGGCACGAAGCCCAAGCGGTGCATGCACCTGGTCGTCGTAACTGTGAATCAGGTAATGCGCCGCGCCCGGATGCTGTGGCTGCTCGGCGAAGACTTCCTCCGCAACGGCTGCCGCCTGCATGTAGGTGCGGTAGTCGCGCTCGTAAACCGAGCCGAGTATCGACAGCGCATGAAACGCCGCGACTTCAAGATTATCGGGAAATTCCGACTGCATATTGGCCATTGCCGCGCGATAGGCCAGGTCGCGTTCCTGCTTGCCACCGGTCCCGTACAGGATCTGCACCGCTTCCATGAAGCGTTCTTCCACTTCCGTCGTCTCGCGAGCAGTGGCGGCCGGAAGTTTCGCGAGCGCAGCCAGCGCTGCTTCACGATCCTGGCGATTCCACAACGGATGGTTGTGTGTCATCGCTTCGCCCCAGATAGCCATCGCGAAATCGGGGTCGATCGCCTGCGCTTCGAGAAACGCGTTACGGGCGTCCTCGTATTCGAAACTGTGCAGCAACATGACGCCGCGCTCGAATGCGTCCTGCGCCCCAGGTGCCCCTGATGTCGGAAAATCGAGCACCCCGAGTATCAGGGGTGCCTGCGTCGCCGGTTCCGCGGCCGCGCGGCCCTCGGCGGGCACGATCACAAACGCAACAAATGCCAGGAAAAGCAGCCGATTCGTCAGGCGCATAGGTCAGTCCGTGAAAATGAGGTGGGCCGGTATTCTTGCACAAACAGGGTGCGAATGGGTCCGTGTCCAATGCCGGCGCCGCCAATGGGCGCGATCGGCGGCCCGCAGCCGGCGCCGCGCGCGCTGGTGGCGTGCCGACCAGCTGGACCACGCGCTATTGCCCGGCCATGCTCAGTTCGAATTTGTGACGGGCCGGATTTCCCACTATCCTGACCGGAACCCCCGTATAGCCTGATTCGACCTGTCGAGGACCCGAAATGAAGAAGCCTCTCGTCACCGCGATGCTCGGTTTAGTCATCTTTGCCAGCACGCCGCTGCGCGCGGACCTGCCGTTCGATGTTGAGCCGGTCACTGCATTCGATGAACCCTGGGCGATGGCGTTTCTGCCCGACGGCCGGATGCTGGTGACGGAGAAAAAAGGCAATCTGTTGATCGTGACGCGGGACGGCGAGAAGTCGCGGCCGGTCGCCGGCGTTCCGGATGTGGATTACGGTGGCCAGGGTGGCTTCGGTGACGTCGCACTGCATCCGGACTACGCGGACAACAATGTTATCTACCTCAGTTACGTTGAAACCGGCGTCGGTGATACACGAGGTGCCGCTGTCGCGCGCGCGATGCTGAACGAGAGTGAACGCGGCGCGTACCTGTCTGATGTCGACGTGGTCTGGCGCCAATATCCCAAGGTTGTCGGCTACGGGCATTACGGACACCGGCTGTTGTTCGACGATGACGGCTATCTGTGGATTTCATCCGGCGACCGCCAGAAATTCACGCCGGCGCAGGACATGCAGTCGAACATCGGCAAGATTGTGCGCCTGCACGACGACGGCTCCGTGCCGGACGACAACCCGTTTGTCGATTACTACAGTGATGATCCGCTCGTTGATGATACCGGCGTCTATCCGCAGATCTGGTCGCTGGGACATCGCAACCCACTCGGCATTGCGTTCGATCTCGATGGCCAGTTGTGGAACATCGAAATGGGCCCGGCCGGCGGCGATGAACTGAACCGTGTGACGCGCGGTAACAACTATGGCTACCCTGTCGTGTCCAACGGGGACCACTATGACGGCCGCGAAATGCCGGACCACGCCACGCGTCCGGAATTCGCGGAACCCGCAATCTGGTGGACACCCGTCATTTCGCCGGGGAACATGATTGTCTACGGCGGCGACCTGTTCGCGGACTGGCAGGGCAACGCGTTGGTGGCCGGATTGTCGTCGCAGGCTATCGTGCGCATCGAACTCAATGGCGATGCTGCGCGCGAAGTTGAGCGATTTGAAATGGGCGCACGAATTCGCAGCGTTGTTGAAGGACCGGACGGTGCGCTGTGGGTGCTGGAGGACGAGCGCAATGAGAGCAGGGGGCGGCTGCTCAAACTAACGCCGAAAGACTGACCGATGGGTCGAGCCGATTTGCTGGAGAGGGCGAGTTCCGGCTGCCCGGTCTGGCGGCAGAAAGCCAAGCGGATTTACACCGCCTGTTGCCCGGTCTGCACTGACCAAAGCGCGGCGTAGATGCCGCGTTGCTCCAGCAATTCAATGTGCGTCCCGCTTTCCGCAATACGGCCGCGGTCCATGACGAAAATGCGGTCCGCATGGACGATCGTCGACAGCCGGTGAGCGATTACCAGCGTCGTGCGCGAGTGCGAGATGCGCCGCAGCGAGCGCTGTATCGCGGCTTCCGTATCGTTGTCGACGGCCGAGGTCGCTTCGTCGAGAACCAGGATCGGCGGGTTCTTCAGTAATGCCCGCGCGATCGACAGCCGCTGCCGCTGGCCGCCGGAGAGTTTCTGCCCGCGTTCACCCACCACCGTGTCATAGCGTTCAGGCAACCGGTCAATAAATTCGGTGGCCTCGGCGGCTTCGGCCGCCACACGGATCATGTCAGCACTTGCGTCCGGGCTGCCGTAGGCGATGTTCTCGCCGATCGTGCCCTGGAACAGGAAGACGTCCTGGCTGACGAGCCCTATCCTGCGGCGCAGGCTGTCGAGGCTGACGCCATCGACCGGTGCGTCGTCGATCAGAATAGTGCCGGCGTCGGGCTGGTAGAAACGCAGCAACAGCTTGATCAAAGTACTCTTGCCGGAACCGGTCTGGCCGACGAAGGCGACGGTGCTGCCGGCTTCTATCACGAGGTTGATGTCGTGCAGCACACGCTCGCCGCCGCCGTAGGCGAAATCGACCTGCCTGAAATCTATCCGGCCCTCAACGTCCTGCAGCGGCTTTGCGTCCGCTACGTCGCGAATGGCAACAGGTGTCTCGATCAGGTCGAGAATGCGACGTGACGATGCCATCGCGCGCTCGTAGAGGTCCACCGTTTCCGCGAGATTGGTGAGCGGCCAGAGCAGGCGCTGCGTCAGGAAAACGAGCACGCCGTACGCACCTACGTTCAGGGTGCCGTTCAGAGTTTGCCAGCCGCCGAGCAGAAACGTGGCCACAAAGCCGGCGAGGATCGCCATGCGAATGACCGGTATAAACGCCGAACTGACTGCAATCGCCCGGCGGTTGGCTTCCAGGTACGCATTGCTGTCCTCCTGCACGCGACCGGCCTCGAATTGCTCCGTCGCGAAGCTCTTGATCGTCGTGATGCCGGCAATGTTGGCGGACAGCCGCGAACCCAGGTCCCCGACCCGGCTGCGTACCTCGGCATACAGTGGTTGCGCGCGGCGCTGGAAATAAAACGCGCCGATGACGATGACCGGAATCGGAGTGAAGGCGATCAGGGCAATCAGCGGTGACAGTATAAAGAACACCGCGCCGACGACCGCGACCGTCGTTCCGACCTGGATCAGGTTGTTGGCGCCCCCGTTCAGGAATCGTTCGAGCTGGTTGACGTCATCGTTCAGGATCGTGACGAGATTGCCGGTGCTGCGATCCTCAAAGTATGACAGGTCGAGATGCTGCACATGTTCGTAGGCGTCTATGCGCATTGCATGCTGCAGGTCCTGCGCAAGATTGCGCCAAAGCACCAGGTACAGGTACTCGAACAGCGACTCGAGCACCCAGATGACAAGTGTCAGTCCACCCAGCAATGCCAGCTGCCACTTCGGGTCCGGAATCCCGAGAGCAGCGACGAACGACGCTTTTTGCCGCACGACAACATCGATCGCAATACCGATCAGTATCTCCGGCATGACATCGAACAGCTTGTTCATGACGGAGCACGCCGACGCCAGCACGATCCGCTTGCGGAAGCCGCGCGCATAGCGCAGAAGCCGCCTGAGTGCGGCGAAGGATGTCTGCGTACTGCTGCTCATTGACAATCGCGTCGGCTCGAACCGGCGCACGAGTATAGCGAAAAGGGGATCGAACCGATTTATCAGCAGGCCACAAACGGGTGCCAGCCCTTGCAAACACGACTGGAAGCCGTCATGCCGTTACCGGCGACCGATTTGGCCTCTTCCCCCGTTGCTATTGCCAGACCTCCGAGACGTCCGGAAATCCCGGCTGCGCCCGCCACACGTCCAGCCGTTGGCTGAATACGGGTGCGGATGCAACGCGGTCCAGTTCGGCAATCAGGCCGTCGAAGCCATGCCTCCGGTGCCGGCAACAGTCGACATACCGCTGCAGCACGTCGAGCAGGGAACTGCCTCGTGCTCTCAACTGCCGGTCCATCTGCAAAAAGTATACGGCACCGCCCCAATACATCGTCGGGTACTGGCGGCGTGCGGCGAGCGTAATCGCGGCGTCGACGAACGGCAGGTCGTGCAGGTCATAACGGCGCTTGGCCCTGGTGATTTTGGCACGGTAACGGCTTTGGGCTTCGTCGGGTTCGATGACATCAAGCTCCTGCATGACCTGGTATTGCATGAAGCTTGCAAAGCCCTCGGCGAACCAGGCATGCCGACTGCCGACATACGGGACAAGTAAATGACTGAGCTCGTGCGGGGCCGTCCAGTCGCTTCGAAATGCCGCAAGCGAATGCCCCGGGTTGACGTGGAAATTGACGCCCTGCCGCCGCGATCGAACGGTATTTGCCCATGCGACCGGAGAGCTGCCGCGGCCGGCCCGATGGAAGTTAATATGAACGTCGAAAGGAAAAGGCGCCACCGTGCGCTCGACACCGGCAACGGTCTCGGTGATCCAGCGCTGCAACTTGACCTTTTCGCTGGCACCGAACGAATCCTTCCAGTGCCAGACGATTCCGGCATTCGCCGGCTGGGAGAATGCGAAGAACAACACGGCCGAGCTGAGTAAAGCGGGAAACAGCCTGGCCAATTCGCACCTCGCAAAGCTACCAATGAAGTACGCTTGACGATCGCGTACGCCAGTTGTGACCCTCGCCCATCGTGTGTGGTTCCATGCCACGTCGTCACGGTGCGGTAGCCCGCCCCGCACCGCGACGGCCGCCGCCACACCGCGAGGTCGCTCTCTGGCAATCCGGCCGCTGTTGCGGTCAACAGGACCGGCCCAAATTGAGTAAACTGTTCTCCGACACCAGCCCGCAATCCGTGGAGTCCGCAATGCCACCGAATCCGTCCCGGCACGCCCGTCGCCTCTTTGTTGCCGCTTTGGGCACCATGATGATGTTTGTCGCATCCGTCTCCGGAGCACAGGACACCGTCAAGCCGGTACTGCATGGCAAGCACTGGGTAGCCGTCACCGGCAAGCCGCTGGCGGCGACCGCGGGGGCCATGATGTTTGCGCGTGGCGGCAATGCCATTGACGCCGCATGTGCAATGCTCGGTGCGACGTCAACCATGTGGGACGTACTGAGCTGGGGCGGCGAGACTCAGGCACTGATCTACAATCCGAACACCGGCGAAGTAAAAGGCATCAACGCGCTGGGTATTGCGCCCACGGGCGCCACCGTCGAGTTCTTCCGCGAGCAGGGCATGCAGTACCCGCCCGAGTACGGACCGCTCGCGGCCGTTACTCCGGGAACGCCGGGCGGCCTTATGGTCATGCTCGCCGAATACGGCAAGCTCAGTCTGGCCGAAGTGCTCGCTCCGTCGATGGAAATGGCGGCCGGTTACCCGATCGAGGAATCGCAGGCCGACAATATCGAACGGCAGCGCGAGGTTATTGAACGCTGGCCATCGTCGACCAAAGTGTTTCTGCCGCACCTCGATCCGTCGGATCCAGACAAGCGTGCCGCGCCTGTCGCTGGCGAAGTATTCCGCCAGGACGACCTGCTCGCGACATTGCAAAAGCTTGTGGATGCCGAAGCCGACGCTCTGGCCGCCGGCAAGAGCCGCAAGGAGGCAATCTACGCCGCCTACGATCGTTTCTATCGTGGCGACATTGCCGAGGAACTGGTGCGTGCGACGCGCGAGTCCGGCGGCCTGTTTACGATGGAGGACCTGGACCAGTGGGAAGTGAAGGTCGAGGACCCGGTGACCGTTCGCTACAAGGGCATCGACGTGCACAAGCTGACGGTCTGGACCCAGGGTCCCGCCATGCTGCAGGCACTGAACATACTGGAAGACGTTGACCTGGAGGCGATGGGTTACAACAGCGCCCGCTACATTCATGCGCTGTACCAGGCGATGAACCTGGCCTTTGCCGACCGGGACTTCTATTACGGCGATCCTTACACACCGCCCGCCGAGCCAGTACGCGGTTTACTGTCAAAAGAGTATGCTGCCGCGCGCCGTGCGTCGATCAACTGGGAGCGCAACGACGAAAATGTCCGGCCCGGTAATCCCTATCGCTACCAGGGTGAAAAACACCCGTTCCCGGAGCTGCTGGAAGGCTGGCAGCCGATACCCCCGGATGCCGACGCCGTTGGCGAGGAGGGCTTCCAGCAGGCAAGCCGCCGCCCGATCCAGGAAGAATTCCGGCTCGGCACGACGTCAATCCAGGCGGCGGATGCCGAGGGTTGGGTAGTCTCTGTAACGCCTAGCGGCGGCTGGATCCCGGCCTACATTGCAGGCCGCACCGGCATCGGCCTGAGCCAGCGCATGCAAAGTTTCGTGCTGGACGAGCGCATGAACCCGTACAACGTGGTCGAGCCGGGCAAGCGTCCGCGCGTCACTTTGACACCGAGCATCGCGACGCGCGACGGCAAGCCACTGATGGCATTCTCGGTGCAGGGCGGCGACACGCAGGACCAGAATCTGCTGCAGTTTTTCCTGAATGTCGTCGAGTTCGGCATGAACCCGCAACAGGCCGCCGAGGCACACAACATCACGAGCTACCAGATGCAGAGTTCCTTCGGCGCACACCAGTCCGAGCCGGGCTATATCGAGGTGACGCGCAAGGTGCCCGAATTCACCCGGCATCAGCTCGCGGCCATGGGGTACAAAGTCGAACTCGAAGAGCGCACCTACAGCCCTGTGACTGCTATCTGGATCGATCGCGAACACGGCACGATGTGGGGCGCCGCCAGCGACTACGGGGATGATTATGGCGTTGCCTGGTGACACGGGAATGAATCGCTGTCGGGGGCCATCGCTGGCCACATGGCGATCGAACAACCGGATAGCGAGCGGTGCCCGCTAAGCTGCGGCTGTTGACACTGATGCTCGCCGGCGCGGCCATGACCGCGGCCGCCCAGACCGCGCCCGGTCCGGAATTTGAGGACGTGCCGCCGGAGATACCCGCGCCACCACCGCACATGTCGAACGACGTCCGCTCGTCCATCGGCAAAATTATCGTCATTGCGGGCCGGCGTCCGGCGGGGCAGGACGTAAGCGGCAGTTATGAGAAAGAAACGCGCGGCCTCGTCGGTGGCGCGGCGGCCGGGTCCAGGATCGGCCGCATCCAGAAGCAGATTGGTCCCGTGCCGGTCAATTTCCCGATTCCGGTACTGACGATGCCGGGCGCGATACTGGGTGGCTTGTCGGGTGCCGTGCAACGGGAGATCCAGGAGTTTCGCGACACACTGACCGAGGAGTTGGCGAACGCCGATAACAACGCGATTACCGACGACGGCCTCGCGCTGGATGTGTTCTGGGCATTACAAAAACTGCCCGGTCTTGAATCCGGCCTGTTTGCGCCAACAACGCCGGTGCCGGATGACACGGACGCGGTGCTGTACGTCCACTTCAATGACATCGGCATCGATGTGCAAAAAAAAGAAGCAATACTGACAACGGTTGCCGAAGCGACGGTCACTCGGCTAAGTGACGGCGCCCACCTGTACAGGACAGCGATCCGCTATCGGGACCAGGATACGCTTCGCAACTGGACGGAGAATGACAACGCCCTGTGGCGGGACTACGCGAACTTCGCGCGCCATTATCTTGGCCGCGAGATCGCGGCCGACCTGTTCAACCGTGTCCTGCTGCCGCACGATCTGCAACCACTTGAGACTGAGTCGGTGTCGGCGGACAAAAAAAACGATCATCACTTCAACAGCGGCTCCAGCACGCCGACGCTTGCGTGGGAGCTGACACTGGCAGGCGGTGATCCGGACTATCCGTGGGCCGATGCAATCACAGAAGCGGACATCGACTACGACATCGAGATTTACGACCGGCATCAGCTGGTCTACTTCGACGAACAATTGCCGGAACCCCGGCACACCGTCGCCATGGCGCTCGAGCCGTGCACGGCGTATCGATGGTCCGTGCGACCTTCCTACAGGGTGGACGGGCAGGTCCGCTTCGGTGAGTGGATGCACTTCGCGGCCAGGACCGGGCCCGAGCCCGAAACCGAGTCCGGCTCAGTGACAAAAGAGCCTCCAATCAAGGGCGTGGTCGGGCGCCAGGCATCGGTCGCGCCGGCGTTCAGCCAGGACTACCCGGTACTCGAGACACCGTGTCCGCGCCGTTGAGCATGGCAAGAAGGGTTATTGCCCGATCCTGATGGGTCTCGTGGTGTGGTGCCTCAGCGCCGGAACGGGTGCATGAACTGGCGCAGGTACCCTTTCGGAAACGGTTGTTCGCCGAGCCCGAACGTATCCGGCCAGCGGTCGCCGGGCAGGTAATGGGTGCCGAACAGCCGGTCAATCAACGGAAAATGAATGGCGTAGTTGCGGTTGTACAGTGCCGGGTCATCGGTGTGGTGCCAGCCATGGTACTGCGGCGTGACAAGCACGTGCTTCAACGGGCCAAACGGAATACGGGTATTCGCATGCGCGGCAACCGCCTGCAATGCAACGATTACGACGTAGGTATAAAACACCGGCATCGAGAAACCGAGCAGATAAAGCGGCAAGTATGAAAACGAGCGCGTGACCAGGATATCGACGAGATGCAGCCGCGATCCCGCGATCCAGTCGATCGTTCGTATCGAGTGGTGCACGGCATGAAACCGCCACAGCAGCCGGTTGCTGTGAAACGCGCGGTGCGCGAAATACTGGAAGCAGTCGGCAACGAACATCGCCAGCACGAGCTGCACGACAAACGGCCAGCTCGATACGCTGTTGTGCACGCCGGCCAGTCCCCAATTACCGAACAGCCACTCGGCGGGGGCCTGGACGGCAACCGCCGTGTACTGCACAAGCAGGTGACTGATCGCAAAGTATATGAGATCGGTTCGCCATTCCGGATGAAAACGCGACTGGTCGGCCCGCCTGGGCAGGAACATTTCGATGGGCAAAAAGATCGCCGACAGTACAAGAATGTC
This sequence comes from uncultured Woeseiaceae bacterium, assembly GCA_964560775.1. Lineage (GTDB taxonomy): Bacteria > Pseudomonadota > Gammaproteobacteria > Steroidobacterales > Woeseiaceae > Woeseia. The sequence goes on along the minus strand of CAZLNH010000205.1, from coordinate 3,563 downwards.
GATCAACAGCCAGTCGAGGCTGATACTGGTCACGCTCTGGTCGAAATCACGGATCTCGACAGCGGTGCCGCCAAGCAGGATCGCACTGGCCGCAATCAGAACTGCAACGAAACCCAGGCGGTTACGCCCGCCAAGCACGAAACTCAAAAAGGAAAAGACAAAAGTCAGGATCAGGCAGCCCAGCAAAACGTCTCGCAACGTATCGACGGGGTAGGACACGCGGAATTCCGGCGTCGTCAGGTACCGGGGAAAATGAAAGCAGATGACGGCGCCAAGCGACACGACGGCGAGAAACACCGACAGATACCCGCTGATCCGCCCATCGCCGATCCTCGGCCGCGCCGCCGCCGCCTCCCGGTCACCCGTCGATTGAGCAGCCGACTCCTGCATCGAGCGCACCCCGCAACACCTACAGACTGCCGACTATAAGCCCACATCGCGCACCGGCCTGTGACCGGTTGCGCGTTACCAAAGCGGAACCTGGTGCTGCTTGAGTCGCCGGCGACCGCGGAGGAGCACCGGTACCCCCTGCCGGGAACCCTTTGATGGAAATAAAGCGGACCGAAGGGAGCCATTCCTTCAAAGGGTTCCCGGCAGGGGGTACCGGTGCGGCCGGCTCCGCCAAAGGCCCTGTCGCAGGGGGTTCCAGCACGCAGATTCAGGCACCACCAATGAAACTAGTCAGAACCCAGCTGGGTACCACTCGAATACCGATAGAAGGCAAAGCCGAGCAGGCACCAGCCGATAATGATCAGCCATTCGTGCGGCCATACGAGCGCCGCCGGACTCCACGGCAAATATAAAGTGGCGAGGCTCAGCGAGAACAGAAGTGCGAGGGTGCCGATGACCTTGCCGTGCCGCACCCGGTAGGGCCGTTCCAGCTCCGGTTCGCGAGCCCTCAATACGAGAAACGACCAGGCGACCATTGCGTACGCGGTGACGATGCCGAGCCCGCCGGCGTTAACGAGCCACACCATCGCCGGCCGCCCGAACAACGGTGACAATATTGCGAGTCCGCCGACGAGCAGGATTGCGCGATGCGGTGTGCGAAAGCGCGGGTGCAATGTGCCAAATATTTCAGGCACCTGGCCGGCCTGCGCCAGTGCGTACAGCGCACGGCTGCCGCCGATCAAAAAACCGTTCCAGCTCGTCAGTATGCCGGCGATGCCACCGATCACCAGGAACTTGCCGGCCCAGCTGCCGCCGAGGACTGCTGCCGATGCATCGGCGGTAGGCAGGGCCGCCGCGCTACGCTCGTCATGCGTCAGGCCGAGCGCGACGGCGGCAATGACAAGCGCATACCACGCAATGGCAAAAATGATCGACCACACGAGCAAACGGCCGATATCGGCAAATGGCAGGTCGATCTCTTCAGCCGACTGCGGGATGACGTCGAAGCCGACAAACATGAACGGCACCATGACAAGGACCGTCAACGTGCCGGCCAAACCGCCGGCAAAGAGCGGGGAAACATTGTCGAAGTTGCCATTGACGGCAGCGCCCGAGACCAGCGCGACTCCGCTGGCCAGCACGACGATGACGACCAGGACCTGAACTTTTGCGGCCGTGCGAATGCCGAGAATATTGATGGCAATCATCGCCACGGCGGCGACCGACCCGGTCAGGACCCATGTTGCATTGACGTCCCAGCCGGCGATGGTCCACAGGTAGCCCTGGCTGAACCCCGGCCACAGGTATTCGAGCACGGTCGGCAGGGCAACGGCCTCGAAGGCGACAACCGAAACGTATCCCAGCAGTATCGCCCATGTGCAGACGAACGAGGCCGTAGCGCCGAGCGCACGGCGCGAATAGACATGCTCGCCGCCGACGAACGGCATGGCTGCCGCCAGTTCAGCATACGTCAGGCCGACGAAAATCAGCGCGCCACCGCCGACGATAAACGCGATGATGGCACCGCCGGCACCGGCGTTGCCGATCCAGACGCCGGTCAGCGCGACCCACGACCAGCCAACCATGGCACCGAATGCCAGCGCCATAACCTGGCGCCGATTGATGACCCGCAAAAAGGCGCTGCTCATGACAACGTCACCACGCTATCGTCATCGCGAGCCGCATAGCGGTGTGGCGAACTCGCACAACACCATCCGCGCACAATCCACCCTTTCAAGTACCGCCGCGCCCATACCCAAGGGTCTCCCGCAACCCGGGCGCGGCATAATCCACCAGCTTCTTCTGTGCGTCCGGCAACTCGTCCGGCACGACAAAACGGTCGCCGCCGGCAAGATTCTCCCGCGCCGTGCCGCTCTGTTCCCGGTCCGAGCCTATGCGCACGCGCTCGCGCCAGTCGCCTGGCAAATCCCCGATGCCGCAGTTTCCCAGCAACCCGGCGAAAAACGATTCCGCCTCCGGCGCATCAAGGTTTTTGACATGATGCACCAGGTCCTCATAGTGCAGTACCGCCGCCTTTGTGCCGAGCCAGGCAACTGCGTTGTGCGTGAATATGTCGGCGAGATTAGGCGCCTTGTTGTGTACCCCGAAGATCATCAAGTTGAGTATCTCGTCGACCGCCACACTGCCGCTCTTCAAATGATCCAGCGCACCCTGGAAATTGTCCGACAAAAAAAACCTGGCGCGCGCCAGCACCCAGTCGTACGGATCGCGTACCTGCACGATATGGTGCACATGCCGCAGCAGGATTGCCGAATCGTCCGAAAAAAACAGGTGGCCCCAGCTCAGGAGCGGTCTAGCGGGCGCAAAGGCGGCCTGATGTTCGCGCAGGATACCGTGCTGGATGAACGCCTTGTGATACTGCTGGTCGACCGGTACAAACATGCGCAGGATGTTTTTCAGCAGGTGCGTGCCGCATTTGGGCACGCTGTTCAGGAACGCCGGATCGCGCAGGCGCTGCTGCGTGAAGTTCGCGTTCTGTTCATTGAGGTTGTCCGGCATTGCGACGATCCGGGGCATTTTGGCTAAACTCCAGTTAAAGCTTCCAGCGGCGGGCACCTCATTATGAACCAGGCCGGCAGATGGTTGGTATTCTCTGCGCACATTGACGTAGAGTTTACGGCATGACAAGCACGGAACAATAAAAAGGACAGTCTCCCATGACTCCGCGCAAAGTTTTGATCGTTGGTGGCGGTTCGGCCGGCTGGATGGCAGCCGGTTACCTCGATGCCGCGTTAAACCGCGACGGTGAAAAAGTCGCCGATATCGGTCTCATCGAATCGCCGGATGTGCCGCGCATAGGTGTTGGAGAGGCCACCATACCCAATATCAATCACATACTCGCAGTCATCGGCATCGACCAGCTTGAATTCATGCGGCGGGTCGATGGCACGTTCAAGCAGTCCATCAAGTACGTCGACTGGCTGGACGGCAACAACGAGTACTACCATCACCCGTTCAGCCGTTATCGTCCCGGTCCAATCGACCGCTCGGCGGAACTCTGGCTCAGGAGCGATCGTTCGATACCGTTCTGCGAAACGGTGTCCGCCCAGCCGGTCATCTGTGATCTTGGACTGGCACCGGAGATGCTGACGTCGTGGGATTTCGGGCGGCCGCTGTCCTATGCGTACCACATGAACGCGCTCAAGTTCGCC
>CAZLNH010000204.1:0-6308 GCA_964560775.1 uncultured Woeseiaceae bacterium | reverse complement strand
CCGGACAACAGGCGGCAGGGCAGCCGGCACAGGAGCCCTTCGTTCGAGGCGAGCGCAAGGTTGGCCGCAATGAACCCTGTCCGTGCGGATCCGGAAAAAAATACAAGCAGTGCCACGGCCGCCTGACCTGATCGATGGCTGAGAGTCCGGTTGCCCGGCTCAATGTCGTTGCCGGTATTTTGCGAGACATGGCAGGGCGCGTGCTGATTGCCGAGCGCGTCGGCGATACGCCGCTGGCCGGGCTATGGGAGTTTCCGGGCGGCAAAATCGACCCGGGTGAGACGGCGGGCGCCGCGCTGTGCCGCGAACTGCGTGAAGAGATCGACATCGAAGTCCTCGATTTCGACTACTACTTCCGCGGCAGTCACGAATACCCGGACCGATATGTCGTCATCGACTTCTACCTGGTGCGCCGATGGCAACGGGAACCGGCCGGCCTCGAGGGGCAGGGACTGCGATGGTGCCGGCCGTGGGAGGTTGATGTTGCCGAACTGCTGCCTGCGAACGCAGGCGTCCTGCAGGCGTTGCGCGAATCGGTAAGATATCCGGGCTCGCCGGGCCGCTGATTCAGCAGATACTGATACGGAATTTTACGTCGTGCCCGGTCTGTACGGCCCGGCGATCAATGCTCGACCATTCGAGAAAGCGCACTGTAAAACGGTGCTGGCTGCCGCTGATTTCCGGATACAGCGGGCTGCCGGGTGGCAGTGTAACGCGCAATACCTGGTAGTGGGTGTCACGCTGCATATTGTGCTGGTACATGCCGTTAATGGCGACCTTGTCCGCCGGGAGCGCGCTCTCGCGTATCAGCCACAGCAATTCAACGACGGCATCGCACAGCGGCCGGATGATATTAAGCCACGCCTTCAGGTCCTGCTGGCGACGGGAGAAGGGTTGCCGCAGCCAGTGACTGAACTCAGGCAGGTCGAACTCGCAAGTCCCGCCCGGTATGGTGCTGCGATGCTTGATCGAACTCAGGAATTCGCAGTCCTTGAGCGGCTGCAGGAAATGAGTTCCGATCGCCCGCAAATCGTCGCGGGCCGATAACAGGTTAGTCACGAGCGCTTCCAGCTGACGGTTGTCAACACCCGGGCTGCCGCTGAAGCGCTGCAGCTTCTCCAGCTGCCGGTCCAGCTCCTTGTGCACTTCGCTGCGCACATCGCCGCGACCCAGTATCGCCATGATTTCCAGCACGCTCGACGTCGCGGCACGGGTCGCCCAGTCGGCCTCCTGCTCGCAGTTGTACAGCAATTGCTGGTACAGGAATTCCAGGCGCATGAACGTGCGCATGCGCTCGTTAAGCGGCTGCTCGTATTCCAAAGGTGGCCGTCCGGGACTCGGCGACGTGATAGTAGAGGCGGGTCTGGCCATGGCGGTATTCTGCGCCACACCGCAAACTCTGGCAAATGACTGTGTTCCGCGACACGCTCAGTCTGCCGGGGCTCCCGCCAGCGACAGGTAGCGCTGGTGCAGGTCCCGGACCTGCCGCTCGGTGTCGGCCAGCGCGCCGTCGTTCCGGATAATGTCATCGGCGATCGCCAGGCGATCGGCACGGTTGACCTGTGCGGCGATAATGCGGCGAGCCTGCTCCGGGCTTTCGCTGTCGCGCGCAAGCAGCCGGTCCAGTTGCACCGATTCCGGCACGTCGACGACCAGTATCCTGTCCATCTCGACCTTCATGGGGGATTCCGCCAGCAAAGGCACCACTATGAGCTGGTACGGCCCTCCCGCTGTTGCTGACTGTGCCATCGATTCCTTGCGAATCCGCGGGTGCAGGATTTCCTCGAGTTGGCGGCGGCGCGCATCGTCGGCAAATACGATACGCCGCATCGCGGCCCGATCGAGTCCACCGTCGTCCGTCAATATGTCCTCGCCGAAAGCGGATACGATCTCGGCGAGTGCGGGTTCGCCGGGTTCGACGACCTGTCTTGCTATGACATCGGTATCGATCACTGGCACACCGAGCCCGGCGAACAGATTGGCTACCGTTGACTTGCCACTGGCGATACCGCCGGTCAATCCGACACGCAGTGCGTAATCAGTCGTTCCCTGTGGCATCAGGCATGGCACCTTTATTGGCCAATTGAGTCAGGCTTCCCTTGCGAGGAATCCGTTGAGAGGAATGGCTTCCCTTGGTTTGCTTTGTCTACTGCCAATGGACCGGTGCTACTCAGTGCCTGCTACCGTCCGATTACGTCATTGAGGCGAGCCACCAATTCTGGATCTGCTGGCCGTACATCATGGCGAGCCAGCCGGCGGCGGCCAGGAACGGGCCGAAGGGCATTGGGATGTTGCGGTCGCGTCCGCGAACAACGATCAATGCGATCCCGAGTACGGCGCCTACCAATGCCGACAGGATAATGATCATCGGCAGTTGCTGCCAGCCGAGCCACGCGCCGAGGGCTGCCAGCAACTTGAAGTCACCGTAGCCCATGCCTTCCTTGCCTGTTACGAGCCGGAACAGATGGTAGACGCTCCACAGGCTCAGGTACCCGGCGAGGGCACCGACGATTGCTGTCTGTGGTGCAATGAACAGCACGCTGGCGCCTTGCAGGGGGTGAAACAGGCTCAGAGTCAATCCGATCCAGACCAGCGGCAGTGAAATTGAATCCGGGATAATCTGGTGGTCGAAATCAATGAACGTCACGGCGACGAGGACCCAGGTCAGAAGGATCGCGGCTGCTGCTTCGGTGCCGAATCCGAAGCGCCAGGCAACCAGGCCGGACAATACGGCGGTCAACGCTTCTACGGCAGGGTAACGCGCGGAGATGGTTGTCCCGCAGTTTGCGCAGCGGCCGCGCAACAGGATGTAACTCAGTATCGGAACATTCTGCAGTGCGGTGATCGGTGCATCGCAGGCGGGGCACTGTGAGCGCGGAACCATCAGGTCGAAGCGGCCTTCCGGGAGCTTCGTGGCCGGCGTTGCCAGCAGTTCGTCACACTGGGAACGCCAGTCGCGTTCCATCATCAGTGGCAAACGGTGGATTACGACATTGAGGAAACTGCCGATCAGCAGGGCAAGTACGACGATCAGCGCCACGTACAGCCCCGGAAAATCAATTAACAGCTGCACCATTGTTTCGTTCGCCCGGCTCGGTCTTCGTATGCGACAGCGGCGCCAATCGGCGCCGCTGTCATGTTACTTCTTTCGCGGTGCGCGTGATTAGATCACCGAACCCATCTTGAAGATTGGCAGGTACATCGCGACCACCAGGCCACCGACGAGGACACCGAGGATCGCCATGATCATAGGCTCGAGCAGGCTGCTCAGGTTGTCGACAGCATTGTCGACGTCCTCTTCAAAAAAGTCGGCCACCTTGGCGGACATGTCGTCGAGCGATCCCGATTCCTCGCCGACCGCAATCATCTGGATGACCATGTTGGGGAACAGGTCTGTGTTTTCCATGGCCTGTTGCAGCCGCTGGCCGGTCGCCACCTCATCCTTCATGCGCAGCACGCCCTGTTCGTACACGATGTTGCCGGTTGCACCGGCCACCGAGTCCAGGGCTTCAACCAGCGGCACGCCGGCGCTGAACATTGTCGACAGCGTGCGAGCGTAACGCGCGATTGCTGCCTTGGTCAGGATGTCACCGATAATAGGTGTCTGCAGCGCAATCCGGTCGAGGAAGTGCCGCATGGCGCGTGAACGCTTCTTGAAATACAGAAACGCCGAGACAGCCCCGGCCGCCAGGACCGCAATTATCCAGCCCTGGTCGCGCACGAATTGGGACAGCTCGATAACCACCCGGGTAAATGCCGGCAGGTCGGCGCCGAATCCCTTGAACAGGTCTTCGAATGCCGGTATGACGAAAATCAGCAGGATGACGGTGACAACAAGGGCAACGACCAGTACCGCGGCGGGATAGGTCAATGCCTTCTTGATCTTTTTCTTGATGGCCTCGGTTTTTTCCTTGTACGTCGCAATCTTGTCAAGCAACGTCTCCAGCGCACCGGCCTGTTCGCCCGCCTCGACGAGGTTGATGAACAGGTCATCAAAATAAAGCGGGTGCCTGGCCATTGCCTCGGCCAGCGCACTGCCGCCTTCGACATCGGCTTTGATCGCCAGGATCAGCTTTTGCATCGCCTGGTTTTCATGGCCGTTGCCGACAATTTCAAATGACTGCACCAGTGGAATGCCGGCTGACAGCATCGTCGCGAGCTGGCGGCTGAAAATGGCGATGTCGGCGGTCGTAATCTTGTGTGTGCCGCTGAACAGGCCCTTGCTCTGTTTTTTGATGCGCGTGGGCACAACGCCTTGCCGGCGCAGGTCGGCGCGGACCGCGGCTTCGCTGGCGGCAAGGGACTTGCCCTTGATCTTTTTGCCCTTGCGATCGGTGCCTTCCCAGAGGAAAGGTGTCGATGTGGCTACTGCTGTTTCGGCCATCGTGATTCTCTTCCATTACCCGGGCTGATTCGCGCCCGTATTAGTCAATGGTAACCCGGTTGATCTCTTCGAGGCTGGTAAGCCCTTCCTTGACTTTGTTGAGACCTGCGCGTCTCAAATCGACGACGCCTTCCTTCGTCGCCTGATCAGCAATCTGCATGGCATTACCGCCTTCCATGATGAGGCGGCCCATGATTTCCGATACTTCCATGACCTGGAAGATGCCGAGCCGGCCCTTGTAACCGTCATTGCAGGACTTGCAACCAACCGGTCCGAAAATCGTCAGGCCGCCTTTGATGTCATCGTCATTGAAGCCTTCCTTGCGCAGCGCCTCAGCCGGCACATCGCGTACTTCCTTGCAATTGCCGCACAGCCGCCGTGCCAGGCGCTGGGCAATAATCAGGCTGACGGACGTTGCAATTGCGTAGGGCTTGACGCCCATGTCGACCAGGCGCGTCAACGTGCGTGGCGCGTCGTTCGTATGCAGCGTGGAAAGTACAAGGTGACCTGTCTGGGCGGCCTTGATCGCGATCTCCGCTGTTTCGAGGTCACGAATTTCGCCGACCATGATTACGTCGGGATCCTGCCGGAGGAACGCCTTGAGCGCCGACGCAAAAGTCAGGCCGACTTTCGGATTCACGTTGACCTGGTTGACGCCCGGCAAGTTGATTTCAGCGGGGTCTTCCGCCGTGGAAATATTGCGGTCCACGGTGTTGAGTATGTTGAGACCCGTATACAGCGACACGGTCTTACCGGAGCCTGTCGGCCCCGTGACCAGGATCATGCCGTATGGCTTGTTCAGGTGCTTTTCGTACAGTGAGCGTTGACGCTCGTCGTAACCGAGTGCGTCGATGCCGATCTTCGCGGCGCTCGGGTCGAGAATACGCAACACGATCTTCTCGCCAAACAGCGTCGGGCAGGTATTGACGCGAAAATCGATCGCACGATTCTTCGACAGCCGCATCTTGATGCGCCCGTCCTGCGGCACACGTCGCTCGGCGATGTCCATGCGTGACATGACCTTGAGCCGGGCACAGACCTTGTTGGCCAGGGCAACGGGCGGTTGCGCGACTTCCGACAGCACGCCGTCGAGCCGCGTGCGCACGCGGAATATCTTTTCGTACGGTTCAAAGTGGATGTCTGATGCGCCGCGCTTGATCGCGTCGAGCAGCACCTTGTTGACGAAGCGGACGACCGGCGCATCCTCGATGTCGTCGCGCGTGATGTCGTCGGATTCTTCCTCGCCGTGCGAAACATCAAGGTTCTCGAGATCGAAATCGTCGTCGTCGAGCGATCCCATCGTCGTATCGACAGCCTCGAGCGCCTTGGTGATCCGCTCCTCGAGCTTCGACTGCTCAACGACAACCGGGTCGACTCGCAGGCTCGTCTGGAATTTGACCTCGTCAATGGCCTGCAGGTTGGTCGGGTCGGAGATGCCGAGAAAAAGCCGCTGGCCACGTTTCAGTAACGGCAGCACGCGGTGCTTGTTGAGGAGTTTCTGGTCGACGGCCCGCAGGCAATCCAGGTCGATCTCGATGGCGTCGAGATCAAGCAGCGGCACGCCGAATTCGTGTGAGGCGGCCACGGCAATGGCGCGCGAGTCGGCCAGTTCCTTCGAGACGAGATAGGCGACGAGCGGCAGCTTTTCCTTGCGAGCGGCTTCCGACGCTTCCAGAATTTCCTGTTCGCCGATGATGCCATCCTGAACCAGGCGTCGCGGGAGGCCTGATAGGGTCGATTGGGATGCCGTTGCTGCCATGCTGCGATCAGGTGTCCTGGATAATCAAGGTCGTACTGGAATCGACTTTACAGTCTCACTGATCTGCTGGGGCGGATCAACTGCATTTTGTGCTGCCCATCACAAATGCGGATTTTATTTGACCAAATACCATCCCGATAGCGGTTTTTCGCCGCAAATCAGGTA
>CAZLNH010000203.1:0-2326 GCA_964560775.1 uncultured Woeseiaceae bacterium | reverse complement strand
GGACGTCCCTGTCCGGCACAGCCCTGAAAAGCCCTCCCCGGGGCACACCTCCGCCCCCTGCCAATGTGCCGTTCATGAATAATCCTCGATCGTGCCATTGGCACTTACCGGTGTGTCCCCTGAGCATTGAGGAGCACCGGTACCCCCTGTGGGGAGGTCTTTGGGGGAAATAAAGCGGACCGAAGGGAGCCATTCCCCCAAAGACCTCCCCGCAGGGGGTACCGGTGCGGACGGGCCCTTTGATGGAAATAAAGGGGACCGAAGGGAGCCATTCCCCCAATGGACTCCCCGCAGGGGGTACCGGGGCGGCGGGCGTGGTCCATTAGTAAAAAGTAAGCGGACCCAAGCAAGCCATTCGGCAAAAGGACGCCCGCGGGCAATACCGGCCGGACGCTTAACTAAGCGTCATAAGCACCAGAAGTCTGTGCATGTCGACGGTATGCGCCGAAACCGATTGCGATCAGCGCCAGTAGTACGACCGGCAGATTGCCTGCCCGTGCGTAAGGGGTCGTGCCCTGCATTGGCGTCACCTGCATCGTCATGCTGGCAAATTCGAACTGCGCCGCACGTTGCAATAACTCCCCCTGTGGTCCGATAAAACCGCTGATGCCGGTATTGGTGGCACGTACGACATAACGGCCGGCTTCCTGCGCACGCGCGCGCGCAATTTCCAGGTGCTGTGGCGGCGCGATCGAATCGCCGAACCAGGCATCGTTACTGACATTGATGAGTAGCTGGGCGTCGGGTAACGCGTAGAGTTGCTCGGCGCCGTACGCATCTTCGTAACAAATGGCGATGGCCAGTCTATGCCCGGCCGACGTGACGAGGAGCGGCTGCTCGTCGGCGCCGGGGCTAAGATCGCTGTGCGGCAGGCTCATCAGCCGCATCCAATCGCGGACAAAATCCGGCACCGGAAAATATTCACCGAATGGCACCAGGTGCCGCTTGCGATATACCTGGACGCCGTCGCCATCGAGCTGCAGCATGCTGTTGTAGATACGGTCACCGTCACGTTCGAGGATGCCGAGCAGCAGTGACTGGCGGCGATTGCGCAGGTCCCGCTGCAGCAGGTCGAGATACGGTTCGACCTGGTCGGCGACCGCGGGAATCGCAACCTCGGGCCAGACAACGATGTCGCTGTCCTGTGCGGCCAGTAACGCATCGCGATAGAGACGCAAAGTGGGCTGAAACTGCTCCGGCAGCCACTTGCGATCCTGCGACACGCCGCCCTGCACCAGTGTGACCGTCAGGTCTTCGCCGTCCGGCGTGGTCCACTGATGCTGCCCGATCAAGGCGCCGCCGACCCATGGCAAAACCGCGAGTGCGACCGCGGGCCACCGCCAGCGCGGCCCTCCTGCCACAAGCAGCGCCGCGGCCGTCAGCGCAACCAGCAGCGAAACGCCATATACACCGGTAACCGGCATCCAGCCTGCCAGCGGTGAGTCTACCTGGCTGTATCCGAGGCTAAGCCACGGGAAGCCCGTCAGCACCCAGCCGCGCAACCACTCGACGAGCGCCCACGCCGCAGGCGCGACCAGCAGCAAGCGCCACCGGCTGCCGCGCACGAATCGGGCCGTGAACCAGCCAAACGCGGCATACCACAACGCCATGACCAGGACGACCGCCAGCATCAGTGCAACGGCGAGCAACAGCGGAACGCGGCCAAAAACGTGTATCGAGATGTACAGCCAGTACGTCCCGCCTAGGAAAAGGCCGATGCCAAAACAGAACATCCACTGCGCGGCCGCACGCGGCGGCGCGGCGAGGACGGCCAGCATGGGTGGCACGAGGCATAGTGGCGCCAGCACAAACACGCCGAACGGCGCAAAGGCCAGCGTCAGCAGCGCACCGCACAGGAAAAACGCCAACCGGGCAAGCCACGGACGAGTGAGAAGCCGCTCGATGACGGCGGCGGCCTGCGGCGGCCTCATCAATCGCCGGCAGCCGGGGCGATAGGTTTGACCTGCACGGCATCAATGCGCCGGCGGTCCGCCTTGACGACGCGAAACTCGAACCCGCCGAATTTCAGACGCTCACCGCGGCGTGGCAGACGGCCCAGCTCGTGCATGACGAGGCCGCCGACCGTATCGTACAGTTCATCATCGAGGTCACTGTCAAAGTGCTCGTTGAAGTCCTCGATGCGGGTCAAGGCGCGGACTGAAAAGCACGAGTTGCCATCCTTGTCGGCATCGGCCTGGATATAGGCATCCTCTTCCGGATCGTGTTCGTCATCGATCTCGCCGACAATTTCCTCCAGCACATCCTCGATTGTCAGCAAGCCGGATACGCCGCCATATTCGTCGACCACAATCGCCATATGGTTGCG
>CAZLNH010000202.1:0-14937 GCA_964560775.1 uncultured Woeseiaceae bacterium | reverse complement strand
CGTGCCACTCGATATCATCTCAACCGGGCCGGATCGCGAACAGACAATCGTCAAGCAGCATCCGTTCGAGTAGGGCGGGCCAGCACCCAGGCCTGCGCGAGCAGCGCAAGCAGCAGCCAGCCGGCGCTGCCGCCCCCGCTACCACCGTCATTGTCGGTCGCCGCAGCCGTCACCGTGACAGTGGTTTCCGCGGTATCACTGAGACCGCCGGGGTCTGTAACCCGCAACTGGAACTGCAACGTTGTGTTGGATGATACGCCGGGCGCGTTAAACGATGTGATGGCAGCGCCCGGTGCGGACAGCTGTACGGCCGGGCCGCTTAGCTGATTCCACTGATAGATCAGTGTATCGCCGTCCGGGTCGCTCGACTGGCTGCCGTCCAGCGTCACATGCGTGTTACCGGGGACGGACGGGCCGGCCGCGACGCCCGCGACCGGAGCTGAGTTGGTGGCAGCGTTGGCGGCAATGGTCACGGTCGCAGTGGTGTTACCGGTGAACGTTGCACCGGATGGATTACTGAACATTACGGTGAAAGATTCAGCGCTTTCGGCAAGTCCGTCATTCTCGATGTCAAATACCAGTGTTTTCGGCTGGCCGTCCCCGTCTGCCCAGGTCAATGAACCCGCATCCGGACCCGTGAAATCGACGCCCGGCCCTGCGTCGCCGCCGCTGATGGCGTAATCGACACTCACCGGACCCGCAGCGGTGCCGTCACGCCGGACCACCAGCACCGCTTTTGCAAAGCCCTGCTCGTTGACGTCGATGCCGTCGGCGAACAGGCCGATCTCCGGCACCGCGCCCGGATCACTGATATGGATCGTGGCAGACCCGGCATCGCCGAGCGTTGCGCCACCAACGGGATTGACCAGGCGCGCGATCAGCAACTCACGGCCCTCGGCAACACCGTCGCCGGTTGTCGTCAACGCAACCTGCTTGTCACTGCTGTCGCCGGCACTCCAGTTCAGCGTGGTACTGGAAATATCGTAATCGCCCGGACCGGCGGTTGCGTGCAGAAACTCGATGTCGACGCTGATGGAGCCCGTGCTGCCTCCCGTGCGCTGCACCATCAATGAGGCCGGCTGCCCTTCGACGGCGGCGTACGACATGGCGCTGAACTGCAGTTGTCCCTCGCTGACCTCGCGTGTGTTGTCACGCAACAGGTACAGGCCGCTGTCCATGTCGCTGACCGCGACGACGCCATCGCGCAGGTACGGATATGCGCCCCACGCGCCGAGGAAGCCATCTTCATCCGAAAAGGGCCACGTATCGAGAAATCCGGAAAACACGGGATCAGCGGGATTGGAAATATCGAGGATCGTGAGGCCGCGGCTGTAATTCGACATGTAGTAGCGATTGCCGCGCACGAAACCGTTGTGATCGATCGCGGTCGTCGGTCCGGTCCATGTCCCGGCTCGCACCGGGTTACGCAAGTCCGTCATTGAGAAAATGCGCAGTGTCGTGTTGATATCAAAAGACTGTTCGTCCAGCTCATCCTGTACGAAGAAATACTGCTTGTCCTCGGACCACCAGCCCGAATGGACGTAACCGCGCTGTGCGTATTCCTGGCGCCCGGGATTCAGCCGCACCGGGTCACTGAAGTCCGATACGTCCCAGACTTCGATGTTTTCCTCGTTGTAGTCGATGATTACATTGCATGCGGTTGTCGCATTGACGCACTGTGTATCCTTGCGCGCATCGTCGATCAGCAGGGATGCCACGTCGTGGGAGTAACTCCAATCGGAATTGAACGTATTCGGAATGTCATTGGGGACGAGCGACGGTGCTTCGGGGTCCGCCAGGGAGTAGGCTCGAATTTGCCCCACATTGCGGTTTGAACCAGCGAGAACCAGGTGCGGGTCGCCGCCGCGAGAAATGCCGGTGTAAAAATCCGCATTCGTGATGTACACATTGTGTGCGGTTGAAAAATCACTCTGGTACGACACGCGACGGATCGAATGCGGAAGTCCGGAGAGATCAATAATCAGCAGGCCATCAGGCGCACCGTCCGTCGTCACGTAGGCATATGCACGCCATCGATCACTGGTTGCATCGTAGAACTGCAGGACTTTCATGTCCCGCCATACGGAACTCTGGCCGTGCAGGAAACCCACTTCGCGAGGACTCTCAGGGTTCGAAATATCGAGAACCGCCGTGCCGGTGTTGAAGCCCGCAACGACGTACTCACGGTCGGTATTCAGGTCCGTGTAGCCCCAGATGTCATTGCCGACGGCGGGCCGCGTACGAAGGTCGTTGAACGCAACATGAGCCAGCACGTCGACGCTGTCGCACGGCAGGGTGCCGGCAACCCCTCCGCTACAGGGTCCCGCGACCGCCCCCGATTTCAGCTGCCGGTGCGTCTGCAGCAGTTTGTCCGTCTGCGCCGCGCGCTCACGTCCCGAGCCTTTTTGATCGGCAATGATGTGGAAGCCGAGTCGACTCAATACGGCGCGATATTGTGGCGGCACGCCGGTGAGCGTCGTCAGTGCTCCTGACTGCGATTCGAAGCCGTCGCTCCGGGTGTGGCCGCCAGCGACCGGTACCACACCGCTGACGATATGAAACAGGGTCTCCGTGGAGTCGATATCGTATTGCCCACCAGCAACGCGGATCTCCGTTCCCTTGCCGGCGCGACGCAATGCGAAGCCAATATTCCTGCACGGTGCTTCCGGCGTATTGCACTGGCCGCTGTCGTCGCCGTCCGCCGCTACGTACAGCACCGGATCATCGCCGTGCGCCCGCGCAGGGCCGCCGGCAATACTCGTAAGGACAAGAGACAGAAGGAGTGCGTATGCGCGCATGTGGATCAACGGCCAGATCAAGGCAGTGCTTGCGCGTATTCTACACGCAACCGGGAAATACCGGATTGTCGTTGCATCGCGTGATGCGGCACAATGCGTGTTGTAAAAACAACACCAGGCTAGCCACGGGGACGCAGAGCTTGAAAGGCAATAACAAAGCCCTGTTGTTCAAGGCGGGGCCGGGCGCTTATGAAGATGTCAGGAAGCGGGGCTTTGCTGCCGAGCGCGTCGGCACGATCGCGGGCGCCTCCGGCGGCGCCAAATGGCTGGTGCTGAGCCAGCTGGACCGGGTGCTGATCGACCAGCTGCTGCCGACGATACCGGGTCCGGTGCATCTGCTCGGGTCTTCGATCGGGGCGTGGCGATTCGCCTGCTACGCGCAGGACGAGCCGCTCAAGGCGCTCGAGCGTTTCGAGCGTGCCTATCTCGAACAGCGCTACAGTGAAAAACCCGATGCCGCCGAAATCACCCGCAAGAGCCGTGAAATTCTGGATGAGATTCTGGGACCGGATGGTGCGAAGCAGATCCTCACCCATACGAGCTGCCGGTTGCATGTACTGACGGTGCGCTCGAGCCTGCTGACCTCCACTGAGCGGCCCTGGCTACTGGGTGCCGGCCTGATGAGTGCTGCCTTTGTCAATGTATTCAGCCGTAATGCTTTGCGCGCGTTTTTTTCGCGGGCGCTGTTCTATGACTCGCGTGACTTGCCGCCTTTCTACAATGCAGCCGGTTTCCCGCTGCACCGCATCGAGTTGACGGACCTGAACCTGCGCGAGGCCATCGTGGCCTCCGGTGCCATTCCACTCGTGTTGCACGGCGTCCGGGATATCAACGGCGCACCCGCCGGTATCTATCGTGACGGCGGTGTGATCGACTACCACCTCGACCTGCCGCTGGGAGAACCGGATCGACTGACGCTGTTCCCGCATTTCTTCGAGCAACTGACACCGGGCTGGTTCGACAAGCGATTGCCTTACCGCAGGCACAGTGCGCCTGCAACGGATCGCACGATACTTGTCTGCCCCTCACCCGCATTCATCGCCCGCCTGCCCGATGGCAAGATCCCGGACCGGCGGGATTTCTACAAATACCCGCCGGAGCGACGCGTGGCGAACTGGCAAAAGACAGTGGCCATGTGCCGCGAGCTTGCCGATGATCTGCTTAATGTGATCGAGCACGAGCAGCTGGCCGCACGCCTCGAACCGCTGTGATAATCTCCGGCGACAGGCACCGGCGACAGCGTGGAATGGCACAGGCAGGAAGTTTGCTGCGATGAACAATAATATCTCCGGCACGATGCAACCGGTGTACCCCGAGCTGACATGGACAGCTGTCGTCGTCGGCTGGTTTCTCGGCATCATAATTGCCGTGTCGATTGGCTATGCGGCACTGATCCTCGGATTTTCCATCGAGGGGTCCGAGCTTGCCGCAATTCTGGGCTTTGGTATTTTGCGCGGATTGTTGCGGCGCAAGTCCATTATCGAAAACAACATCGTGCAGACCATCGCGAGCGGTGTGAACGGTGCGTCGTCCGGCATGATGTTTTCGATTCCGGCGATATTCATACTTGGCTACGGGGATCGATTTGATCCCGTCATTATGACTTTTGGTTGCATTGCCGGCGCGTTCCTCGGCATTGCATTCATTATTCCGCTGCGAAAGCACATGATCGACTTTGAGCGCCTTACGTTCCCGGGCGGCGTCGCTGTCGCAACGATCCTGAAATCACCGGGCGCCGGGGTGCACAAGGCGGTCATACTGCTGGCGGCCGCTCTCGTCAGCGCGCTGCTGCAGGTTGTATCGCAGGCAACCGGTGTCGCCAACTGGGATCTCGGTTCACTGATTGGTTTACCGCCCTACATGAACGGCATCTGGTACCTGTCGTTACTGACGATTGGTGTCGGCTTTATCGCGGGGCGTGGTGGCGTGGCCTTCATTATTGGCGGCTTCGTTGCCTACTGGTTCCTGTCGCCCATGCTGTCGCTGACGGAGAGCTTCCCGCTCGACGCTGCAGGCCGCGTAATCGCAGCGCCCGACCAGCTGCGTGTCCTGCTGTATCGGCCGCTTGGCATCGGCATGCTGATCGGTGGTGCCGTGATGGGCGTTGCTCTGGCATTGCCGCTGATCGTCAGTGCGGTGAGAGCCATGCAGAAGTCGGCGAGTACGCGCACAGCCGCGTCAGGCGATGAAATGCCGATTCGCCTGCTGTATGCCGCCATCGTCGGCGCTGCGATTGTTTTGTCGATCATTGCCATCATGTCGGTCGAGTCGGTCGGCATTGTGCGTGGCATTGGCATGGCGTTGCTCGGCACAGTGTGGATCTGGATGTCGGGCATCATTCTTTCCGAAGCCATAGGCCGCACGAACTGGTCGCCGTTGTCCGGCATGACACTGATCGGCATAACGATGCTGATCATACTGACGCACGGCATGGAGGAGGGCGATTCGATTGTCGCGGCCATCATGGTGGGTGCGGCAACCTGTGTCGCGATGTCGCAGGCCACGGACCTGATGCTGGATCTCAAGACCGGCTACCTCGTCGGCGCGACGCCGCGAATGCAGCAGTGGGGACAGTTCATCGGTGCATGGCTCGGCCCGATCGTCGTTATCGGCGTTATTTTTGTATTGCATGAGGCGTTCACGCTGGGCAGTGAACGGTTGCCGGCGCCACAGGGTCAGGCGCTGGCCAGCATGATCGACGGCATCATGGGCGGGGATGTGCCGGCGGAAAAGTACGCAGCCGGTGCGGTGCTTGGCGCAATCCTGTCGGCGGTTATCGGCGGCCTGGGCATCACCGTGGGTCTCGGCTTTTACCTGCCGTTCAACATCGTGCTGACCTACTCGCTTGGCACGCTCGCCCGCGAGTTGGCCGACCGGTTCAAAGGCAGGTCGTGGAGTGACAACGTCGGTATTCCGATTGCGGCCGGTCTTATCGTTGGTGAAGCGTTGATCGGCGTCGGTTATGCGATCAAGTACGTGGTTTTCGCAACGTGATGAGTGGAGCGGTTCGGTTATGAAGCAACTGGGCTACATGATGCTTGCTGCCGGTTTTGTGCTGGCGGCTTTCTCAACGGCCTTGCACGTGCGGCAGACTGACTGGATGCTGTTCGTCCCGGCCGCCCTCGTCGCGGCCGCCGGCGTCCTGCTCGTCAAGCGTGCGACCCGCGGGGATGCGCGCTCTGCGTCGGTGCTGAAAACCAACCGGCTCGAGCTGAGCGAGTCGCTGGCCAATATCGTCAGCGTGCTGGATGAACTGGAGGCTGCCGGCAGGGAATCGTCGCTCGACCTGAAGCAGCAGATCGACGACCGGCTTCGCGATGACCTGCGCCGTTTTGCTGACGCCCGGGAGAGCCTCGTGCATCTGTTCGGTATCCAGACCTATGCCAGCATCATGAGCGAGTTTGCGGCGGGTGAACGCTACATAAACCGCGTCTGGTCGGCGAGCGCCGATGGCTATGACGGGGAAGCGGCGGATTACATTGCCCGCGCAGCGCACCAGTTTCGGGATGCGCAGTCGATGTTGCAGGTTGCCGGCCCGAAGTCTGTGCGATAGCAGCCGGATGCGCCCGGTTACTTTGGGTTGGGGTACCGCGGAAAGGTGTATATTCAGTGGTTCAGGAACCGGCCCGGACACGTTATGGACCACCATACCTTGAACGAAAAACCCGGTGCGCCGTCACTAATGCTGGCGCTGCTCGAAGGTCCACGCATGCTGTCAGAGGCGAGTACGCTGATCCCGGCGCGCCGATTTCTCGAAGCGCTCGAAGCCGGTGATGGTCATACGGTACTGACATTGCCGGGATTCATGGCAACGGACCGTTCGACGCGTGTACTGCGGCACTACCTTTCTCACTGGGGTTACGACGCAAAGCGCTGGGGTCTTGGCCGCAACTACGGTGTCTTGCCCGACGACGATATCGAGACCGCCCTTGACGAGATACTGGCGGAGCACTACGAGGCGTCGGGTGCACCTGTCAGCCTGCTCGGCTGGAGCCTGGGCGGCCTTCTGGCGCGCGAGATGGCGCGGCGCCAGCCGGCCATGGTGCGCAATGTCGTCATGCTCGGAAGTCCGCTGGGCGACCCGCGGTCGACCAATGCCTGGCGCCTGTTCGAGTGGATGTCCGGCCGCAAGGTCGATGACGAGGAGGTTCGCCTGCGCATCGCACGATTGCGTGAGCCGCTCGATAATGTTCCGACCACCGCGATCTACAGCAAGTCGGATGCGATCGTCGCGTGGCAAATCGCTCGCCTTCCGCCGGGTGACCTCGTCGAAAACATCGGCGTCAATACGAGCCACCTTGGTATGGGATTCAATCCCGCCGTGTTGTATGCAATTGCCGATCGGCTGCGGCAACCCGTGCAGCAATGGCAACCTTTCGACGTATCAGGCATGCGCAGGCTCTTTTTCCACTAACGAAGCAGGGTGAGCAACCTGCTGCCCGCCCGAACCGGAACGACCCCTATGCAACAACTCTCAGGCCTTGACGCATCATTTCTGTACCTGGAAACGGGATCGACGCCGATGCACATCGGATCGCTTGCGATCTACGACCAGAGCACGGCGCCGGGCGGACGTGTCACTTTCAAGGAAATACTGCAGTTCTTCGAAAAGCGCTTGCACAAGGCGCGAGCCTTCCGCCAGCGGCTCGTTCGTGTGCCGTTGAGCCTCGACAATCCTTACTGGATAGAAGATCCGGACTTCGACCTCGAGTTTCATGTCCGTCACATCGCATTGCCGAAGCCCGGTGACTGGCGTCAGCTCTGCATCCAGGCGGCACGCCTGCACGCGCGGCCGCTCGACATGCGCAAGCCCCTGTGGGAAGCGTACGTAATCGAGGGGCTGGACAACGTGGCGGGCGTGCCAAAAGACAGTTTCGCACTGGTCACGAAAATTCATCACTCCGCCATAGACGGCGTATCCGGCGCCGAGATTGCGGCGGCGATTCATGACTTGAGTCCGGATGCCGAGGTCGAAGAACCGGCGCGGCAATGGATGCCCGAGCGAATTCCAACAGGTGTTGAGCTTCTGACCAAGAGCGCCGTGCGGAGCTTTGCCGGGCCGGTGAAGTTTGGCCAGTTGCTGATGCGTTCGGCACCGTCGCTCGCGAAGGTTGTCGGCGGTATTGCGAGCGGCCAGTTGAAGTTGCCGGTGCGTGTTCCCCGCACCCGCTTCAACGGCAACGTGACGTCTCACCGCGTATTCGACGGACGGCTTTTCGACCTGGATGAGTTCAAGGCAATCAAGAATTCGCAACCCGGCACAACGGTCAATGACGTAGCATTAACAATATGCGGCGGCGCCTTGCGCTGTTACCTCGAATCACGGGACGAATTGCCACGTACGTCACTGGTAGCGATGGTGCCCATGTCCATCCGGCCGGAGGATAAACAGCGGAGTGCCGGCAACATGGTCACCGCAATGAGCCTGCCAATCCGGACGGACATTGCTGATCCGCTGCAGCGCCTGCTGGCCGTCAGTGCCGAAAGCGCCCAGGCGAAAAAGCTGACGCATACGATGGGACCCGCGCTTGCCGCTGATGCGGCGGAACTCCTGCCTTCGACTGTGTCGGGTCTCCTGGCACGGATGTATGCGGACGCGGCCCTCGCCGAGCGCGTTCCGCCACTTTTCAATACCGTGATCACGAATGTGCCGGGCGTCAATGTGCCGCTGTATTCGATGGGCTCGCGGATGGTTGCAAACTACGGGCTGGGACCGCTGGTCCATGGTCTCGGCCTGTTCCAGCCGGTGCTGAGCTACAACAACACGATTACGATCTGTGCCATTGCGGACCGGGACATGATGCCTGACCCGGCGTACTATAGTGAGTGCCTGCAGACCGCTTTTGATGAACTGAAGGCAGCGACTATCGGCGCCGCTTCCACAAGTACCGGCGACGGCGGCAAGCGCACGAAAAAGGCCGGCGCCAAGCCCAGGCGGTCGTCGAAGAAGAACGGTGCCGCGAGAGGTACGCAAACGCACTGACTGACCGGTATCAGTCGACAGGCTGGCGCGCGGTGCATCGCGCGGTCAGCAATTCGTGCACGACTTCTATATCTTCATTCATCAGAAAGTCGCGCTGGTCTTTCCAGCCGCCAATCATCGAAATATTGCGCTCGTTGACGACCAGGATGTCATTGCCGGATTGCGATGTTACTTCCCAGCCGGGAACGGCGATTACGCAACGGACGTGGACATCGTGTTTGACAGCCTTGGAGCATTCACGACCGAGTCGCGCGGCTATCGACTTGAAGTTGCCGATTGGCACTGGTTCGTGCCTGGACGCAAAGACAATCGAGTCATCCTGCAGTCGAATGCGGCTGTCTTTGCCGGGCCGGCGGCTCAGGACCTTGATGGCATAGATGCCATGCAGCCCGGCGATTACGTGGTCAACTATACCGGCCGAGCATGGCACGTCGTGAAACACCCGGTTCATATTCCCGCACAGTTTCTGCAGGGAATGCCCGACAATCATGGACGCGTCTCTGCGATGTCGCAGCCGGCTGCGGCGGCGGGCAATCACTCCCAGCTGGTACAGCGCCGCAATGCCAACCAGGCCAGCAGCCGCAACCAAGGCGATATGCGCCCAGCGTGGCATGGAAGCGAGCAGCGGATCGGGCTGCAGCAGCCAGAAAATGGCGACCACCAGCCCGAACACCAGCGTGGCGGCAAGATACGATGCCTGTCGCCGTCCCAGTGCTGTCCTCGATTCCCGCAGCCGGTGCGCCGCTTCGGACAGGATGATGCCATCGAAATACTGGCGGGTTCCGAAACGCCGCAACAGGAACCGATAGCTCGCGGCAACGCAAGCGAACGCCAGCGCCGCCGCCAGGGCGACCGCGATTGCGCTACTGATGGCAGGGAGATGCAACTCGGATCAATCCAGTTCGCCGGGTCCGCGGTTGTCCAGCGTAGTCGCGCCGTGCCCGCCGCCTCTGTGACACAGGTCACAGTCACCGCAAAATGACGGGCCTGGTGCCCGTGGCGCGGTGGCGACCCGCGTTTATTGTGATTCTGTTCACGGCACGGCAAGCGGTGCGTTTGTATGTTGCGAAATCTGCGCCCCTGCCTTCCGGAGATTGCGCCATGATCAAGAAAACGAGCGGGCTTGCCGCCGCCGCCGCGCTGTTAATGCTCGGAGGTTGCGCATCGATGAGTTCCGAGGAGTGCCTTGTCAGCGACTGGCATGCCATCGGCTATGAGGATGGTTCGCGTGGTTATACCGCGGACCGCATCGGCGAACGGCGCAAGGCATGTGCCAAACATGGCGTCCCGGTAGACTTTCAGTCCTATAGAGCAGGGCACGACGAGGGACTGCGGGACTTCTGTCAGCCGGCCCGCGGCTTCCGGCTGGGCTCAAGTGGCGGCCAGTACCACGGTCTTTGTGCAGTGGATCTCGAACCCCGATTCATCGATGCCTATCGGACCGGACAACAACTTTATTCGTTGCGGTCCAATGTAAATTCGACGGATTACCAGATAAATGCCCGCAAGAACGAGATCGCCAATCTTGAAGGCATGATGCGCGACAACGAAGCAGCGTTGATCAGCCGGGAAACGACCACCGAGGAACGCATACTACTGATTGCTGATCTGAAGCGTCATTCCGAACACATCGGTGAACTGGAAGTGGAGATCATGGAACTGTCCGAGGACAGGGTCATTTACGAACAGGAGCTCCGGTCCTACGAAGCCGTACTCGCCGATTCCGGCTATTACTGATCGGCAACAATATTGTCTGAAGGCTGCCACTCGAGGCTTGCCCGGCCCGGAACGTCGGCTCTACTCGTCGAACGCCGCGACGCGCCGGTCCGGCCTCGCACGACGGTTTTGCTCGACACGCAAAGCTGAACCGCCAAAGCCGCTTTGGAACGGGGAGCGGCGATCATCGCCTGCCCGGCGGTCCGCGTGGTGTACAAACCGGCAACCACAGTTAGCCGCGTCGCAGCCATCCACAGGCAGTCGCGGTGCAGCTTCCGACAGAAACCGCTGGCTGTGCAGGCGTCTGGCATTGCCGCAGGGACTCGCGCCGAAGCGGATCGAGACGGCATGAAACCGTCCGCTGGCATCGGCAAGCCGGGACGATGGACGGGCTTCACCGGATTGCGCCGGTCGCTGCTGTCGCCGCAACGCTGCCGCCGCGATGATGATGAGCAGCACTAAAGCTCCGAGGGAAAAGAGCATTTCATTTATCCTTCCAGCACCGGCGTGATCAACCGTGTTCGGGTGACGTGACATGCTGTCACAGACACACTCGTCACAGGCGTAATCGTTATTCCGCGCCGCTCGTCCGTGAACAAACTACTTCGTTTTCGTATCCTGGTTTTTGCGTTCGCGCTGCAGGCGCTTGACCCAGAAGTCGGCATTCTTGATGCCATGTGCTTCCGGGTCGAATACATATTTCTCGACGCCAGCCTTGCGTTGAACTTCATAGTCCCGCAGCGCTGAAATAGCAGGGCGCGCGACAAAGAAAATAATCAGGATGGCGATGATATTGAGCCAGGCCATAAGACCCACGCCGATGTCGCCGAGCCCCCATGCCAGGTTGGCCGTTCTGACAGCGCCGTAAAACACAGATGTCATCAATCCGACCTTGAGTGCGAAGATCATGCCCGGCAGCTTGAGTGTGCGCCGTAGGTAGGCGACGTTAGTCTCCGCGATGTAGTAATACGCGAGCAATGTCGTGAATGCGAAAAAGAATAATGCCAATGCTACAAACGGCTTGCCGACGCCGGGCATGACACTGTCGACCGCAAATTGCGTGAAAGCGGGACTGTTTGCCTCCAGGGCGGCAGGCACATTCTGTACCAGGAAGCCGCCGTCCGGGGCGTGCACGTTGTAGGCACCCGTGATCAGGATCATGAACGCGGTAGCTGAACAGACAAAAAGCGTGTCGATATAGACGGAAAAGGCCTGGACAAGACCCTGTTGCGCCGGGTGATCGACTTCGGCCGCCGCCGCGGCATGAGGGCCGGTACCCTGGCCGGCTTCATTCGAGTAAATGCCGCGTTTCACGCCCCAGCCGATGGCCGCGCCGAAACCCGCCATCGGCGTAAACGCGTCACTGAAAATCAGTGCAATGATGCCCGGCAGTTGGGAAAAGTTCAGGGCAACAACGACGAAAGCCGTGATGATGTAGCCGAGTGCCATGAACGGCACGACTACCTGTGTGAAATGCGCAATGCGCTTGACGCCACCAAAGATAATAAAGCCCAGAACCATGACAACGCAGGTACCGGTGACTACTTTAGTGACGCTGACTGTGCCCAGCGACGTTTCGATGAGCTGTTCCGCGCCAAACGCGACTTCCGCGGCAGTACTGATGCTGTTTGCCTGGACGCCGGGCAGCAACAATCCCGTGGCAATGATTGTCGTGATTGCAAACAGCCATGCATACCACTTCTGGCCGAGAGCCTTCTCGATGAAATATGCCGGGCCACCGCGGTACTGGCCTTCGTACTCTTCCTTGTAGATCTGGCCGAGCGCTGACTCGACATATGCCGTTGATGCGCCGAGAAAGGCGACCAGCCACATCCACAACACGGCCCCGGGGCCGCCAAACCCGATCGCCGCGGCAACGCCGGCAATGTTGCCGGTGCCAACCCGTCCGGAGAGCGACACGGCCAGCGCCTGGAACGTCGAGATGCCCTTGTCCGACTCCCGGCCCGAGAAAAGCAGGTGAACCATCTCGCGGACCTGCCGTACCTGCACGAAGCGCGTCTGGATCGAAAAGAACAGGCCGGCGCCAAGGCACAGGGCGACCAGCGCTGGACTCCAGATGATCATATTCAGGAAGTCGACGATTTCTTGCATCAAGTGGCCTTCTTATTAATAGGAGATGAGCCGCTGGCGCCACATGGTACCTGAATTTTCCTTGCGGCTCGAAATCGGTGAGACATGCGGGCTAGTCATTTGTCCGCTTGAGCTGCTGCTCCAGGAAGGCGGCCAGCGTGCGGTAAAACACTACACGATTCGGCCGCTTGCGTATGGAATGACCCTCGTCAGGAAAACGCAGGTATGTGACGTCCTGGCCTGCGTCGCGGACCGCCGATACGATGCGATCGGATTCGGTCACCGGGTCGCGCGGGTCGTTAACGCCATGCGATACCATTAGTGGTACGTCAATCCTGTGGGCGTTGTTGATCGGGGAGTTTTCAGCGTAGAAATCCTGCCAGCGCTGCTCGCGGATGTCGCCGTATTCGATGCGGTCGGAGGCCTTAAGGGCCGGGGAGGCCTCTTCAAGCGCCCGCACCCAGTCTGATACGCCGACAATTGAAATGCCGGCATCGAACACGCCCGGGTACGCGCCTAAAACGGCATTGACCATATAGCCGCCGTAAGAGCCGCCCATGACGGCGATCCGGTTCGTGTCCAGCCGTTCGTCGTCACTTAAGTATGCAACGGTGTCGACAAGATCACGCACCGAGTCAAGGCGTTTTTCCTGGTTGTCGAGGCGCGCGTAGGTCTTGCCGAATCCGGTAGAACCTCGCACGTTGACGGCGAATACCGCGATGCCATTGTTGACCAGGTATTGCTCGGCCTGCCGGAACGTTGGCCGGCTTTGCGCGGTCGGGCCGCCATGAACCTGTACCACGACCGGCGGCCTGGCTGCATCCGGTCCTGTTTCCGGCCGGTACAGCAGCCCATGCAGTTGTACACCGTCACGAGCGTCGAAGCGCACTGACTCCGGCCTTACAAACGACTCCGGATCGAGTCCGCCCAGCGACGAATATACCGCCTGGCTCAAAGCATTCCGTGCCAGGTCCCAGCGAAATGCATCGCCCGGTATCGCCGGCCCGCTGACCTTGATGCCCAGTGCCGGTGCCGAGCGCGCGAATTCGATCGAATAAACGCCGTCGGGCAGGGCGGGCGTTTCCAGCGGCCGTCCGGATTCAAGATCTGTCGCATGAAGTTTCGAGTAACCGTCCTCATTGGTCGTCCACGCAAGGAAGCGGCCATCGCTGCTCAGCGACACGCTATCGATGTCGTGATTCGGCGTCTCGATGAAAGCAAGCGTTTCATCCCCGAGGGAGTACCGCGCCAGTCCGGCAAACTCGCGGTCGAGATTGGTCGCAACATAGAAGCCATTGCCATCCGGCAGCCATTGAACGTCGCTGAACGACGCGGCGACGTCAGGCTGGAACAATGGTGTTAATTTACCGTCCGCGAGGTTCAGCAGGTGTAAATCATTGGCGTCCTCACCGCGCGTCTCCGACACAACGACCAGGTCGCCGCCCGGCTGCCATGCCAGGGGAAAGAAGCCAAAGGTTCCTTCGTAGACGAGGCACGTGTCGCCGGTTTCGACATTGCTGATGTAGATATCGAAGTCGCGATCATTGCGTTCCGTCGATGAAAAGAGAATCTGGTCGCCGTCCGACGAGAACATGCCGAAGGAACGAAACGCGTCGCTCAGTGGCAGCAGCTGTCGCTCACGTTGGCCGTCTGCAGACAACAGGTAGTAACCTTCGCGTTCATTTCCGTCGGCATCGCGGCCCACGACCAGGTACTCGCCATCGGGCGCCCATTCAAAAAACGTAATGCCGCTGCCGAAGGTCAATTGCCGCGGCCAGCCGCCAGTTGCGTCGACGGTCCACAATTGTGGTTCGCCGCTGATCGACCACTGGAAGGCGACTGTCTGCCCGTCGGGCGCAAGGTCGATCGACGCGGCACCTTCGGCCAGCAGGTACCGCACGATATCCGCGGGCGAACTGCCGGCGAGACCGACTGTAACGGGCTCGGTAACCGGAATGTCTTCCGGGAAATCCCAGTCATCCGCGGCGGGTGTTGTGTTCATTGCAAAGAGCGCCAGCAGTGCGATCGTGGCGCTGGTGTAACGGTCCATGGCCGGGCCTCATGATTCGCATTGATCATTGACAGGATCATGGCGGGACGACGCACGCGGCGCAAGATCCGGGCATGTCTGCGTCGGCATCAGGTGTCAGGGCACGCAGCAACGGCGATGGAATAGAAAAAGCCCCCTGCGTAAGGGGGCCCTGGTTATTCTGGTGCCGAGAAGAGGACTTGAACCTCCACGGGGTTACCCCCACTAGCACCTGAAGCTAGCGCGTCTACCAATTCCGCCACCTCGGCAGGCCTGAACCGCGTACAATTGCGGTCCTTGCGGGGGGCGGACTGTACTCA